>JBEKBK010000115.1:0-18520 GCA_050015435.1 Bryobacteraceae bacterium
TCGGTGACGACGTGCGGCTAGGCACCTACAAGGCTATTCTTCGGCAGACTAGAATCAAAGAAGAGGCCGAATGACCAGAAAGTACTCGCTTCTCATCAAGGGCGACGAATCAGGGTACAGCGCGCACGTTCCAGAACTCCCGACAATTCTGGTCACAGGCAAGTCGATCGATGCGCTGACTTGTCGCGCGACCGAGGCGATTCAACTCGGGTGGGAGACTGCGAACCCGACACTAATCCTCCACGGCATTTCGTACCGAGATTGAAGTCGAGTTGCCCCTCGAATAGGCCTGTAGCCCCTGCCCGTTGACACCCAGCTCCAATGGGGTCAAAATTCCAAAGGAGCGTGAACCATGCCCAATAAACTCACCTCGGCCGAACACAAGCTGGTCGGCAAGAACTACCCCACTCCTGATCTGTTCGCGAAAGTCACCGGCGCGGCGAAATACGCCGAAGATTATCGAGCGGACGGCATGCTGTTCGCCCGGCTGCTGTTGAGCCCGCTGCCCCACGCGCGGGTGCGCCGGATCGACGCGAGCGCCGCGCTGGCCATGCCTGGCGTCAAAGCAATCCTCACGGCGGACGATCTCCCCGCGCCGGCCGACAGCCTTACCGATAACGGCACCGTGATTCGCGCCAACAAGCTGGGCGAGCACGGTCTGACGATGGAACCCGTCTATCAGGGTGAGCCGATTCTTGCCCTGGCTGCGGTGGATGAGTTTACCGCAGTGGAAGCCATCGAGAAAATCAATATCGAATACGAGCGGCTGCCATTCGCGGTGGATCCTCTCGAGACGCTCCGGCCGGGAGGTCCGAATCCGCGGGAGCAGGGCAACGTCTGGATGCGTCCAACTCTGTCGCCCACCCCGCCCGCGGGAGGCCGTGGATCAGCTCCGCCGCCTCCGATGGTCCAGGAACTCAAGTGGACCGAAGCGGATTTCGCCGAGGCCAAGGACGGCGCCCTCCCGATGGGCAAGGCGACCGACGAATGGAAGTTTGGCGACGTTGACGCCGGATTCAAGAACGCCGCGCTCGTCTTGGACCATACCTTCTCGACTCCCAACACGAGTCACATTTGCCTGGAGACCCGCACCGCCCTCGCGTATTGGCAGAACGGAAAAGTGTTCGTCCATACCGGAACGCAGAGCACAGCCCAGACCGTACCCGCCATCGCGCGCTGGCTCAATACCGATCCCAGTAATGTGGTGCTGATCAGCGAATATACCGGTGGAGGATTCGGGAGCAAGGGAACCGCTGCGGTTTCGTTAATCATCCCGGCGCTGCTCGCCAAGAAGGCGGGGGCCCCAGTGATGATGCGCGTGAGTCGCGAGGAGGAATACTACATCGGCCGCGGGCGTCCCAGCCTGATTGGACGCATGAAAGTAGGATTCTCCAAAGAAGGCCGGATTACCGCCGTGGACATGTTCGTGATCTGCGACAACGGGCCGTATGACGCGACCGGCGACGGACCCACTTCAGGACGCATCGTATCGCTGTTGTACCAGCCGCAGGCGATGCGCTGGCGCGGTTTGACGGTGCTGACCAATACTCCACCGCGCGGCGCGCAAAGCGCACCCGGCGGGATGCAAGGCATCACGATCATGGAAACGCTGCTGTCGAAAGCCGGGCGCAAGCTCGGGATCGACCAGGTCGCGCTCCGCAGGATGAATGCACCCGAGGGCAAAGCTCCGTTCGGCCCTCCGGGAGGCAACGGAAAGCTCCCTTACGCGACCAGCGCGTTCATCAAGGAAGCGCTCGATCGAGGCGCGGAACAGTTCCAGTGGAAGGAGAGGGTCGCGCGGCCGAAGCGCAGCGGCTCGATGGTTCGAGGAGTCGGTGTCTCGATGAGTTGCTATTCCGGGGGCTCGATCGGATTCGACGGATTATTTGTGCTCAAGCCGGACGGTAAACTCTACATCCAATCCGGTATCGGCAACCTCGGCACGGAATCGGTGAGTGACGTTCATCGCGTGACTGCCGAGATGCTTGGCGTGCCGTGGGAGAAGGTCCAGATCACCTGGGGAAGTTCGGCGAAAAACCTGCCGTGGACCTGCGTGTCAGGCGGCAGCCAGACCACCCATGCGATGACGCGCGCCGCGCATTCGGTGGCCGAGGAAGGCAGACTGAGGCTGCAGGAGATCGCCGCTAAGAGCCTGGGCGGCAAGCCGGAGGATTACGAAGTCGCAAATGAGCGCGTCTTCCGCAAAGGTGGCGGAGCAGGCATGAGCCTGGCGCAGGCCGCGCAGAAAGCGATCGAGCTGGGCGGAATTTACGACGGTCATCAGGCGCCTGACGACGTCAACAAATATACGAAGGCTTCGGTCGCCGCGCTGGCAGGCCAAGGGCTGGTCGTGTCGGCCCGCGACAAGTATCCGCGCGATGGCCAGTCGTATTCCTATGTCGCCAGCTTTGCCGAGGTCGAGGTGGATCTCGAAACCGGTAAGTATCGGCTGGTGGATTTCCTCGCCGTTGCCGATGTGGGTACCGTGATTCATCCGCGTGCGCTCGGCGGCCAGGTGCTGGGACGGTCTACCTTGGGTATCGCGCATGCGATCGGACAAAAGTGGGTCTACGATCAGCACTACGGTTTGCCGTTGGCCAAGCGCTTTCACTACAACAAGCCGCCGACCATTCTGGACCTACCCGTCGACATGAAGTGGGACGCGGTGAATATTCCGGATCCCGAGACTCCGGTTGGGGCGCGCGGCATCGGCGAACCGCCGGTCGGGGGCGGATGCTCGGCCGTGTTGAACGCTCTCTCGGACGCCGTGGGTGACGAAGTCTTCCGACGCGCTCCGGTGAATCTCGATACAATTCTGGCATCGCTCGAAGCGGGCAGGCCTATGCAGGACGGCTTAACGGCTCACATTTAGATCCGATCTTCGAATCTCCGTACCCTCGGTTGGCATCTCATCCTACGTGGACCTAACGTCCGTGGTAAGCGACGTTACGTTCAGACCGAAAGTACTGTCGCTGGCACTTTGAAGCGGGATTTATTCTTTGAGAGACAGCCGAGGGCACCTCACCTTGTTTCGCCAAATCAAAGAGCAAATCGACACGATTTTCCGTGAAGACCCGGCGGCCAAGAGTCTGCTTGAAATCCTGCTGTGCTATCCCGGATTTCACGCGATTCTCTTGCACCGCTTGGCTCACAAACTGCACACCAGCGGATTTCGCCTGTTGGGCCGCATCGTCTCTCAAATCTCGCGCACACTTACTGGAATCGAGATTCATCCGGCCGCGCAAATCGGTCGGAGGTTTTTCATCGATCATGGCATGGGGGTCGTGATCGGCGAAACGGCGGAGGTCGGAGACGATGTTCTGCTTTATCAAGGTGTGACGCTTGGCGGCACCGGGAACGAGCGCGGCAAACGGCACCCTACCATCGGGAATAAGGTGGTGATCGGAACTGGAGCCAAGGTGCTCGGGAACATTCACGTTGGCGACAACGTCAAGATCGGGGCAGGTTCGGTGGTGATCCGTGCGGTCCCGAATAATTCCACTGTGGTCGGTATACCTGGACGGGTGGTTCGCGGACCGGTTCACCTTGACCTGGAGCACGGGCAGTTGCCGGATCCTGAAGGTCAACAGATTGAAGAGCTGTCGCGGCGGGTGGAAAGTCTCGAGCGGCGTTTGCGTGCGTTGCTTGAAGAAAAAGCCGCTCTTACCCACCGGAATTAGAGATTGGATCAACCGCTCCCTTACGGTCACGGCTCAGAAACATTACCGAGCCGCGCACGTCAGTACACGGTCCTCCGCGCGGTCGCGCTGTTGAGCGCCTGATCCAGATCTTCCTTCAGATCCTGGACATCCTCCACACCCACGGAGAGCCGGATCAGAGTGTCGGAGATTCCCCGCTCGGCGCGTTGGTCGGCGGGCACGGATGCGTGCGTCATTATGGCCGGATGCTCGATGAGGCTCTCCACGCCTCCCAGGCTCTCGGCGAGCGCGAATATTTTGAAGGATTCGAGAATCCGGCGCGTGGAATCGAGATCGCCGCGCAAAACCACGGAGATCATTCCGCCATATGATTTCATTTGCCGACGGGCCAGATTGTGCTGCGGGTGGGAATCGAGACCGGGATAGATGACGCGCTCGATCGCCGGATGACCTTCCATCCACTCCGCCAGTTCCTGCGCATTCGAACAGTGGCGCTCCATGCGCAGATGCAGGGTCTTGAGACCTCTTAATGCCAGGAAGGAATCGAACGGACCCGCGATGCCGCCGACCGCGTTTTGCAGGTAGGCGAGGCGCTCGCCCAACTCCGCTTCGCGGGTCACGATTACTCCGCCGATCATGTCCGAATGGCCGTTCAGAAACTTGGTGGCCGAGTGGACCACGGCTTGAAATCCATGCTCCATCGGCCGCTGGAGATAGGGACTGGCGAAGGTATTATCGGCCACCGCGAGCCAGCCGCGCTTGTGTGCAACCTCGGCGACGGCCTCGAGATCGGTCATCTTCAGCATCGGATTCGAGGGCGTTTCCACCCAAATCATGCGCGTGTTCGGGCGGGCCGCGCTTTCGAGCGACCCCGGCTGGGACAGGTCCACAAACGTAAAATCCAGGCCGGCCGAGCGCCGGCGCACCCGTTCGAACAGCCGGAATGTGCCGCCGTACAGGTCGTCGCCAGCGATCACGTGCGAGCCGGTGTCCAGCAGTTCCAGCATAGTCGCGGTCGCGGCTAGGCCGGAAGCGAAGGCGAGCCCGCGCGCTCCGCCCTCGAGATCCGCCACGCATCGCTCATACGCGAACCTCGTAGGGTTCTGGGAGCGGGAATATTCGAAGCCTTTGTGAACGCCGGGGCTTGTTTGGACATACGTCGACGTCGCGTAAATCGGCGTCATAATGGCGCCCGTCGAAGGGTCGGGTTCCTGTCCCGCATGGATGGCGCGGGTGCCAAATCGGTGAGGCGTCATTCTTCTTGAATTAGGTCCCTTTACTGCATCTGGCGGCGAAGATAGCTGAGCAGATCCGCGCGCGTAATCAGTCCCAGGAACCGATCTCCATCGAGTACCAGAGCCACCAATCCCCGACCCAGAATATCGTAGAGCCTGGTAACACCTTCACCCGGAGCGATGGTCTCCAGCCGGCTGGTCATCGCGGTCCGGACGGCCGACCGGAATTCAGCCCCCCTGCTGTGCACCGCCACCAACAGATCGGACTCGTCCAGCACTCCCACGCAACGGCCGGCATCCATCACCGGGACCTGTGAAATATCGGCGAGCCGCATGCGCTGGAACGCGGTCAACAAAGTATCGTCCGGAGCGACGGTGATGACCGCGCCTTCGTTATAGCCGCGCGTGATCATATCGCGAAGGTCACCGGAACGTGGATGTTCGAGATAGCCCTGGTCGAGCATCCAGTAGTCGTTGTACATCTTCGATAAGTACTTCGCTCCCGTGTCGCACACAAAGGTCACTACGGATTTGGGAGTCGATTGCTCGCGACAGTAGCGCAGCGCGGCCGCGAGCAACGTGCCCGAGGAAGAGCCGGCCAGAATTCCGGCGCGCTTCAGCAACTCGCGCGCGATTCCGAAGCTTTCGGCATCCGAAATGGAGTAAGCCTTGCGCACCCGGGAAAGATCCGCAACGGCGGGCACGCAGCTTCCGCCGATGCCTTCCACGGCATAGCTCCCCGACGGCACGTGCCGGCCGGTTCGAACGTATTCGTAGAGCGACGAACCTTCCGGGTCCGCGAGCACCATTTCAAGATCGGGCTGAACTCTCGCAAAGAATCGGCTGAGCCCGGTGATGGTGCCGCCGGAGCCGACACCGCACACCAAGGCGTCCACTTTATGTTCTAACTGCTGCCAGATTTCCGGACCAGTGGTAGCTTCATGCGCCGCTGGATTCGCGGGATTACCGAATTGGTTGATGTGATACGCGTCCGGAGTCTCACGAGCGATGCGCGCGGCCAGGTCCTGATAATAATCGGGATGGCCCGGTTCTACATCGGACCTAGTCAGGCGGATCTCGGCGCCCAGTGCGCGAGCGTGGGCGATCTTCTCCGCAGACATCTTATCGGGGATCGCCAGGATCAGCCGGTAGTCCTTGATCGCCGCGACCAGCGCGAGTCCGATTCCCGTATTGCCGGCCGTGGCCTCCACCAGGATTTGGCCAGGCTTGAGCGCGCCGGAACGCTCCGCGGCTTCGATCATCGCGACCGCCATGCGGTCTTTAATCGACCCGCCGGGGTTCTGCGATTCCAATTTCAAATAGAGTGCGCAACAGCCCGTGTCGAAGGCGGTCAAACGGACCATTGGCGTATTGCCAATCAGACTCAAGGTTGTCGGCATGAACGGATTGTCCATCACCGAAGCCGAACGCGCAGTTCCAGCTTCCTCCCCTACCATTGTCATACTGGGCATGCTTGGCTATCGGCCACCCTGGACGTTTTCTTGAGGGATCGCGACCCTGGTCAGCAGGCTTTCAGGGCTTTTCCGGTCAGCAGGGAGCGCCGCATCACGAGCCATTTCCGCGCGCCCGCGAGACTCAACTCCACGGGCCAGCGGAAGTCGTAATTTCGGATTCGCCACGCGAGTGGCTTGCGCACCCAGTCGAGCAGCAGACGAACCGTCGGCGACCGGAATTTCCGGCGAGCCTTTCGAGTCGCATTGGTCAGCTGGAAGTACGCGATCCCACGGCGGATTTTGAGATACGGTTCCTCATGCAGCCACGGAAGGGGCGTGCTGCCTAGGCCGACGGTGCTCCATTCCGCGAGAGACTGCGGCTCTCTCATGCCCAGTTTGCGCAACTCGGGCCAAATGGGTATTCCCGGATAGGGCGTGAACATGTTGGGCGAGAAGCTCACGTTCTCAAAGCGATCTCCGATCTCGCCCATCACCCGCAAGGTTTCGCGGCGATCCGCTTCGGTTTCGCCGGGAAAGCCGAAGATCAGATTGTAGGTCACGCGAATTTCCGCGGCCTTGCATTTGCGCGCGGCTTCATACATGTCGCCGATCTTCTGGTGAGGCTTGTTCATCTTCTCCAGCATGGACGCCGAGGCGGACTCGGTTCCGAACCCGATGTGCGTAACGCCGCTTTCCGCCAAGGCTTCCACGTCCGCGTCCTGCATGCGGCAGATGAGATCCGTGGAGGCCTGAAAGGTCCACTGGACGCGCGCTCCGCCCGAAATCAGACCTCGGGCGATCTCCACGGCTCTGCCAGTGTTCACTAGGAAATTGGAATCCACCAGCGCGATCTTGCGCAAGCGGTATCGCTGCGCCAGATCGGTCATCTCGTCCGCAACGCGGCGGGCGGCATACGCGTTGAAGCGGCGGTTGTAATACACCGTGTCCGTACAGTAGTTGCAAGCGTACGGGCAACCGACGCTGGTGGCGTAGGGGAGAGTGCGCTCACCGCTGTTGGCCTCATACGCGTCGAAATCCACCAGATCGTAAGCCGGCGTCGGCAGTTTCGAGAGCGGCGAGACTGGACGATCTGAGTTTTGCTGAATTCGTCCGTTGCGCTTGAACCAACAACCCGGCAGTAAATCCAAGCCGCTTCCCGTGGCTAATCTCCGGACCACTTCCAGCACCGTCAATTCGCCCTGGTGGAGCACAACCGCGTCCACGTAGTCCTCCATCAGCGTTTGCGCGGGCAGGAGGCTAGGATGCCACCCGCCGAAGATTACGGGGAGGTCCGGGCAAAGCCGTTTGACTTCGCGCGCGGCCGCGATCGCAGGGCCAATCATCGGCCCGGTTAGCAGGGAAAGCCCAAAACAAAGGGTGTCCTGGATATTTTCCTGGATCAGCTTCGGGTAGTTCGGCTGTAACGCGCCATCAATGACGACCGGTTCGAAGCCGCCTTCCCGCAGCGATGAGGCCAAGCTCAGCAAGCTGAGCGGCGGACCGATCAAAGGACCCGCATACGGCGGGAGAAACAGAACGGCTTTACGAGAATTGTTACGTTTGCCCACGCTACCAGCGTCCATGATCCGCCGCTTGCAAGTATGTCAGAGATTTAACCAAGAGATCAAAATGCCCAGGACTACTACTGAAAGACTAATACTTTCGGTTTAGTACTCGATGTGACCCTGTGTTATTCGTTTCTTACGTTAGTACTAGGCAAGACTGTCAATGCTGCCCGATCTAATCCGTTTAGGCTATGCCATCTAGAGAATTGAACCTGGGATTGAGCGGTGGTACTGTTCCTAACGGGCTATCACTGCATGTACCGAAGCTTTCACTTTACTCTCGCTCCACCAGCGTTTTTGCCGGACGCCTTCGCTCGGGGATTTCCGCCGTGGCGCGATGCGTCCGTTCTTAGTCTAACTATCACATTCAAAACCTGTTATATGTCTGATTCAAAGCTAGCAGATCCCGCTTGGGATCGCGCAATCGATGCTCACGAAACTTGAGCGTTAGTACTTCCCGTACCTCCTGCGCGAAAGGTATTTCTGAGCGCAGGCGCGTTCTTGGCTGAATTCCCCAGATGAAATCTGGGCACGAGGGGTCTATTGACGGAATTCCAATCACCATGAAGCGACCAAAAATAGTTCGGCATGCCCGGCGGGAACGGGCGGTAGAAAGAAGTGTCCGGTGCGAAGTGGACGATGACGTCATTGAGTTGCGCGCACTCGACCGGCTGGAGGATGAGGAGTTGCTCGAGCATGTGGACAACTGCCCGGACTGCCGTTCGCGAGTGAACGAGTATCGCGCCGTGATTGCCGGTCTGAAGCAGGCTTTGGAAGATCTCGACGGGCGAAAAGAGAGCAAGAAAAAGCAGGACAAGGTCAAGCCCGGCAGAAATATTCGCGTCCAGTAGATGCAGTCTAACCCGCTTCCCTACGATTCCGATCGATCAAGATCGATTCAGGACGCCGCTTGGCCGTCCTGAATCGGTGCCTCCAGATCTCCACTGCAAATCCATCTGTGCCCACCCGCATCACTCGGCCTAACATAACGAGCTCCAGCGTCGTGTTTCCTCCCAGCAGAATCGGCCACTCCAATACGGCCTCCAGTCGCGAACCGACAATAAGTTCCTGTTTTGCCCCGGTTGCGATATAAGTTCCTTGACTGCTGAGATTTGCAGTTTCGCCCAGACCGGAAACACCGGGCCGTCCGAGCGCGCGATACCGAACCCCCAGTCGGAGGGGATAGCGCTCTCTCGCCCGGCGATCGGATCCATTGGAGCCGGCCGGGGCGGTCAACGGCGACCGCCCACTGGGCGCGGCTCCGCCGTCAATTTGGACATTGGCACCACGCTCCAGCCTAGGGCCCGAGAGCAATTCCCGGCCATCCTCCGAACGTATCGGTACGGTTCAGTACTTCGCGGTCATTGAGCGGCTTGACGTAAAACCCTACGATGCTTGTGTTGAGAGCGGGACGAACCCACCTACCGTCGCGATGCCCGGACACACCCCCGAGCGTTTGCAAAGACGAATTGTCCCGCTCTCGCCTGATCTCCTAAATGTTATCGTCGGATAATTGATGAGGTCCGCTCTCCAAGCTGCAGCCGTGTTACTCATCGACTGTCCTGACCAGAAGGGGCTGGTAGCGGCCGTCGCGGGCCTTCTTTACCGGCACGGCGCGAACATCGCCCATGCGGACCAGCATCAGGACCATGAGGCCGGGCTGTTCTTCATGCGCGTCGAATGGAGCCTGGACGGTTTCGATCTGAACGGGTTTGAGCGCGAATTCCGCGGAATAGCCACGGAGCTCAGTATGCGCTGGCGTCTGGAGGTGATGTCGAAATGTCCCCGGGTCGCGCTCTTCGTATCCCAGTATCTGCACTGTCTCGCCGATATTCTGCATCGCTACCAGAGCGGTGAGCTGCGCTGTACTATTCCGATGATCATCAGTAATCATCCGGATGCGGAGCCGCTCGCCCGGTTTCATGGAATCCAGTTCCATCTACTTCCCACGACGCCCGGCTCGAAGAAAGCCGTGGAAGAGGCGCAGTTCGGCTTGCTGCAATCTGAAGGCATCGATCTGGTGGTCCTGGCTCGCTACATGCAGATCCTTTCACGGGAATTCGTGCAGCAGTATCCGCGCCGAATTATCAACGTCCATCACTCGTTCCTGCCGGCTTTTATTGGCGCTCGCCCGTACCACGCGGCCTTTGCCCGAGGCGTGAAGCTGATCGGCGCCACCAGCCACTACGTGACCGAAGAGCTGGACGATGGCCCGATCATCGAACAGGACGTCGCGCGCGTTTCCCATCGCGATCAGGTGGAAGATCTGATCAAGAAGGGCAGGGACCTGGAGCGCGTGGTCCTGTCGCGGGCCCTGACGTGGCATCTGGAGCACCGGATCCTGTGCTATGGCAATAAGACCGTGATCTTCGACTAGACCGGAATGTGGGGCGGTCCCCCTGGACCGCGGCCGACGCCTCGTCGGCCTCCGCGTTGAGCTTGTTTGATAGAGCCGGACACATTGATTAAACCAGGGGTCCGGCGCGGAGGAGAACGTCCGCCCCACCCCGATGTATGTAGGCTCAAATCTGGTATAGTGTCCGGCATGAGCCGGACACTGATCGTGCGCTTCTCCGCTGGAGTCTTTTTTCTGCTGGCATCCTGGGTCGCTTATACCCAGAATCAGGGCAAACAGCCTCCGCAGTTGACCCTCAACAAAGTCAAGGACGATCTCTATGAGATCGAAGGGGACGGCGGCAACGTCGCGGTCTACATCACCAATGAGGGCGTCATCCTGATCGATGACAAATACGATCAGGACCACGACCAGATCATGGAGAAGGTCAAGAGCGTCACCAATCAACCGGTGAAATACATCTTGAGCACGCATTATCACGCCGATCATAGCGGCGGCAACGCCAAGTTCCTCCCGACGGCGCAGATCATCTCCACCGCGATGGCGCGGAAGAATATCGTGGAGCACGTGCAATCCAACGCGCCTCCGGGAGTCGCGCCCGCGCCGATCACCTTCACCCAGGAAGCCTCGGTGTGGCTGGGCGGGAAAGAAGTGCGCGCACACTACTACGGCCGCGGGCACACCAATGGCGATGCCGTCATGTATTTTCCCGCGTTGCGCACTGTTCACACTGGTGACCTGATGGCCGGCTCCAGTCCGCTCATTGATTATCCAGGCGGCGGCAGCCTGGCGGAGTGGGCCGCTACGCTTGACGCCGTGATGAAAGCGCTCGATTTCGAGACGGTCATTCCTGGCCATGGTCCCGTGACTGACAAGGCGGGTCTGCTCACCTATCGCAACAACGTGGAGAAGCTGAAGATGCGCGTCACCGGCCTGATCCGCCAAGGAAAGAGCCAGGCGGAAGTCGCCAAGGTGATGACCGACGAATATAAGTGGGCCCCCAACAGCCTGAATATGCAGTGGAGCCTTCCCGGCATGATGACCGAGCTAAAATAGCGGATTACCGTTATCGCGGGGAACATCCCGGCCGAAGGAAGGTGTAACGTGAAGGTTTTTGTAGCCGCTGTTTTGATGATGTTGAGCGCCGGCTGGCTTGCTCCTCAGACGCGGACGGGCACCGCATCCACTGTGGATGTGACGGTAAGCGAAGGAACCTCCATGGCGGTTGCGGTTTCGCCAGACGGGCGGACGCTCGCTATGGATCTCCAAGGCAGCATCTGGACTCTGCCGTCCTCCGGCGGCACCGCCAAGCGCATCACCGACATCTACAATGACGCTCGTCAGCCGGTTTGGTCTCCCGACGGCAAATGGATCACCTTCTTCGCCTACCGTGACGGCGGGTACGATCTTTGGGAAATTGCGCCGGACGGCAGCAACCAGCACAAGGTGACGTGGGGTCCTTTCGACGATCGCGAGCCGGTCTGGTCGCACGATGGGACGCGAATCGCGTTCTCGTCCGATCGCGGCGATCCACTGGGTGGCGACTATAACATCTGGGTACTCGATGTGCACACGGGCGACTTGCGTCAGTTGACCAAGAATACCGCCGACGACTACATGCCGAGCTGGTCGCCAGATGACCGGGAGATCGCCTTCGCATCCGCGCGCGATGGTGGGCAATCGGTATGGGCCGTGAACGCGGCTGACGGCACGGAGCGGATGGTATCAACCGCCTCCGGCCACGTTGACGCTCCGTCCTGGTCGCCGAGCGGCAAGATTGTTTATCACTCCGACGCCGATCGTACCAGCCGTCTTGAAGTAGATGGTAAGACGATCACCGCCGACGAGAATGCGTTCGCGTTTCGGGTCTCCTGGGCGTCTGCCAATGATTTCTATTACGTTTCCGACGGAAAGATCCGGAAGCGGTCACTCACTGGCGGGAATGTGCAAACCATCCCGTTCAAGGCGACTCTTACCGTTACGCCGACCCTGGTAACGCACAAGCGCGATTTCGATTCCACCGCGCCGCGCAAGGCCCTCGGTCTGGTCCGTCCCGTAATCTCGCCGGATGGGAAACAGGTCGCCTTTGCAGCCGTGGGCGATATTTACGTGATGCCGATCGGTGGCAAGCCGGAGAATCTCACCAAGGACAAATATCTCGACACGGACCCGGCGTGGTCTCCGGACGGCACTCAACTCGTCTACTCGTCTGATAAAGGCGGCGGATTGCTCCAGTTATGGATCCGTAACATGAAGACCGGCCAGGATCGCCAGCTCACGCACTTGACGACCCAGCCACAGGGTGCAACGTGGTCGCCCGACGGGAAACGAATCGCTTTCTTCGACGTCGACGGGATGTGGCGCGCTGCCAGTGTATCAGTGGTGGACGTGGCGACTGGCAAGGTCACCAAGATTCACAAATCGCTCTTCGGTCCCGGAATACCGACGTGGTCGCCCGACGGAAAGAAGATCGCGATCGCCATGGTTTCTCCGTATTCCAAGCGTTTTCGTGAGGGAACCAACCAGGTCCTGACCATGGCCTCGGAGGGCGCAAGTGTCGACGAATGGTACGCGCCCGTGCCGAATCTCTCAATCGATTCGCGTGGCGGCTGCGGGCCGGTGTGGTCGCCGGACGGAACAAAGATGGCGGCGATCTATGAAGGCGTGCTCGCCGTGTGGCCGGTAGCCGCCACGGGTGAGCCGCTGGGACCGCCGCGCCACATCACGACGGAGAGCGCCCACGCGCCGAGCTGGGCTGGCGATTCTAAACACATCTTGTATCAATCGATGGATAAGTTGAAGACCATCGATCTCGAGACGGGCGAGACGCGTGAAATTCCGGTGGATCTCACGTACACGCCGAGTATTCCGAAAGGCCGTATGGTCATCCACGCGGGGCAACTGGTCGACGGCAGATCTCAGACGGCTCGCGCCGATGTTGACATCGTCATCGAGGGTAATCGGATCCAGAGCGTGCAAGCGCATTCGGCGAGCCTCCATTCCGGCGCCACCGTTGTGGATGCCTCGAACTTGACGGCTATGCCGGGTCTGATCGAATATCACTCCCACTTGCAAAAGGACTTCGGCGAAGCGCAGGGCCGGGCATGGCTTTCGTTCGGCATCACGACCGTGCGGAGCCCCGGCAACACTCCGTATGAGGCCGTGGAAGATCGGGAAGCCAACGAAGCGGGCGTGCGCCCAGGCCCCCGCGTTTACGGGACCGGGTTTCTAATGGAGTGGCAGCGAGTGTATTACAAGATGGGAATCGCCATCTCCAGTCCCGGGCAATTCGAAATGGAGTTGAAGCGTGCCGAAGTCTTGCAGCATGATCTGATCAAGAGCTACGTGCGCCTGCCGGATCTGCAACAGAAGCGCATGGTGGAATTCGCGCACAGCGTTGGCATACCGGTGGCCACGCACGAGATTTATCCAGCAGCATTCGTGGGCGTCGATAGTACCGAGCACACTGGGGCGACCAGCCGCCGCGGATACTCGCCGAAGATTGCGACGCTGCAACGCAGTTACGAGGACGTAATCCAGCTTTTCGGAAAATCGGGAAGAATTCTGTGCCCGATGATTTCACAGCCGGGCTTGCAAAAGCTCATGGAAAACGAACCAACGATGCGCTCCGATCCGCGGTTCAAGCTGTATCCAGCCTGGATGCAGGCGCAGGTAGCGGAGCCTAGAACCTCGCGGAACCCGGCGTTCAGCGATGTCGGCGGCAACGGCAAGATGGTGATGGATGTGATGCATGCCGGCGGGCTCATCGTGGCCGGTACGGACACGCCCAACGGCTTTAATCTTCACGGCGAGATGGAGTCCTACATTCTCGCGGGTATGACGCCCTACGAAGCGCTGAAGGCCGCCACAGCCAATTCCGCGAAGGCGCTCGGATTGGACGCGGGCACGATTGAGGCGGGAAAGCTTGCCGACATCGTGATCGTGGATGGAAATCCTCTGCAGGACATTGCCAACGCCCACAAGGTGAAGCGCGTGATCGCGAACGGCCGTCTGTATGAGCTCGACGATCTTCTAACGAACTCGCGCAAAACGGAGCGCGCCGCGAAATAGTTCCTGATCCATCTCGCGGTGCGCGCCGCGCCCTTTGCGCTTTGAAAGGCGCCGGCCCCGTAGGCAATTCTCCGACGCGCGCGGCCCGCTAGCCTTCAGTTCTATTGGGGTACCGGTACAGGCCCTTACCGTAAGGTCATTGAGCATCGACTGCCGGAAACATACCATGCTTTGGAGAGCGGGACACAGTCCTCCAAACTGCTAATCGGAATTGACGTCCGAGATGCTTCGGGACGCCGTCGTTCCGCTCTCCATGAAAACCTGTGAACGAACGCCAGTGGGAACTTTACCGATGGAGTGTCGTTGAGTCCATGCCCGACTCGCCCTATAAAGCGGCGGTGCTCGAAGGTATCAAGCACAGGCTACTGATGCTCGATTTGGAAGAGGCAAGCCGGGTGGCAATCGACCTGCCGCAGCCGGCGGCGGCAAAACACGCGCGCGCGGGCCATTAAGATTAGCGGGCCGGGATGCGAACTTTGGCCATCGTGGAAGATTCCGCGTCGCTCTCCTGGGCCGCCGTTTTGCGTCCCTGAGGTTGCGCCTTCATCGAATCCAGATACTCGGAAAGCTTTATCAGCGGACGCCCGCTCTGTACCCGGCGCTTGGCCGCTTTCTGGTACTTTCGCAGCAAAGTCTCGCGTTTAGAGGAAGCCGGCAGATTGCAGCTATCGATATCCAGGAGGATCTCGATTTCCCACGGTTCAAACCTGCTCCTCGGCGTGGCCGGCCCAAGCAAGTCATCGATGAGGCGGTCGAATGCGGCCATTCGATCGTTCTGCGGCCGGTCATCCTGCTGCGGCTTCATGGCTCCGATTGTCTTATCGAGCCGAGCCGGAGAAAGTTTAAGGCAGTTTACGGCCGCGAGAAGATAAACTTGCCGTAAGCGTCCAGGAACCGCACACCCCGTTCGACGCCCATGGCAGCCAGCAATTTTAGCGTGATGGCCTCGGGAGTGTAGTAGACCTCCCGCTTTCTACGTTTCCTTCCCGGCTCCTGGCTCGCCGGGGCCGCCGAATGTTTCCGGTTGTTGGTGTGTACGTTTTTCATTTCCGATCTCCGCCATTCCTCCGCGGCGCTCTCCTCAATATGTTCGACGTGCGACTTGCAGAAAGTGTCGAAAAAATTGTCAGTCTGCTGGCGCGGGCGCGATCATGAAATTAGTACTGTATGCCATTACCGGACCTGCACTATCAATCTGGCTTTTGCAACGAATTTGCGACCGAAGCAATGCCCGGCGCACTGCCCCGTGGCCAGAATTCGCCGCAACGCCATCTGCTCGGCTTATATACGGAACAATTCAGCGGGACTTCTTTCACAGCTCCGCGAGCCGCCAACCGGCGCGCTTGGCTCTACCGGATACGGCCTTCGGTGACGCACAAACCATTTGACGCGATCCCGGCCCGACTCATCCGAAGTGGCCCGTTCGACGAAGTTCCCACCCCGCCGAACCAGATGCGTTGGGATCCTTTTCCTATACCCACAGATAACCCTACAGATTTCGTGGACGGGATCGTGACCATCGGAGGCAACGGCGACGTGAGCTTGCAAACCGGCGTGGCGATTCACATTTACGCCGCCAACCGGTCCATGCAGGACAAGTTCTTTTACAATGCCGACGGAGAGCTACTGCTGGTGCCGCAGCAGGGCGCGCTCCGGCTTCACACGGAGCTGGGTATCCTCTCGGTATCTCCCGGCGAAATCTGCGTGCTGCCCCGCGGACTCAAATTTCGCGCCGAGCTGATTGACGACGCGGCCCGCGGTTACATCTGCGAAAACTACGGTGCGCATTTCCGCCTTCCAGAGCTCGGTCCGATCGGCGCGAACGGCCTCGCGAATTCCAGGGACTTTCTTTCGCCCGTCGCAGCCTATGAAGACCGCGAAGGATCGTTTCAAATCGTCGCAAAGTTCTTGGGAAGGCTATGGATCGCCAGCATCGATCATTCACCGCTCGACGTGGTGGGCTGGCACGGGAACTACGCGCCCTATAAATACGACCTGGCGAACTTCAACTGCATCAACACCGTCAGCTTCGACCATCCGGATCCTTCGATCTACACCGTGCTCACCTCTCCCAGTGCCGACTTTGCGATTTTTCCGCCGCGTTGGCTGGTGGCGAACCATACTTTTCGCCCGCCCTGGTTTCATCGCAACATGATGAATGAGTTCATGGGACTCGTTACCGGGGAGTACGACGCAAAAGCCGAAGGATTCCTGCCCGGCGGAGCGAGCCTGCACAATTGCATGGCTGGACACGGTCCGGACGCTGAAACATTCGAGCGAGCGATCGAAGCCCCGCTCGAGCCGCGCTACATCGATCAAACTCTGGCTTTCATGTTTGAAACTCAACTAGTGATTCGGCCCACGAAGTTCGCGCTCGAGACCAAGATCTTGCAGCATGAGTATTACGAATGCTGGCAAGGCCTGAAGAAGCACTTTCGCGGCTGAAAGATGGTTACGACTGAAGCAGGCGCCGCACTCTAGGGCCCAGCTCCATGAATTGCTCGAGGGTTGACGGCTTACGGAAATAGTCGGTAGCGCCAAATCGCATGACCCGTTCGCGGTCCGAAGGCGAATTGGAAGAGCTGACAATCAGGATCTTCAGATCGTGACCTCTGCGGCTCGAACGGGCTCGCTTCAGGACTTCCTCGCCGCTTACCTTGGGCAAGTTCAGATCTAACAGAACAATATCCGGACAAGGACGGGATTCGTCGGCATCCAACTGTTCGATCTCCTCAATCGCCCCAGCGCCGTCTTCGACCACCCAAAAGCCGCAATCGATATGCTCCTCGTCACAAGCCTCCTGAATCAGATTTACGTCCGCGGGGTTTCATCAACGACCAGAACGATTGGACGGACATTTCTACTACGGGGCGCCTCAGGCATGGGGAAGAGTAAAGAAAAACGTGGAACCTTGTCCTACTTCCGATTCGACCCAAATGCGTCCGCCGTAGCGTTCGACGACCTTCTGACAAATCGCGAGCCAATGCCGGTGCCCGGGTACTCGTTCTTATTGTGGAGCCGTTTGAAAATGCCGAATATCTGGGTCTGGAACCTCTTCGGAATTCCGATCCCGTTATCCCGAACGGCGAACAACCACGCGTCCCCGTGGTCCTTTGCGGAGATCACGATCCGGGGAGGCGCTTCGCTTCGGTATTTGAGCGCGTTCGAGACCAGGTTCTGAAACAAATGAGTGAACGGAACCGCGTCGCCGCGAGCTGACCATGCTGTACAACGACGCCTACCGCCCCGCCCTCGGGATCAAACATCCGTGGGCCATGGGAGACGGTGCGCAGGCTCTGCGGCCATTGTTGGATCGGCCCCAGCGGAGTGTTGGACCACTCGAACGCACGAATGCGCGCTTCCATCTCTCCGCCGCCGAACCAGACGGAATTATTTACAGACGCTTGAGCTATTTTCAGGCCCGTTTCCAAGTCACTGATTCTCCCGGAATGAAAAATTCTACGCTGGTGCTGGCGCGTCACCTTCAGGCGATGCCGTTTCAAGAATGCTCTTTACTACCTCGCCGAGATTCATGAAGTCGCCGAGATTAGAGGGCTTTCGAAAATAGCGTAGCGCAGCGTACCGGGAAGCCCGTTCCATGTCTCGCGGAGAATCCGACGAGGTGAGGATCACGACCGGAGTCTGACCACACCGCTTGCTGGCCCGCAGGCGCTGAAGAACTTCGTCGCCGTCCCGCTTCGGAAGATGCAGATCGAGAAGCAGCAACTCAGGACACCCAAGCGCTGACCCGCGCTCCAGCCCGTCAATAAAGCTCATCGCCTCATCACCGTCTGAGACCACTCGAAGGTTGAACAGGACACCACTTCCCGCGAGCGCCTGACGCACCAAAAAAACGTCTGCTGGATTATCCTCGGCCAGCAAGATGTATTTCGAAGAAGTTGTTGGCACTGTGCGACCTCGATATCCCAACGTGCAATTGGCTTACCAACAAAATGAGCACATCGAGGCGTGCGGCGCCCTATCGCAAGGAGAGTCGATTCCGAAAGATTTGTTTCTTAGTTTCTGCCGCCGGCCGTTAACGACGCCATCTTTGCGCCCGTGAGCTCAGCGATGGCGCCGAGCGTAGTCTGCGCCGCATTCAAGCCGAGGCGAAAATCATCGTCGTTGAAGGTCGTGAACACGTCGGTGGGCTGATGATGATGCGGATCCCAGCCGTTGC
>JBEKBK010000116.1:0-18432 GCA_050015435.1 Bryobacteraceae bacterium
AAGCGGTGGATCGCCTCTCCATCGCCGCCCGAGCGATTACCCCCAGCGCGATACCTTCCGGAAGTTTGTGCGCCGCAATCCCCAGGAGGAACGCCGGTCCGAAACTGGAGGATTGCGCGGCAACGGCGCTCCACCCGTCAAGTGCGCTATGCAGCGCCGCAGCCGCAAGCAGAGGGGTTGCGAAGCCGTGCAAGCGTGTTTCGCAATGTTCGTGATCGTGCCCCGGCGAGCACGCCGGGCATACCGGATAGACATAACGGTCCACCACCCACAGCAAAGCAAAGCCGCCCATGATCCATGCCAGCGCCGCGGGCCATTTAAGAAATTCCGCCATCTCCGGCAGCACCCAGAACACGGCGATGCCCATGAGCGCCCCGCCGCTGAAAGCCACCATGCGGCGTGACAAGGCGTGAACCGAAGTGATCCAAATGCCACAGGCGGCACTCAGAATCGCAACAGCAGTGATCGCGACTGGAATCAGCAGAGAATTACTCTTTCCAGACCACGGTGGTGCAGATCGGGACGTTCCCAATTTTCGACTGCAGGACCCAGTCCGCCTCGTTCTCATACGTAAAGCCGGGAAAATCGCTCCCCGCCTTCCAGATGCTGTACACGGCCGCGTGCTGCGTGCCGGAAGCTTTCGCGGACTGCTTGATCAACGCGTCCACGTCTGCAATCGCGTCGGGCTTCTGATCGTCCCCCGCGCGCGAGATCAGCATGAAATCGCGCTGGGGTGCGACCGTCTTATGACCTTCATTGTCTGGGGCAACACCGTAACGCAACGTGTAGACGCCGGGCGCCAGCGTCTGACCGCGCGCATCTGTAGCCGGACCCGAGACGCGCATGGCCCCCACCAGCGCACCCTTGGGGATCATCGGAAGCGTCACGTGATCTTCTTTAGCCGAACTCCCGGCGGGAAGGGAAGACCGGAACCAGATCTCGAGAATTGTAGCGCCTTGTTGCGTCATTATCTTCGTGCCTGACGGATTTAGTACACCCTGAATCGCCGGTCCCAGCTCAGATGGTAGAGCGTCCGCAGACGAGGATGTAAATTGTGACTGCGCGAATACGGATGCCGGAAGCAGCGCAGTGAAGAACAGGCAGGAGAAGAGTCGTTGATGCATCCTCATCATTCTACCTTCTGCTACTTAATAGCAAGGATCGCGTCGAGCGGAGTCCCGGTTACATGACCGCGCACTTCTCTAAAACCAGCGGCCTTAAGCAGCCCCGTATACTCGCTCAGAGTGCGCTCCCGGCCCTCGGTACAGACGAGCATGTTCAACGATTGCATCTGCGTCGCAACCGGACCCCGTCGATCCTCCTGCAGGAGCCTCTCGCCAATCAGTAATCCTCCATCCGGCGGCAAAGCGGCGTAAATGCGGTCCAGGAGCTTGGCGATTTTGTCTTCGCTCCAATCATGTAGAATCCGGCCGACGGCGAACAGATCGGCGACTGGTAGTCGATCCGTGAAGAAGTCGCCGGCGATGAGCTCGACTCGATCGCCTACTCGTTCTCGTGCGAAATCGATCACTTGCGGCAGATCGAACAGGATCGCCGTCATCTCCGGATAACGTTCACGGGCCGCGAGGGCGAGATGGCCCGTCGCGCCACCCAGATCCACCAATCGGCGGAAGCGTGAAAGATCGAACGCCGCGACAATCTTCGGTGAAGTGAGCATGCCGAATCCATGCATGCCTGTCAGGAACTCGCGCTTGGATTCTTCGGTCTTGAAGAAGTGGGTGAATAGCGAGCCCTCGCCGCCGAAGGTTTGCGTCCATCGATTGGTCCCTTCGATGACGGCTTCTTCCAGGTTCCCCCACATCGGGTACAACGCGGAATTGGAATAGAGGATATAACCCGCCAGCGTTCGTGGACTCGACCGGCGCAAATACTCGTCCGCTACCGCGGTGTTGTAATATTCGGCGCCGTGCTTTTCGAGCAGGCCGAGCCCGACGCAGGCATCGAGCAGGCGATCCATGCCCGCTCCGGGCGGACGTTCTCCGTCGAAGATGCCGAGCTTCACCGCCACGAACATGGTTTTAGAACGGCGGAAAGCTTCGATCAGATCCAGGATTGGTGCGGGGTCATTCATGGTCTTCGAAAATGATCGTACCCCATTGGCTGGAGCGGCTGGCCTTGAAAAAGAACCGAGCCTGGCGTACCGCGCACGATTGTTCCGATCCGGGTCGTTCCTCTTACGAGCGGTCTGTCGGCCGGAAGAGTGAAGAGCAGTTCGTAATCTTCGCCGCCATGCAGCGCACGATCAAGAGTCGCACCGCGCACGATGGGAACGCGATCAACTTCAGCCGCGACACCCGACGCGAGGCAGAGCCGGTGCAGGTCGAGCGACAAACCATCGCTCAAATCGATGCACGCGGTCGCGCGTCCCACCAAGCTCTTGCCAAGGCCAAGTCGAGGCTCGATTCTGCGATCCCACGGTTTACCGAGGCGTTGGGAAACACAAATCATGTCGCCGGGTCGTGCCCCATCCCGCCGAAGCGCGGCTCCGCGGCGAATGGCGCCACATACGGTGACGTCGCAATAAATCTTGTCCGCCCGGGCCAGATCGCCCCCAGCCAACGCTGTGCCCGTCCGCTTCGCTAGACGTAGTAATCCCTTGTAAAAACCGTCGATCCAGTGCTCTTCACAAGGAGTCGTGAGCGAAACCAGACAGAAGCACGGCTCCCCACCCATGGCTGCGATATCGCTCAAACTACGTGCCAGCGCCCTTTCGCCGATCACTTCCGGACTCTGCGAGCGCCGAAAGTGCACATCCTCAATCATCTGATCGGTGGTGAACAGCAGGTCCTGGTGGGCGCGAGGGCGAAAGATCGCGCAGTCATCGCCGATTCCCAACGTAATCTTTCGTCCGTTGCGCGATTGCCGGCGGATCCGCTCGATAAGCTCGCCTTCATCCATGAAACACGAGACCCGCAGGCAACTCTTCGCCGAAAACGCGTCCCATGGCGGCGAGACCCCCCTCCGGCTCGGCGTCGAGATCCAGATCCGGAAACGCCTGGCGCACTAATTCGAGCGTCGGCAGGGGCAGATCGCGGGTGGAATCCCCGGTGCGCCGCGCCATCGCACCGGCAGCGTCTTCCGCTTTCTCGATCTTTAGCAGTGGCCCCAGCCATCGGGCGACAGTCGAGGCCGGAAGCACCTGATTGATCGGACCATAGAAGAGTTTCCGCGCGCCCAAACGGCCGAGGCACCACAAGCCTGTATCGACGAAATCGTTTTTCACGATGCGGGCGAGCAGCTCGTCGCCCAACTGGGTCTTGGTCGCGATCGGCAGAAGTTCCAGGCTGGCGGCCGCGCGCCACATCTCACGTAGCAGGCTCGGGTTTACGCGAGGGCGTTTGGCGGCGCGCGGAAGCAGCGTTGCGGAAACCCGCTGAAACAAGTCTGCCTGCTGATTCTTATTCAGACCACCCGCCACGCGTCCCCAGAAAATCCACCACTCGATCTCGTTCTGAACCTGATTGGCGAACTGCAATCCGCTGGCGTAGACTCGCCGCGCCTGCTCGATGCGGTAGTCATCACCGGGAAACCCGAAGCCCGGTCGGAGGCAGAATCCGCACAAGTTCAGCCATCGCGCCTCATGCGCCGCGCTCTGTTTGCGCCCGTCGGCTAGGTCCAACATGCGATCGGCCAGCTTTCGAATCGTTGAAACTGGCCAAGTCAGGCGGCCCAAACCCAGCGCCTGCTCCAGCCTGGCGGGTAATTGTTCGGGAGGCAAACTGCCGTCGCCGAACGTCGCGGGAATCAGGGCTTCGGCGACCACCAGCATTTCGTCGCTGATCACCGCCGCGGGTCGCGACGGGCCATCCGCTGCAGCGGCCTTTCGCAGCTCAAATTGCAATCGCCAGCGGTGCTCGCTCGCTTTCGAGTCGACCCAGATTTCGAGCGTTCCCACTTCAGTGAGCTTTGCGCCCAGCTTCACAGGCACCAGGCGCTCGCCTGCCTTTCCGAAGCGCAGCACGGCATTCAAGGGCGCATGCAGATGCAGCTCTTCGTCAGAGGAGCGGGCGGGGAACTCGACTAGGTCGCCCGCATGGTCCTCGGTGCGGGCGCGAGAGCTGTACAAACGGAAGGACACAGGTTTGTTGGTGATCAATTCCAGATTTCCTGGATCCAGTTCGACAGTAGATCCTTCTTCCGCTCCGCGCGGAACCAGGCACATAGTACGCAGCGCCTCTGTGTTTCCGCCCCCTAGTCCGATGAAGTACGCGCGGGGAAGACCGCCGCGAACTAGCAGACCTGCTCCCGTCGCCCGGACGTATGAATAATACGCAGCGCCCACAGCAACCGCCAGGTCGAGGTCGCGATTCTCGAAGATTACTGGACGCCGGCCGTACCAATGTTCCATAACGTCGGCGACGCGCTGGCGGAGGATCTCCGGAATGAAGAACCCGCCATTGAACAGGATCGCGTCCGGAGCAACCTCGCCCGCGGTCGAAAGAAACGCGGCCAGGTGGCGTGTGACCGCCGGGTCGGAGACGTAGGGCAAGCCTAACTCCCGGAATGGACTTTTCTCTTCGTCCTTGGGTTTGTCGTCGCGGGCGCATCCCGGCAGGAACCCGTCCAGCGCGAGTTCGAGCACTTCTTCTCGCGTGATCTCCGACTTCATGGTGCCGCCGACCAGCGACGATCCACCGCCAAGCACGGTCACTTCCACGCTCTTCAAATTCGAGTCAGAAAGAAGCCGTTCCTTGACGGACGCGCACTGGCGCCGCAACCCACTCCTCTGGCGAATGGAAAGCGTCTTGCCTAACTTCGATTCGACCAGCCATGCCAGGGTGAGATCCAAATTGTCCCCGCCCAGAAGCAAATGCTTGCCGACCGCAGTACGAGTAAAATCGACGACGTCGTTTTCACGCTTGACGCGAATCAGCGTGAAATCGCTGGTGCCGCCGCCCACGTCGCACACCAGCACGGTTTGGCCGTCGAAGAGATTCTTCTGAGATCGCGCCAGGTCATTCGCGATCCACGAATAAAAAGCCGCGGCTGGCTCTTCGAGCAGCGTGAGCTTCTCGATGCCTGCATCGCGGGCAGCCATTACGGTCAGCTCGCGGGCCTCTTCATCGAAACTCGCCGGAACGGTGAGTACGACGTTGTGTTCGCTCAAAGGCGACCCATGCTCGTTTTCCCACGCGCCGCCCAGGTGCTTCAGAACTCGCGCCGACACCTCCACCGGCGAAAGCACGCGGCCAGCCTCCTGCGCGTCCCACGGCAGAATCTTGGCGGTGCGATCGACGGCTGGGTTCGATAGCCAGCTCTTCGCGGAATGGACACACTTGGTGGGAACCAGCGCGCCCTGTTCGCGCGCGTACGCGCCGACATATTCCTGATCGCCCAGATACAAGAATGACGGCAGCGTCCGGCGCGGCTCTATACGGCCCGGCGCGACGTATTGAGGAATGTCCAGCACTCGAATCGCAGGAAAGTCGGTGTCGGCCGCCTCCTTGGGATCAATGAAAGCCAGCGCGGAGTTGGTCGTGCCAAGGTCGATTCCGATATTCATCGGTTATTCGATCTCGATCTCGGCGGGCGCGAGCACCTTGAGCGGCGCGCCCAAAGACGGCAGGTTCACGCCTTCGGCCTTCCATCCTTTATGACGCAGCGTTCCTCCCGGCGCCTTGCCGCTAGGTGGCACATTTCCGAGGAGCTTCACCGCGGCGTCATCCAGACCGGCCGTCTTCGTGAACGTACCCTCCACTCCATCGATCACCGGCTGGAGGCGCATATATCGCTGCAGCGATTGCCGCGATTGCTCCTGAACATCACGCACCGCAGCGCCCACTTGCTCGTCCGAATATCCCGAAACGTCCTCCATCAGGAAATCGACCAGGCGCGCGTCTCGCTGAAGAATCGAGAGGATCTGCACCGCGCCATCCACGGGCCCGGCCTGGGGTACCGGAGCCGGGGCGGTCTTGATCGGCACCACCTTCGAATAGCCGAACTCCTGCGCGATATCGGAGGGGAGCGTACCGCCGAACAGTATGGAGAAAAAACTGCGAAATGCCAGGGAGATGCGATTCAAGCCACAAGCCTCATACTAGCCAGGATACATCGCACTCCCGCAAAACCACGGCATGTGGGGCGGACGCCCCACACCAATTACTCACCGCTCTGTTGGAGGAGCTTCGCAACCACCGCGGTCCAGCCGGTCTGGTGGCTGGCGCCGATGCCGGCTCCATTGTCGCCATGGAAATACTCATAGAACAGAAGATTGTCCCGAAAGTTTGGATCGTGCTGCAATTTTTCCGCTCCGCCGAAAACTGGACGCCGTCCGTTCGAATCGCGCAGGAAGATCCGCGAGAGACGGCGCGAAAGCTCGCAAGCGACCTGGCTGAGGTTCATGCGCCGTCCGGAACCAGTCGGAAATTCGACTTGTAAATCGTCGCCGAAATAATAGCCGAACCGCTGCAGCGACTCGATCAGCAAATAGTTCACCGGAAACCAGACCGGTCCCCGCCAATTGGAATTCCCCCCAAACAGCCCAGTGTTGGATTCGGCCGGCTCGTAGTCGACGCGGTAATCGTGGCCATCTACATTCATGCGAAACGGATTCGCTTCGTGGAACTTGGATATCGACCGTATGCCGTGCGGCGAAAGAAATTCGGTTTCATCGAGCATTCGTTGAAGCACGCGCACCAGGCGGGTGCGTACGAGCAAGCTCAATAGCCGGCGTGACTCCATACCTTCCCGCGCAAGCGACGCGATGTTTCCGCAGAGGTCCGTTCGATGCTTCATGAACCACTCCATACGGCGGCGGAAACCGGGCAGCTGGTCGATCACTTCGGGTTCGAGCGTGTCCACCGCGAAAATCGGAATCAGGCCGACGATCGACCGAAGCCGCATCAGCCTCCCGCTCCCATCGGGCAGCCGCAAACGGTCATAGAAGAACCCGTCGTCATCGTCCCACAAGCCGGCATCCCCCATCCCATTCATCGCGTTCGCAATGTACAGAAAGTGTTCGAAGAACTTGCTGGCCACGTCCTCGTAGATCGGGTCCACTCTGGTCGCTAGTTCCAGCGCGATCTTCAGCATGTTCAAGCAGTACATCGCCATCCAACTCGTTCCGTCGGATTGTTCAATATAACCGCCGGTTGGCAGTGGAGCGGAACGGTCGAAGACCCCGACGTTATCGAGACCAAGAAAGCCCCCCTCAAAAATGTTGTTTCCCTCTGAATCCTTGCGGTTCACCCACCACGTGAAATTCAGCAACAGCTTATGAAACACGCTTTCGAGGAACTTGTAGTCCGCATGCCCTGAGAGCTTGCGATCGATCTGAAAAGTTCTCCAGCAGGCCCACGCATTCACCGGCGGATTCACATCGCTGAATGCCCACTCGTACGCCGGGATTTGTCCGTTCGGATGCATATACCATTCCCGCAGCAAGAGCCGGAGCTGGCCCTTCGCGAAGTCCGGATCGACCAATGCCATCGGAATCATGTGAAACGCCAGGTCCCACGCGGCGTACCACGGATACTCCCACTTGTCCGGCATCGAGATGACATCTTTGTTGTACAAGTGGACCCAGTGTGCATTGCGCCCGTTCAGGCGGCTGGCCGGCGGAGGGGGCAATCCGGGATCGCCCTTCAACCAGTCCTCGATCACGAAGTTATAAAACTGTCTGGACCACAGCAACCCGGCGAAAGCCTGCCGCTGCACAAGCCTCCCGTCCTTTGAAAGTGTCGCGGGAGCGAACGAATAAAACTCGTCTGCTTCGGCGATTCGTTCTGCGAAGATCCCAGCTTCATCGGAGACCAGTTGCGACGGCTCAGGGCGGCTGGTCAAGCGCATGTGAAGCACCTGGGTTTCCCCTGGGGCAAGATCCAAACGGTACCATACGCATGCTTTCGTGCCACGCTCGGCCGGATTGACCGCTTCCACCTGGTTATGAATCACGCGCCGGTGGAAGGCGTCCTTGACGTATGGTTGTCCGTCTTGTAAACCCCACAGGGTGGACGCATTCGATTCATTCTCCGTAAACAGCAATTCGGGTTGACCTTCGCAACTGAACTGATAGGCCCCGAGGGAATTATGCTGAATGTCGATGTTCCCCTCACCAGCCTTCCAGAGTGCGGGGCGCTTCGCCTCCGGGTTCCAAGACCACATATTGCGAAACCATAGCGACGGCAGCACGTGGATCGGCGCGCGATCGGGTCCGCGATTGGTCACGGTGACGCGAATCATCACGTCGTTGGCGTCCACCTTGGCGTATTCGGTGAAAATGTCGAAGTACCGGTCCTGATTGAACACACCGGTGTCAATCAACTCGAACTCGGGATCGTTCCGGGTGCGGCTGCGATTCACATTCTGCAATTGCTGGTATGGAAACTCAGCTTGGGGATATTTGTACAGGCACTTCAGGTAGGAGTAGGTCGGCGTCGCGTCGAGATAATAGTAGAGCTCTTTGACATCTTCTCCATGGTTGCCGTTATGGCAGGTCAGGCCGAAAAGGCGCTCCTTGAGGATGGGGTCCCGCGTGTTCCAGAACGCCAAGGCAAAGCACAGGCGCTGGTGGTTGTCGCAAAAGCCCGCGATACCGTCCTCGCCCCAGCGGTAGGCACGCAAATGGGACTGTTCGAACGGAAAATAATCCCAAGCCGTTCCGTCCGGACTGTAATCTTCGCGCACCGTTCCCCATGCGCGTTCGGAAACATAAGGGCCCCAGCGCCGCCAGTGTTTTTCGCGTCGGGCGGTTTCACTGAGGCGGACTTTTTCAGCATCCACACCCCGAGTTTAACTGGCGAGAACACGGCTATTATCGTTTTCAATGGATGAACCAAACATGAAGCAGACCGTCTTGATCACCGGGACATCGTCGGGTATTGGGAAAGCGTCCGCCAGACTCTTCGCAGCCCAGGGCTGGAACGTGATCGCAACCATGCGCAATCCCGTCGCCGAAACGGATCTCTCTCAGATCACCAACGTTCTCGTGACCCGTCTGGACGTCCAGGACCGGGAGAGCATAGAACAAGCGATTGACACCGGCTTCGCGCGGTTCGGTCAAATCGACGCGCTGATCAATAACGCCGGGTACGGTCTATCCGGCCTGTTTGAATCGACTCCACCGGAGAAGGTTCAAGATCAGTTCAACGTAAACGTCTTCGGGGTGATGGACGTCACACGGGCCATCCTGCCGCATTTCCGGAAGAACAAAAGCGGCTTGATCATCAATATCAGTTCCGGTGTCGGCATCTTCATGTTGCCCATGATTTCGCTCTATTGCGCCAGCAAGTTTGCGCTGGAAGGCTTTTCGGAGGCGCTCGCTTACGAACTGGACTCCCAGAACATCACCGTCAAGCTGGTTGTGCCCCATGGCGGCGTGACCAGCTTTTCGGAAACGTCGGCGAAGACTCGGGCCGGGGTCGCGCTCATTCCGGATTGTGCTGACTTCGTCGCACGCACGACGGAGGCCTTCGCCAAAATGGTGGCCGCGCGTACGACGAGCGCGGATGAAGTCGCGCGCGTGATCCATGAGGCCGCGACCGACGGCACGGACCGGCTTCGCTACCTGGTCGGTGACGATGCCCGTGGATTTATCAGGGCAAAGCAAGGGATGCCGGACCAGGACTACGTCAACTTCATGCGGTCGCACTTCGTGCCGAAATCATAGGCGCTTGGTCAGTCGTCGGTACGCGCGAGGGTTTTGGCCGAACTCCGCACGGAAGGCGCGATTGAAGTTCGACACATCGCCGAAGCCGCAATCGAAAGCGATATCGAGGATCCGCGAAGTCTCTGTTGAGAGCCGCGCAGCTGCCTCGCGTAGTCGTGAACGAACCACATACTGATGCGGCGTCATACTGGTCACCTGGTGGAACGCGCGCAGGAAGTGAAATGGACTCAAGCGCGCTTCACGCGCCAGAGTTGAGATCTCAAGTCCGGCGGATGGATGCCGCTCGATCATCCGCAAGACGCGCGTAACTCGAGCCAGTGCTGCCGCCGTGACCGTTCGCTGGCCGGGCGAGATGCCACTGTTCAATTCGACCGTCCGCGCAGCGAGTTGGATGCTCAATTCTTCCCAATTCGTCGCGGCGCCTGCGGCCAGGGACACGCAGGCTCGCGTGATCAGCGGCGATAAATCACGCAACGGAGGGACGCGAAGCACGCGGAATTTCGACTTGGATGCGATCGTCTCGAAATAATCGGGACTGTACTGGAACGAAATGCAGCGATCCCCAACGGCGTGCTCATGTCCGCATTTGAAACCCTGACCCGGGTTGCCGAGCATAATCGAACCCGGCGTCATCAGTTCTTGCGCGTTGCCCCAGCCGTATTGAAAACTTCCGGCCGCCACAATCGCGATTGAGACTCCGGAGTGCTGCTCATCAAACGGCCGATCTTGAGGGCCGCAAGAGCATATGACATCCCGTACGGTCCAGCCTTCTCCCGCCGCCAGCACCCGCGAACTCAATTGTCCCGAAGCACCGGTTATGCTGCGTCGCGACACGGCTTGCTCTAATTCGGCCGCAATTTTTGCCAAGAATTTAGCCTCACTGTCACTTTATAACAAGCGTAGGAGATTCAAGAAATGACGACGACAGAACTCGCAACCCAAGCGGGCTTTCACTCCGCGCTGGCGGCTCCCGGCCGCTCGCCCGAGATTCCAGCCGAGCTGGACGTATACGGCTGGCTGATAGGAAGCTGGAACCTGGAAGTGCTTCATTACCGTGCGATCGACGTATCCAGTCAACGGCTCAAGGGCGAAGCTCACTTCGGATGGGTGCTCGAAGGACGCGCAATTCAAGACGTCTGGATCATGCCGAAATATATGTATGGCACCACGCTGCGTGTGTGGGACGCCTCGATTCAAGCCTGGCGCATCACCTGGGTCAATCCGCTGACTGGCCATCGCGAAGAACAGATCGGACGCTGGAGTGGGCCGGATATCGTACAAGTTGGCACCCGCTCCGACGGGACACCGACGCGCTGGATGTACACCGAGATCACACCCGATTCGTTTCGATGGACCGGCGAAGCGCTGCAAGCGGACGGCAAGACCTGGAAGCTCGAGGGTGAGTTTCGTGCAACCAAGGAAGGATCACGATGAAGAACGACAAAGCTCTGCGGGAACACTTGTTGAACCTGCTCAAAGCCGATTCAGCTCATGCGGATTTTGAAACCGCGATCAAGGACATTCCTCCGGCGCTCCGAGGGCAAAGGCCCAAGGGCGCTGCACATTCGCCGTGGGAAGTGCTGGAGCACTTGCGAATTACTCAGTCCGATATTTTGAAGTTCACCCGTGATCCTAAGCATGTCTCGCCGGACTTTCCGGCCGGATATTGGCCCATGACGCAGGCCCCGCCCAACGAGAAAGCGTGGGAGCAAAGTGTGGACGCCTTCCGCAAGGACTTGGCCTCTATCGGCGAATTGGTCGCAAATCGATCGACGGACCTGTTCGCGGAAATTCCGGGCAGCGAGGGAAAAACGCCCCTGCGCGAAGTGTTGCTGGTAGCAGATCACAACGCGTATCACCTTGGAGAACTTATCGTGTTGCGGCGCCTGCTCGGGGCGTGGCAGTAGTCGCTATAGACTATCTGCTGGTAATTGCGTCGAGATGTTTCCGGAGACTGCGCTCGACGTCGCCCTTCCCACCGATCGTGTCGCTGTAGAAAACGACTCGAAAGCCGCGGATGTCGAACGGCAATTCTGCACCCCTTTGGGCCAGGAGGATCGTTGGTTTGCCCAGGGCGTGAGCATACCCCAGTTCGTAAAACACGTTTGGATTAGGCGGCGTTATCTCGGCGATTACGATCTCTGATTGCTCGATCTCTCGCTGAAGATCTTGAATGATGGCCCCCGGTCCGGCTTTCACGTCGAATCCGGCGTCACGCGCCTGCCGCTGGATCACGTCACGGTAGAAAGTGTCATACGGTTCCGCGAACTGCATGACCACAAATGCTCGAGGAAGACTCGTCGTACAGACGAAATTCGAAAAGGAAACGGCATTTGAGCCAGCCGCTATTAGCCCAATCTGGCGACCTTCGAGAGGATGCGCCAAGAGATGCTGAAGCACGGGGACCTCATCGACCTGAACCTTCAATTCCTGTCCCAAGAGCTCGATCTGAAGGTCGTAATCACGGTCAGGTTGGAGGTTTTGAAGTTGACCAGCCGCCGCAAGTGATCTCCATCCGAGGCCGCTGACAAATTCTCCCACCGAGTATGCGCTCCGCGCCGCGCCTAACTCTGCGAACACATAGTGCTGCTCCAGTGAACGGTACCCCAATACAACGCCACCAACCTGTTCGTCCTCAGCAAAAGGCGCGGCGAATCTGACCGTGACGCGGCACTTGCCGTTTTGCAAAACCTTGTTGGTCAGGGCAATTCCGAGGGGAAACGACTGGCCGTGAGCGGTGACGCTTGGCCCTTTACCTAAGAACTGCTGACTGGACTCCGTAATTTCCCACTGCCCCTGTACCGCAGCCCAATGCACTTTGCTCCCGTTCTTCGTGGCGCTAACCCCGTCCATGGCAGTATTGTCCCATTATGCTGTCCGTCGATTTGGTCCCACCTGCTGGGGACTGAAGGAGTCGCGCAGTAACTCGACCCGCGTCGGCTTGGTGAGAATCACGGTGACGATGTCGAACCGCACCTGCTCCCAAGGCGTCTGAGTCTTGCGCGTATACTCGCGCGCAACGCGTAGCAGGTGCGCCTGTTTTTCTGGTCCGACCGCCCGTTCGGGGGGACCGTATTCGCCAGTCCGCCGCGACTTGACCTCGACGAAGACCAGACGATCCCCTTCCCAGGCGATCAGATCCTTCGGCGTCACCGGCCGCCAGCCGATAGTTTCGCGCGACGATCGTGAATCCTTGACGGCGCAGAAACCGGTGCGCCAAGTCCTCGCCCCGACGGCCCGCGGCTAGGTCTGGGCTCCAGACGCGCCGCCGGCGCACATCACGAAGCCAATCGAATAAGGTTCCAATCATGTCTTGATGACTCGTAGGCGCCACTCAATCACTTTTCCTCGAATCACGTAGCAAAGGTAGTATTCCCAGAAGCGGCGAAACCGGGGAAAGTGGTTCACCAGCAGCTCGAATCCTAGCCATCTCCACAGAGCTAGTAGCTTGACGTGTACGGAAATCTCGTCAAACCTGGCGCTGGAGTAATAACCGAAGCCGCCGTGATCCTGGCCGAAATAGCGCAGCGAAAAGCTGTTCAGATGCCAACGATGCGTCGGGTCACAAAACGAGCTGAAGTCGGTGTAGTGCGGCGTGACGATGTAGACTTCCCCGCCGGGCCGAACCAGGCGATGAAATTCTTCCATGCTGCGGATCACGTCCGAGACGTGCTCGATCACATGTACCGCTTGCAGTGCGTCGAACGACGAATCACGGAACGGATAGGGAAAATGGTCGAGGTCGGCCAGCACATCGGCCCAGCTATGGGGATTGCGGTCAATCCCAATCGAGCCCTTGAGTTTGTTGATCCCACAGCCGACATCGAGCGTACGCATGCGCTCTGTCGATTGTAGCCTTACATCGAACGAAGGCAATCCGCAATCGTATCGATGGCGAAATCTGCCTGGTCATTGGTGATCACCAACGGCGGGCAAATCCGGATCGAGTTCCGTCCCGCACCAAGCACCAGCACGCCCCGCTCAAAACACATCTCGACCAGGCGGTCGCGCAGTTCGGGCGCCCGTTCTTTCGACTCGTAGTCCCGCACCAGTTCGATACCAATCATTAGTCCGAGACCGCGGACGTCGCCAATAGACTCGAAGCGCTTGGACAATTCCTCGAGGCGCGCCTTCATATGCGCCCCCACCCGTGCGGCATTCTCAATCAAACCTTGTTCCAGCAGTTCCAAAGTCGCGAGCGCGGCCGAAACGCAGACTGGATTTCCGCCAAATGTCGAAGCGTGCGATCCGGGCGGCCATTGCATCAGGTCGGCGCGGGCCACCGTAGCGCCGAGCGGCATTCCGCTCGCGATCCCTTTCGCCAGCGCCAGTATATCCGGCTCAGCGTCAAATTGCTCGGCGGCGAACATCTTCCCGGTCCGGCCCATTCCGCTCTGGACCTCGTCGAAGATCAGCAGAATCTTGTACTTATCAGCAACCCGGCGGAGCTCATCGAAAAACTTCTTCGGCGGCACGATGTAGCCGCCTTCGCCTTGTACCGGCTCGACCACGATCGCCGCCACCTCTTCTGGAGGCAACACGGAGGAAAAGACCTGGTCTTCCAACACCTTCACGCATTCGACCGCGCAGGTATCCGGCATCTTGCCATAGGCGCACCGGTAGCAATACGCGTACGGAATATGGCTGGCCCCCTGCATGACCGGGAAGAATCCCTTCTGCTGAGCGGTCTTGCTGGCCGTGAGTCCCAGTGAACCCATCGTGCGGCCGTGAAATGCGCCAAAGAACGCAACGAACCGCCCCCGACCGGTTTGATATCGCGCCAGCTTGATCGCCGCTTCGATGGCCTCCGTTCCCGAATTGCCGAAGTAGACCCGTCTGGGTCCGCCGCCGGGGGCGAGCGCGGCCAGCTTCTCCGCCAGTTCCACCATGTTTTCGTAGTAGAAATCCGTTCCCGACATGTGAATCAGGCGTGCAGCCTGGGATTGAATCGCCTCCACCACCTTCGGATGGCAATGTCCCGTTGCAACCACGGCGATGCCCGCATTGCAGTCTAGAAAGCGGTTGCCGTCCACGTCTTCGACGATGGCGCCTTCGCCCCTAGCCACTACCAGCGGATAGGAGCGCGTATACGACGGCGAGATTACCTGCGCGTCCCGCTCGATGATGGCGCGAGCTTTGGGGCCGGGAAGAGGCGTAACTAGGCTCGGCAAATTCAAAGGGATCGTTACCATGCTACTCATGACAGACTCCAATCAGATAACAATCGTTCGGAAACAGCCTCAGCAACACACTGGAGAGGCGCGTGCTCAATCTTTTGAGTTCGTTGAATCCTTGGCACCGTACAGGATCATCTGTGTACTTGACAACAACACACTAAGATTATGACACTGTAATCAACTAATATGATATAGTTGATTCCAGGAGGCTGGAACACATGGACTTCAATCGATTCACAGAAAAGCTTCAGGAGGGCCTCCGTAGCGCCCAGTCTCTAGCGGGGCAGCATGGCCAGCAGCAGCTCGATGTCGAGCACCTGCTGCTTTCGCTTATCGAACAGCAGGGTGGTCTTGCCCAGTCGATTCTCCTCAAATCCGAGGTGAATTTGGAGGCGCTTCACCGCCGGCTAGCGCAGGATCTAGATCGCCTGCCCAAGGTTTCCGGGTCCGCCACGGGGATGGACCAAGTTTACATCACCTCCCGGCTTCAGGCTCTGCTGAATCGGGCGGAAGCCGAGGCCAAGCGCTTCAAGGACGAGTATGTCTCGGTTGAACACGTCCTGCTAGCGGCTACAGAGGAAAAAGCCTTTAAGGATCTTGGTCTTACGCGCGACCGCCTGATGAAGACCCTCCTCGAGGTACGAGGCAGCCAGCGCGTCACCAGCCAGAACCCCGAGGAGACCTACGAAGCGCTTGAAAAATATGGGCGCGATCTCACCAAACTGGCGGGCGCCGGGAAGCTCGATCCGGTCATCGGCCGGGACGAAGAGATTCGCCGTGTGATCCAGGTTCTATCCCGGCGCACCAAGAACAACCCGGTCCTGATCGGGGAGCCTGGCGTTGGGAAGACAGCGATTGTCGAAGGATTGGCGCAGCGGATCGTCCGGGGGGACGTTCCGGAGGGCCTGAAGAACAAGAAGGTCGTGTCGCTCGACATGGGCGCGCTGATCGCTGGGGCTAAGTTCCGGGGCGAATTTGAGGAGCGGCTCAAGGCGGTCTTGAAGGAGATCCAGAGCGCGGAAGGACAGATCATCCTGTTCATTGACGAACTGCACACCGTGGTTGGGGCAGGGAAGGCCGAAGGCGCGATGGACGCGGGCAATCTCTTGAAACCCATGCTCGCGCGGGGCGAGCTGCATTGCATCGGCGCGACCACGCTCGACGAGTACCGCAAGCATATCGAAAAGGACGCGGCACTCGAGCGGCGCTTCCAGACCGTGCTGGTCGACCAGCCCTCCGTGGAAGACACGATTTCGATTCTCCGCGGGTTGCGGGAACGCTATGAGATTCATCATGGAGTGCGTTTGAAGGATTCCGCTCTCGTGGCCGCGGCCGTACTCAGCCAGCGCTACATTTCCGACCGATTCCTGCCGGACAAGGCCATCGATTTGGTGGATGAAGCGGCCGCTAAGCTGCGTACCGAGATCGATTCGATGCCCGCCGAACTGGATGAGATCCTGCGGCGGCAGATGCAGCTCGAGATCGAGCGCGAAGCCCTGAAGAAGGAGTCCGATCAGGCCTCGCGGGAGCGGCTCGCCAAAATCGAGAAAGAGTTGGCGGAGCTGAAGGACGGATCGACGACGCTCCGCGCTCAGTGGCAATCCGACCAGGAAGTGCTGCGCAAGCAGCGCGATCTGCGGTCGCAGATCGAACAAGTCAAAACCGAAATCGAGCAGGCAGAGCGCGCCTACGATCTGAATAAGGCTGCCGAGCTGAAATACGGCAAGCTCACGTCGCTCGAGAAACAGCTTGAGGCGCATAAACGGGAGACAACGCTGCTCAAAGAGGAAGTGGACGAGGAAGACATCGCGCAAGTGGTGAGCCGCTGGACCCATATCCCGGTTTCGAAGCTCATGGAGGGCGAGGTCGAGAAACTGATTCATTTATCCGAGGAACTGCATAAGCGCGTCGTCGGACAGGATGAAGCCGTCGATGCCGTGGCCGATGCCGTCATGCGCGCTCGCGGCGGATTGAAAGACCCGAAGAGGCCGATCGGCAGCTTCCTGTTCCTGGGCCCAACCGGTGTCGGAAAGACCGAGCTGGCCAGAGCGCTGGCGCAGTTCCTGTTTGACGACGAACACGCCATGATCCGGATTGATATGTCCGAGTATCAGGAAAAGCACACCGTGTCGCGCCTGGTGGGCGCGCCTCCGGGTTATATCGGCTACGAGGAGGGTGGGCAGTTGACGGAGGCGGTTCGCCGCAGGCCTTACTCCGTGGTGCTGCTCGACGAGATCGAGAAGGCGCATTCCGACGTGTTCCACGTCCTATTGCAGGTTCTCGATGACGGACGATTGACGGATGGACAGGGCCGCACGGTCGACTTCAAGAATACGATCGTGATCATGACCTCCAATGCTCCCAAGGACGAGCTGAATCGCCTGTTCCGGCCGGAGTTTCTCAATCGTGTGGACGAGATTATCGTGTTCCACCGGTTGACGCAGGACCAATTAAAGCAGATTGTCGAAATCCAGCTCAGCGGGTTAAGGGCGAGGCTAGCGGAGCGGCACATCCAGTTGGTACTGACCGACGCGGCTCGGGAACACCTGGTGCAGTCCGGTTACGATCCGGCGTACGGCGCGCGTCCGCTGAAGCGCGCCATTCAAAAGGAAGTGGAGACAGCGCTTGCCCGGAAGCTGGTGGGCGCGGAGATTCGCGAAGGACAGACCGTCGTGGTGGATGCGCGCGACGGTCACATCACCATGCAGGTGGAATCGCAAGATCGAGCCAAAGTATCTAAAGGAAGGAATTGACGATGGGACAGGAGCTTGTTATGCCGCAGAAAAATGCAGGAATGCGCACGTTGCCGTTGCTTCCGTTGAAGAACGCGGTTCTGTTCCCCGGGCTTTTGATGCCGCTATCGGTGGGGCGTCCGGGTTCAGTCGCGGCGGTGGAGGCGGCGCTAAAAACCGAAGAGAAAGAGATCGTGGTGGTCGCGCAGCGTGACCTTTCGGTCGATTCGCCCGGCGGTTCCGACCTTTACACCATCGGCACGCTCGCGGTGGTCCGGAAAGTGAATCGCTCGAACGACCAGATCGAAGTCCTGGTGTACGGAACCGAACGGGTGGTGATCGTCAAAGTGGACGAGGAGGGCCCGTACATGGCGGCCCGGGTGCACGCTCTGCCGGTTCCCGATGATTCGAGCCGCGAAACGGAAGCGCTGACGCTGGCCATTGTGGAGCTGGGCTCGAAGTTCGTGGGGCTCATCCAGGCTGCAAACCAGTCGGCGCAGGAATTGGCTCGGATGTTCACCTCGCACGAGGACCCGCTACGGCTGGTTTACATGCTCGCTTCGATCATGAGTGTGGAGAGTTCGCGGGCCCAGTCACTGCTCGAAGCCCCGACGCGATTGGAGGCCTTGCGCATGATGCACGGCTGGCTCGCGCACGAAGTCGAGGTTCTCGACCTGCGTAACAAGATCGCCGAGGAAGCTCGCGGTGAAATGTCGCGCGAGCAGCGGGAATACATCCTGCGCCAGCAAAAGCGGGCGATCGAGCAGGAGCTTGGCGAGAAAAACCCGGAACAGTCCGAAGTCGAATCCGTTCGCGAAAAACTCACGAAGGCCGATCTGCCGGAAGATGTCCGCAAGGAGGCCGAACGCGAGCTCGCCCGCTTGGAAAAAATGCA
>JBEKBK010000117.1:0-18423 GCA_050015435.1 Bryobacteraceae bacterium
GGAATCGGCGGCGGGAGCGTCTTAGCCCCCTCTTATCTTCAACTTTGTTTGAGATTAAATGACTTATCGATGTACTATAGATCAAACGACTGGGATGGTACTGAATTTTGGAGCGCTTCTGTCTCTTAATCAAGGCGGATCGACATCCTTAACGGAATAAAGCATTTCACCTTCGGACGGAGATGGCACATGAAAGCGCAGACAGTAGACGTAAAGGCCTCGACTGGGCGGATATTATGCTGCACGATTTTCCGTTCAGGAGGCCGAAAGTTACTGGCCAAAGGACACGTCTTAAGCGAAGAAGATGTCCGGTTATTGGAGACCGAAGGCCTGGGTCAGGTATGGGTCACCGAACTGGAGGAAGGTGAGATTGGCGAAGACGAGGCGGTTAGCCAGGCCGCTGCCGAGATGGGTTGTGGCTGTCTGGAGATCCGTCTGGCTGCCGGCGGGCGTGCGAACTTGTTCGCGACTGAGGACTGTTGCGTCCTGGTGGACGACGAGCTGCTCAAGCAAATCAATTGCATTTCGAGTATTGTAATCGCCACCAGCGTCAATTTCAGCTTCGCGCGCGCCAGCCAGCGCATTGCGACCGTGAAGAGCACGCCGTTTGCGGTCGGCGCATCGCAGCTCGAGGCCGTTATCAATATCCTTCGGGAGCGCGGTCCCATCCTTCAGGCCCGGCCCATCCGCAACCCTGTCGTGGCGGCCCTCTACAGCGACCCGGTGCACGGCGATCGGGCGCGTCAACTGTTTGAGAGCATCATGCGCCAGCGCCTGGAACACTTCGCGGTCACCCCGGCGTTCATGCTCGCCACCATCGAAGACGAGGATGCGGTCGCGCGCAGTTTGCAGCATTTGTTGCGGGCCAAGCCAACCGTGATTTTAATCGCCTCGACGACGGCGCCCGCCGGACCTGAAGACGTCATCGGACGGGCTATCACCCGCATCGGATGCCACATCGAACGATTTCTTGCGCCAGTGGAACCGGGGAACCTTTTCTTGCTCGGCTACAAAGACGATGTTCCGATTATCTCCGCGCCGGGTTGCTTCAGGTCCGCTAAGCCTAATGTCGTGGATCTGGTCCTGCCGCCGACCCTTGCGCGGTACCGTGTTTCGGGTTGGGAAGTAGCTTGTTTGGGGCACGGCGGGTTGTTGTCTTGAGCCAGTGAGTCTCGACGGGCGGCTCTCGCCGCCGGCTGGACTCTCCCGCTAAACTGCAAACCGAAACCTCCGAACGGTTTGTGGGTGCTCCCGGGCCGGGCGCAGTTTTCTGTACCCGGCCTTTTTTTCCATATAGCCCCTACATTGCGTGATTCTGGCTCAGGAAGTCACGAATGGCCTGGTGGCGTCGCGGCGCTGATAGACGTCAAGTTTCATTTTAGGACTCCCTGTCAGGGTCCAAAACCAAGTCGTGGATGACAATCCCTCGGGCCGACAACTCATCCAGCAATTTCGTTACAGCCGGAGAAATCTCGCCATCCCCGGGCACAATCACTGCCCAGGACAGATTCTCTCGAAACTCTCGTGAACTGATGCGCCATCGAAGGAGAGAGGGTAGCGTGGCCGCTCCGATTTGAATCAGAGACCAGTGCTCGACCAGCGCCAGCGCCGTCGTACGGTCCGGCAAGGGCCCACGAACGATGAAATGATTGTCTCCGTGCACCAGGATGCCCACTCGCTCTTCCATTGGTCTAAGCCATCACGCGCGGGTCTGGAATCGGATATCCAATGGCGAAATGATACACCACCTGTCCTTGTCCGGACGTCAGGCCCAGATAGCGCTGCACCGCGTCATCGAAGAAGGCGCCAATTCCGGTTGCGCCCAGCCCCAGTGCTTCTGCCGCAAGATACAGCCGCTGTCCGATGGCGCCCGCTTCAAAATGTACGTAGCGGTAACCGCGGTTGCCATGCAAATGGGCGGCACGCCCCAGATCTCCAATCATGGAAAACGCCACGCAAGCGTTACCGGCCAAGTCCTGCCCAAGACTAAGTCCGGCGGCCGCCACTCGCTGATCGCCGGACTTGATCTGCTCCAACCCGGCGTGTTCCGGCCAATATTTGTAAACGCCGGGCTGTAGCCCGTCAACGCGATGTGCGTACAGGTAGAGTCGAACGAAGCGGGTCATTGCGAAATCCGCGGAAAGCGGCTGGGTTGCGGCCGATAGAATGGCCGAGAGCTGGGCCAGAGAGATCGACTCGGTCCCACCGCGGAAATCGAGTGCCGAGCGCCGCGCTCGTGCAGCCTCGCCGAATGCCCGTTTCGACGCGGCTGGTGACGGCAGAACAACGTTGACGACGCGGTCGTCAGGCTCGGCGCCTGTTAATTCGGCCTCCGAGATATGATCCCCGGAATTCAGGCTCGTCGCGTCGTGCATTTCCTGGATCAACGGATAGGCGACCTGCTGACTCGAGAGCCGATTCGGGAGCCCGCCAAACCATTCGGTCGCGCCACCGCGCAGCTCTGAGCCGGTCGCGATTCCCCTGATTTCAACAACGAGCATCGGCCACTCGTCCTCTGCGAGCTTGCAGGAGCGCGTGATCTCGTCATCCGGGAAATGGCCGATGGCGAAACTGTCGTATCCTGCCGCCCGGGCGGAAAGAGCGAGCGCTTGCCAGGCGTGCCCAATATCGTGCAGACAGTATCGATAGGCGCGATCGCGGTACTTCCACGCTTCGCGCCACGCGACGCTGGTCAGGACAAACACGATGGCGCCGGTGCCAGAGCCGATCTCGATATCGCCGGCCGCGCGCTGCTCCGCCATATGCGAAGACGGGCGGTAATGATACAGTCCATCCGGCCAACCCGGCAGATCGCGAGTCAAGAAGTGAAATTCGGTCGGATGCAGATTGCCCGACGATGGATTTACGCGCAACGCGTAACGGTATCCGGTGGATGGGACTAGTTTGGACGCACTAATCGCCGCGGAATAAGACAGGAGTTGGGAGAGCAAGGCGGGCCCGTCCGCAGCACTCTTGTTACCACAGGCGCCTTGCAGCAATTCGAGTGCCGGGATTTCAGGAATAGGTGGGTCTGCCGGGAGGTCAAGCACCGGCACGTCCTCGTAGTGCCGGAACGGATCGGGCATATTGTCCCAATCCAGAACGTGCGGCGTCCGCCGCAATGATTCAGGACTATGCTTGGTAAGCTCGTGATACTCGCGCCAAGTCATTGACAGTGGGCGCGGTTGACGGATTAGGCGTCAAGCCTGGACCGGGTAGTGATCTCCCAGCCACTTCTCGATTTTTTCCTTTTGAGCAGCCAGGACCACGCGTTGCCATTTCACCACACCCGTGCGTTCGCTGTACTCAGCCATGACGTAGGACCCTTCGTTAAGCACTTCAATCAGGCCGTTTGTTTTCCCCCGTTTGAAGTGATATGAAGAAAGCGCGGTGTGGTGTTTTTGCATCTTCTATTCATGATAGCAGATTGCCCAAATGTCGTCACTTGGCTCCTGAAATCGCTCCTAGACTTCAAGTGCGAATCGAGCCAGAATCTCGCGGCGCCCAAGACTTGTAATTCCGAGGGCTCTACTGTCAAGATCCTGCGTTACCCATTTCTTTTTCAGCGCGACTTTCAGGATCGCCGCCCCTAGCGCCCCGCCGAGATGAGGCCGCCGCTCACTCCAATCCAGGCACGCGCACGCGAAGCGGCGGCGAAGGCTCCGTGTTGCATCGAGGTCAATGCCCAGAGATTCAAACGCCTTCGCTCCAGCCGGCGTGATGTCGTAGGTGTTATCAACATTAGAGCTGACAGACAGCCAGCCAAGCGCCTGTAAGCGATCATGCAGCAAGACGCCCAGGGTGCCGGCAATGTGATCGTAGCAAGTCCTTGCGGCACGGAGACGGTTTGGCGTATTCGGCACGAACACGTCGCGAGATCCGCCCGCGAGCACGCTCAAGGCTTCGAGCGCGGCGGCCACGTTGGCTCCCTCCAGACTGTAATAGCGATGCTTCCCCTGCGCGAACACCTTCACCAATCGTTCCGTTTTCAACCGCTGAAGATGGACGCTGGCGGTGGACGGAGTCACATCCGCGACCACTGCCAGCTCAGTGCTGGTTCGTGCCCGCCCGTCCACCAGGCAATAGAGCATACGGGCTCGCGCCGGCTCGCCGATAGCCGCCGCAATTCGGGAGGCCGCGATGTCAGGATGTTCCTCGACATTCATACTTTGATATTAAACGAAGTATGCATGTCCAGCAACCCGCATACTGACCGGTATGCATCCGACAGGTCCCGCGAACGGACAGATCGGCCGTCGTGAAGCCATCGGCGTCATCGTGACGGCCGGTGCGGCGTTGACTGTTGGGTGTCGAGATTCACCGGCTAGACCGGCCGACGGGAGTGCACGAATGACGATAACCTGCGTAATCCGTTACGAGATTGATCCATCCCAGCGTGACGGTTTCAAGAAATACGCCGAGAATTGGGCCCGCATCATCCCGCGATGCGGCGGGCATCTGGTTGGGTACTTTCTCCCATATGAAGGCACAAATTATGTGGCTTGGGGTCTGATCGCGTTCGATAGTCTCGCTTCATATGAGGCTTACAAAGCGAGGCTGCGGGCGGATCCGGAAGCACGTGAAAATTTAGCCATGGCGCAGACCAAACGGTTTATCTTCCGCGAAGAGAGAAATTTCGTGGAGGTGGTGGATGGCACCTTCGGCCTTCCCTCAACCCTTCCAGGAAAGGCATGACGATTCACGTCACCGGAACATCCAGGATCGTGAGCCAGTACTGAAACGATTGAAGCAGGAAACCGCACAGGACCAGCCATATTCCGAAGACGCCCAAGCGCCGCTCGGGAAGGTTGTCCGCAAAGTACTCGATATAGGGATTCACCATCGTTCCCACTGCGGTCACCACGCCGCTCACCACTCCTAGCCGAACGGCGAACGACCACGGGTGATCCACGTGCCGGACCACTGCGCTGCACAGGAGCGCTGCGGCGATGTAGCCGATCGTCCGGGCGACCACTCCGCCAAACTGCCGGCGCGTGAGGCGAGGCCGGCGGGATACCGCATAATCTAGACCCGGCAGCATACCGCGAGAATAGGCGAATACTTGTCCCAGGGTAAGGAGAAGGCTAAATGTCAGAGCATATTCAAGACCCAACGGCTTGTAGAGTCCAGCACCGAAAGCAAACGCCCGGATCGTGCTGAAAGCGAACTCCCACTGCCAGGGAACATGATCGTGCCGGTGGCCGGTTCGTTGAAGTTCAATCGCGACGGTAATGCCGGTTGCGGATCCAGCCACGATTCCAAAGAAAAAGCCAAGGCCGATGCCATACCCGATTCCGAAAACGATCGAATACGTCACCATCCTGGTGAGCAGCCGTAGAGGACCGTATTTTCCACCCAGCAAATCGTATGCGAGATAAAGACCGCCGAGCACATCCAGAAAAATGCCGCCGACGCTAACGATCGCGACCGCGTGATGGTCCATCGATATGATTGTAGATAGATGAGATTTCTCAAAACCTGTGGGCTTCTCGTGTGCGCTACGGCGCTCTTTGCGCAGAGCGTACCGCAATTGCTATCGACCATCTCGGGGACGACGCAGTTCCGTGAATCCACTTTGTCGCCCGATGGGCGCTGGCTTGCCTGGACCGTGTCCCTTCGCAATAAAGACAATACAGCGTCGCGCGACTCGGAGATCTGGATGCTCGACCTTTCTAAGCCCGGCACGGCGGCGAAGAGATTGGACGGAGGCAAACCGCACGCGGAACATAGTGTTTCGTTTTCGCCCGATAGCAAGCAGATCGCATTCCTGTCGGATGTAGAGAAAAAGGGCCAGCTCGAATTGTTTTTGGCCGAGCTGCCCGGCGGCTCGCCCAAGCGATTGACTAATCTCACGGGATATCTCAATGCACCCCGCTGGTCGCCGGACGGGCAAATCATCGCGATTCTCTTCACTGAGAATGCACCGAGAGAAGCCGGGCCACTGGAACCGTCGACGAAGGATTCCGGTCCAGTGGAGGAGCACACTTACGAGCAACGGCTGTCGCTGGTCGATCCGAGATCCGGCCAGATCAAGCACATTACGCCGGCCGATACGTACGTCTACGAATACGATTGGGCGCCGGGCAGCGACCGGCTCGCTTATACGGCGTCGAAAGGGAACGGGGATAACAACTGGTGGATCGCGCAGCTCTTCACGATCGCTGTGCCCTCCGGAGAGATCAGACCGGTGCATAAGCCGGCACTGCAGATCGCGAATCCGCGCTGGTCGCCGGATGGTAAGCAGATCGCCTTCATTGGCGGCATTATGAGCGACGAAGGCTCCACTGGCGGGGACATCTATGCGGTCCCGGCGTCCGGCGGCGCCGCTCAGGATTTGACCCCCGAACGCAAGAGTTCGCCGAGTTGGCTGCAATGGATGCGCTCGGGGCAGATTCTGTTTACGGAGACGGTCGATGGAGGAACTGCGCTTGCAAGTCTGAATCCGGCGGACAGAGTTTCCGAGACACTGTGGAAAGGCGACGAATCGCTGCGCGCGGGCGAGGACGTAGTGTCGGTCTCAGACGATGGAAAGACCTTGGCCACGGTCCGCAGTGCGTGGAACATGGCGCCCGAGGTCTGGGCAGGTCCACGGGGCGAATGGACTCAGCGTACCCACGCCAACGACGCACTCAAGCCGCTGTGGGGCAAGAGCGAGAAACTGCACTGGACCAGCGATGGTTCGCAGGTGGAAGGCTGGATGCTTTATCCCGAAAATTACGACCCTTCCAAAAAATATCCCATGGTGGTTTCGGTCCACGGCGGACCGGCTTCCGCGAAGCGGCCTTCCTGGCCCGCCGGGCATTTCGATATGTCGGTATTATCCAGCCAGGGATACTTCGTTCTGTTTCCGAATCCTCGTGGGAGCTACGGCGAGGGAGAGGCGTTCACCTACGCGAATGTGAAGGACTTTGGGTATGGCGATCTGCGCGACATCACTGCAGGAGTGGATCAGGCCATCGCCAGCTTGCCGATCGATGCCAACCGTATCGGAATCTCGGGATGGAGTTATGGCGGCTACATGACGATGTGGGCCGTTACTCAGACGCAGCGTTTCCACGCGGCCGTCGCGGGAGCGGGCCTTTCGAACTGGCAAAGTTACTATGGCGAAAATCTGATCGATCAGTGGATGATTCCATATTTCGGCGCGTCCGTTTACGAAGATCCGGGCGTGTATGCGCGCAGTTCGCCGATGACGTATATCAAAAATGTGAAAACGCCCACGCTGATGCTGGTAGGCGATGGAGATGCGGAGTGTCCGCCCCCGCAATCCTATGAGTTCTGGCACGCGTTGAAAACTCTCGGCGTCAAGACGCAACTAGTGATTTACCCGGGCGAAGGGCACGCGGTCCGGAAGCCGGAACACCAGAAGGACATTCTGGAGCGCACTATCGCGTGGTTCAATGAGAACCTGCGGTGAACTGGTGCCTGTCGCAGCGAGAATGTGAGCAAGCGGTTTTCACCGTACTAACGGATCCATGTCGGCGAGCCGTGTTTCTTCCCGGCTTGTGTTCCTGCGGTCCATCATATTTTCAACCGCGGGTAGCAGCCGCTGAATATTTTCGTCCGAGTCGACAATCTGCACCACGACGGGCAAGTCGTGCGTGAGAATATGCGTGCGATGAATCTCCGCCGTGTCGCCATACCCTTCCAGACCCCGGAAGACCGTGGCGCCCGCGATCTTCAGTTCCAGGCACTTTTCAATGATCGCCTCATATAACGGTTTGGATTGATAGCGGTCCCGTTCCGTAAAATGCAGGCGGAGCAGTTTAGCTGGCCGGTAGTTTTGCATTAGCTCCCTCCGATCGAACCAGGCGAACCACATCCACGTCAGAAACTACAATGAGCCCGTCCTGCAACATTTCCTCCACCACCCCTGCGGCCTGATTCAACTTCGCCTCCGTTTCAATCACCGCGATCATGATCGGAAGGTCACGTCTGGTATGCAGGAAATTCTGTTGGTGGGTGTGTCCCTTTGCACCGTAGCCCAGGATGCCGCGGTACACGGTAGCTCCCGCGATATCCAGCATCCGGAGCCGCTTGACGATCGCATCGTACAACGGTTCCCCCTTCCAGCGGTCCGCCGCGCCCATGAAGATGCGCATCAGTTTGGCTTTTCCCGCCTGGCGTTCATGCGGCTGCCGGGGTTCCGGCTGGCGCTTTTCCTTCATGGCAACCTTGATGACATTGGTATCCTGGACCTCGATCACGCCGTCGATCACCATGTCATACAGCGTTGGAAGCAGTTCGTCCACCTTCTCGGCGGTTTCGATGAACTCGACCTTCAGAGGAAGATGTTCGGACAGCGCCTCTATCTTCGGAGTGTGCATCAGTTGGTGCGCGCCAAAACCGGCCATCGCTCGTGTAACGGTCGCTCCGGAAACTCCCTTGTGCATCAGGAAGCTCAAGATTGACTCGTAAAGCGGAGTCAGGTGACGCTGGGTGTCCTCATTCAAGTAGATCGTGACTTTTTTGGCGATTCCTTTGGAGAGCATTCGAGAATTCCTTTCGTCGCGCACTAACGCTTTCCGGCGAGCAGCGCGCCGAGCCAGACCGAAATATATCCGAAAACCACGCTGCCCATTACATTGAGCAGGCCCAGCCAGCGCGCGCCGTCCTGCACCAGGCCCAGCGTCTCCCATTCAAAGCTTGAAAATGTGGTGTAACCGCCCAAGAAGCCGACGACCAGCAGCAGCCGCCAATTCGGGTGCGGACTCAAACGTTCGGTCAATACCGTCATGATGAATCCGATGAGAAAGGAGCCGGTAATGTTGATAAAAACCGTTCCTAGCGGAAAACGTCCACCTGCGCGATTCATAATGGCGGTTCCAACCACATAGCGCACCAAAGATCCGGCGCCTCCTCCGAGCATCACAATAAGATAACGATCCAAACCCGATCCTCCCTGCCAGATTCTCCTCGAAATGACAAGCAACAAGCATAGAATTTATTCTTCCAGCAACTCTGTCGGCTCAACGTCGGTCACCACCCTCACGGTTACCGGCGAGGCTCCCGGCAACAAATGCCTGGGCATGAAATAGGCATTGGCGATCGCCGTGGGAACTACCGCGCTCGCAATATCCGTCGCCACCAGATGGGAGTATTGCGTCCGATTGATGATCTGATGATTCAGTCCGAAGAGCGCCGAAATCGTGCCGAAGATCAGGCCGGTGGACATCATCAACGAATAGTACATCTCTTCGTGCCCGAGATAGTTGAAGGCTCGCACCGTGGGAACCAGCGGAACCATTTTGCTCACCATCTTCGTCGCGAGCAGAGCGAGGAATACCAAAGGCGCGGCGACCAGGGCCGGGACGGATACCAGCGATCCCGCCCGGATGAACTAGAACGGCGTCAAGAGACCGAACGTGAGCGTACGCAACCGGCGAACTAAGACGTGATCCTTGCCTACGGTTCCAGCGAGCACCATGCCGATGATGTAGGCGGGCAGGACCGCCTCGCTCCCTGCCCACGCGGCTAAGCCACCCATTGCAAACAGCGTAAACAGGATGTATTTCGTTGATGAAGCACGCCGCCAGAATTCCCTTTCCGAAGTCCGTCCGGTTCAGACCGAGTTCGAGCATCACCGAATAGACAACGGCCACCGAGGTTGTCGAAAGCGCGACGCCGGCCAGCCAACTGGACATCGTCGTCCAGCCGAGCACGAAGTGAGCCAGGGCGGTCGCCCCCAAGGAAAGGCGCGAAGAACCCGACCAGCCCCACCACGAAAAGCTTCTTTCCATTTGGTCCGAAAGATTGCCGGGTCCAGTTCCGCGCCGGCCAGAAAGGTCAGAACAATTTCCCGTCCCGGCGAGAAAGGTGATCCACAAAGACGTTGCTCCCAGAGCCTGGGTTCCAACCAGCGCGCCGATGATCAATTGCACGACCGTACCGACCACAATCTCTGAATAGTGCGGTCGAAATTCGAAACCAAATCGCGAGCAGCGTCGCTACCAGAGCCAACACGAGCCAAAGGGCTGCCACAGACAGACTTGTTCCATCCGGTTGTTCTCCTTCACTCAAATTTGTTTGGCAGGCCGACGAGGAGGGGTTTGAGAGCCGCGCGAAGGCGACGTTAAGCGAACTCCACCGCTATGCTCGCACAATACAACGCAACATGCGGAGTCGCTGTGGGGCGGACCCTTCGTCCGGCCGGACCCCCGGTCCGGCCGTTTTTGTCGTCGGCGGAAAGAAGGCCACGAGCGGCCGCGGGTCAGGGGACCCGCCTTGGGGACCCGCCCCACCATTCCGCGCTACTGGGCCGCGACCGAAACTGTCGGGCCGGATGATCCCGATGTAAACGTTGAGACGCCGTTGACGGTGATCACAATCGGCAAAGCGGGGCCCGCTACTTCGGTCGGTATCTGAATGTCGTATTGGTTCACGCCAGTAACGTCTCCGGGAGCCGCGCCGGCGTAGGTAACCTTGGCGGAAACGCCGCCAAGGGTGGCGGTCACACTTGATAAGGGAACATTCAGCGGAAGCGCGGCCAGCGGATTTACCGAACCAGTCAAGCTAGGTGGAACGGTGATTCCTCCGCCCGTTCCGAATACCGCAATATAGGAACCTTGCGCCGCCGGTTCGGTCGGAATCGTCTGACCTCCGATCGTCGTTACGCTACCCACCGGGCCGTTGATCTTGCCATCCGAAACGTTGTAGGCAGCCGCCTGGCCCAAGCCGTTCCCATTCAGCGTGTAGATCGAAGGTGTAAGGCTGACCACGCTTTGTGGAATGGGCGCCGATTGCGATCCGTTGTAGACCACGGTGATGTTCGTGGACGTTCGGCCGTTGACCTCCCACGGCACGATCACGTTGATTACGTTCGCGGAGACATAGGTGGGAGTGCCGGGCGTGAGGTCGAACAGCACCTGCACCCCGTTCAGAGTCGAGTTTACCGTGCCTTGAGAATTCACCGTGAAGCTGGTACCCGATGCCGGCGTCGGCGGTCCGAGCAGAGTGCCCTGAATCGTGATCAATTCACCGGGAGAGATCGCGCCGTATTGCGCGCTTCCGCTATTCGCGATGGTTGCGGGCTGCGGTTTGGGAGGCGCCAGTATGTTCAGCGTGACCGTCACCGCGATCGGAGCCGACTGGACGGTCGGCGCACTGATGTCGATGGTTCCGGTGAGCGAACTTCCAACCGCGGTTCCAGCCGGGATGTTTTGCGGATTGATCGAGACGTTGACTGTCTTGGGAGTGGTGCTGTTGACGGTATCCGTCGTAAGCCAGCCGCCCGAGCTCGTGACGGCCACGCTGAAGGTTACGCCGGACGGCGTGCTGATCACGCTTACCGGTTGCGATGCCGGGGTACTGGTCGCTCCCAGTTGATAGCTGAAGGTGAGCGTTTGCGGCGCCACCAGGATCGTCTGCTGAGTCACGGTCAGATTGACGTTGATCGTGACCGTCGGCGTCGAGGAATTCGGGAATGCAAGGTTGATCTGGCTGGTGTACGGGGTTGCGCTTGCCGCTAGCGCATTCGCCACCGTGGGATTAATGCTCACGCTGATGGTTCCACTCGGGTTGATGGTGCCGCTGGCCGTGTTCGCCGAATTGATTTGGAGCCAAGGGCCACTGGTACCCTGCGTCACGGTCGCGATGAAGTTAGCGCTTCCGCCGCTACTCGTCAACGTCAAGACCTGCGCGAGTGGAACCGGACCGCCCTGCGGCTGCGTAAAGGCAAGCGAGCCCGACGGCGTTACCGTGACGCTAACCGGCGGATTCACGGTCAAGGTGTAGGGAATAGTAACCGAGCCGCTGGGGAGACTTGCCGACGAAATCGTAATCGAGCCGTTATAGCGCCCTGTCGTGAGCAGACCCGGGGAGACAATCACCTGAAGTTGTTGCGGCGTGGATCCGCCCGAGGTCACGAAAAGCCAATTCTGGGAAGAACTCGGCGTCGCCGTGAATTGTACCTGGTTTAGCGGGTCTGTGCTGGTGAGCGAGACGAAGAAATTGCTGGTACTCGCGCCCTGCTGAACGGACTGCACACCAAAACCTAATGGGATACTCACGTTCAGTTCGGCGGTCCCGCTGATGTCGACGGTCACTGGAATGGTCAACGCCGTGCCGCCCGTTCCGCTCGACGGAGTAACCACAACATTCCCATTGCAGGTTCCCGCGGTCATCCCAGCCGTGATCACACTCACCGTGACCGTGGCGGGCGTGGTCGTGCTGTTGGAGGCGGCATTCAACCAGTTTGCCGGGCAATTGGACGTAGCCGTAAGCGCTGGAACGGTTACCGAGAAGCCGACAGGCTGCCCGGAACTGGTGATCTGCACACCCTGCGCCGAAGGCGCCAGTTGGGTGGTCTCGTAGCTGAAATGGAGAATGGCCGGTCCAGCCGCGAGTTGCGATGCGGTGGTCACCTGCAATTCAGCCCCGATCGGCACCGTGTACTGGTCTCCGTTGCTGGGGGTCACTTTAATCGTCGCGTTGTAGGTGCTGACGGGTAGAACATTGGGGCTTGAAGGGTTCGCGGTGAAGGTCAACGTGACTGGTGAGGTCGAGCTTGCGGAGCCGGATAAAGGCGAAACCGTCAGCCACGGGTTATTGGAATCCAGAGCCACCGTGAATCCGACCGCGCCGCCCGTGCTGGTCAGCGTGACCTGCTGGGTCGCTGGCGGCTGTCCCGCAAAAGGCGCGGTAAACATCAGCGAGTTATTACTCGCGCTCAGCAGGGGATTGTTACTGACCACCAGGGTCACCAAAATAGGTTGGACCGCCGTGCCTGAAGCCGGAATGGCCGCGACGGTAATATTCGTGTAATAGGTTCCCGGGGTGGTCGGAATGCTGGCTTTATTGATGTTCAGAGTGATTGGAACCGGAGTCGAAGTCGCGAATCCGGTGTTGGTGTTCAGGACCAACCACGAAACGGCGGGACTCACCGTGACGCCGAACTGCACCGACCCGCTGGTGGCCGTTACGTCCAAAGTCTGTTGTGTGGGCTGCGCGGCAGACGATCCCACCTGATAGAGGAATTGTGGCAGCACGGCCGGCGTGACCGTCAGGCTGGGAGCCAAGCTCACCGTCAAAGTTACACTGATCGTCGCCGAATCCGAAGTGGTCGTGCTCTGGGCGGTGATGGTTCCCTGATAAGAGGTCGTGCTGGCCGCCAGGACGGACGGATTTACGCTAACTGTGAATCCGCTCCCGTTTGGATCAGTGGTGCACGGCGATTGGGTGGTGCAGCCCGGACTCACGATCAGCCAGGCGTTTCCGTCCGTGGTTGACGTGCTGAGAGTGTATTGCAGCGCTTGGGTGCTGCTCAGAATCTGGACGCCCGGAACGCTCGTGGGGCTGCCCACCGATTGCCCTTGCACGGCGGTGAAATTCAAAGAGGACGGGTTGGCCGACAGCACAGATGGGACCCCCACCGTGAGATTCACGGTAATCAACGCCGGGGACACCTGTTGCCCTTCAAAGCCGACGGTAAAGGTGCTGAAGGCTGTGTAACCTGTACCAAAACTCGTCCGGGCTAAGCTGGCTCTGACCGTCAGGGTCACCGAGCCGAGGTCATTTACTATGCAGCATGGCGTGACCGTGAGCCAGGACGGAAGAGAGTTGGTGTTGATGGATAGGGTCGGGGCGCTGGTGGTGTTGACTATCAGCTGCGCCGTCCCCGTCCCGCCCGGCGGCACCGTCAGATTAAGGGTTTGGTTCGACGGAACGAAGCTCAGTGTAGTCTGCCCCAGTGCTGTGGCGGAAAAACCCACCACGGACAGGAATGCACACGCTGCCAACCACTTTGTTGAACAACCACTTTGTCGTATCATCTCGTTTACTCCAAATCCCTTGTTGACTTCGACTCCTGCTGATCCCCGTCCTCAGGAACGCTTCTGAGTATGCAGTTCGCAAGCCAGAGCAATTGCCCGAATGGATACCCTAGGATTAAATCGAGTTAACCCCAGGCCGAAATTGGCGCATCGCACAATCGTACTAAAGGGAACCTCTTAAGTATCGCCGTTTTCGAGGCCACCTCTTGCACCTTGTCGATACAATGAACCGAGGATGAGTTTCAGAATTAAATGGACATGGCCATCCGAGCTGTCTGTCTTAAAAAGACTTATCGTTCCGGCGACGCGGACCTGGTCATCTTCTCCGACTTGAACCTGGAGGTTTCGCAAGGAGAGAAGCTAGCTCTGGTGGGCGAGTCTGGCGCGGGCAAGAGTAGCCTGTTGCACCTCCTTGGTGGTCTAGACAGGCCAACGGAGGGTGCGATATACTTCGGGCAGAGTGACATTTGCAAGCTTCCGGCGAATGAGCTGGCGGAGTTTCGTAACCGGGAGCTTGGCTTTGTCTGGCAGATTCACTCGTTGCTCGCCGAGTTTACGGCGCTTGAAAATGTGATGATGCCGCTGCTGATACGGGGTCGCACTAGGGAAGAATCCGAACCCGTATCCATGGTGAGGTTAGATGAGGTTGGTCTACGAAACCGTGCGTCGCACCGTGCGGGCGAATTATCGGGAGGCGAGCAGCAACGAGTGGTTCTCGCTCGTGCGCTGGTGGGCGATCCCAGAGTCCTGCTTGCGGACGAGCCGACGGGCAGTCTCGATTTCCGGACGGGCGAAATGATGATGGGCCTCATTGAAGAGCTGCATCAGTCCCGCAAACTTACCTCAATTCACGTTACCCATAATATGCAGTTCGCCCGCCGCGCGGACCGCATTCTCAGACTGGAACGCGGCCAGTTGGTTCCAAACGGGGTTTGATTTGTGTTAAATCAGGACAGGAATTATGTTTGAACGTTATACCGAAAAGGCTCGCCGGGTAATCTTTTTTGCCCGCTACGAAGCCAGCCAGTTTGGCAGCCCGTGCATCGAAACCGAGCACCTGCTGTTGGGGCTGCTGAGAGAGGATAAGGCTCTCGCCAACCGTTTTCTCCGATCGAGCGCATCGGTGGAATCGATCCGTAAGCAGATTGAAGCGCACACGACACTGCGGGAGAAAGTCTCAACCTCGGTCGACCTGCCTTTGAGCCATGAGTGCAAGCGCGTGCTTGCGTATGGCGCGGAGGAGGCCGAGCGGCTTAACCACAAACATATCGGGACTGAGCATCTGCTTCTCGGACTGCTGCGCGAAGAAAAGTGTTTTGCCGCGGACATCCTGCACGAGCGGGGTCTGCGTCTTTCGCAGGTTCGGGAGGAGATTGCCCGGTCGAGTTCGGAGAAAATGTCCTCCAATCGCCCCAAGGAAAGCTCTCTGCTTAGCGAGTTCAGCCGCGACCTCACCCAGGCCGCGATGGACGGGCTGCTTGATCCGCTCATCGGCCGGGACTATGAACTGGAACGCGTGGTCCAGATTCTGTGCCGCCGCACGAAAAACAACCCGGTCCTCATCGGCGAGCCGGGCGTGGGCAAAACCGCCATCGTGGAAGGTCTGGCACAGCGTATCGCCGACGGCGACGTGCCTTCGTTCCTGGCCGATAAACGAATCCTGGCATTGGACTTGTCATTAATCGTGGCCGGCACCAAATATCGCGGCCAGTTTGAAGAGCGCCTGAAAACCATCATGAAGGAGCTGATGGAAAATCAGAACGCGATCATCTTTATAGACGAGCTGCACACGCTGGTAGGCGCGGGTTCAGCCGAAGGCTCGCTCGACGCCGCCAACATTTTGAAGCCGGCACTTTCGCGCGGGGAAATCCAGTGCATCGGCGCCACCACGCCCGCCGAGTATCGCAAGTCGATTGAAAAGGACCGTTCGCTCGAGCGCCGCTTCCAGGCTGTCAAGGTGCCGCCGCCGAACGAAGAAGATGCGATCCGCATTTTGTTCGGCATCAAGGAGCGGTACGAGAAATTTCACGCGGTGGCCTATACCGACGAATCGATTGAAAACGCCGTGTATACCTCTACCCGCTTTATTCCGGATCGGTTCCTGCCGGATAAGGCCATCGACCTGATTGACGAGGCTGGCGCTCGCGTAAAGCTTCGGCAGACCACCTTGCCGGGCGAAGTGGCGGACATCCAGAAGCGCATCAAGTTCATCGTGCACCGGATGGAGAACGCCATCGCGAATCACGAGTTCGAAAAGGCGCGCTTCTATTCCGATGAAGAGCGGAAGGAACGCGAGAACCTGCGGCAATTGCGCGAAAAGTACAATCTCGACGACACTTCGACCGGGGTTGTAACCAAGGACGACATCGAAGACGTGGTCGCGCGCTGGACCGGCGTGCCCATGACCGCGATTCGCGAAGAGGAAGTCGCCAAGCTTCTGCGCATTGAAGACGAGCTGCACACCCGGGTGATCAGCCAGGAGAAAGCGATCTCAGCGCTGGCGCGGGCCATTCGCCGCTCCAGGGCCGGTCTGAAATCGCCCAAGCGTCCGGCAGGATCGTTCCTGTTCCTGGGGCCGACCGGCGTCGGCAAGACCGAAGTCGCGCGGGCTCTGGCCGAGTTTCTGTTCGGGAGTGAGAAATCGCTCATCCGCTTCGATATGTCGGAGTTCATGGAGAAGCACTCGGTGTCGAAGCTGATCGGCTCGCCTCCGGGCTACGTCGGCTACGAAGAGGGCGGCCAGTTAACGGAACGCGTGAAGCGGGCGCCGTACTCCGTGATCCTGCTCGACGAAATCGAGAAGGCTCATCCGGATATTTACAACATCCTGCTTCAGGTGTTTGAGGACGGCCAGTTGACCGACGGCTTAGGTAACACGGTCGACTTCAAGAACACGATCATCATCATGACTTCGAATCTCGGGGCGCGTTTCCTCGAGAAGCGCAGCCCGATGGGATTCTCCGCGCCGGGTTCCGGCTTGCCTCAGAAGGTGGAGGATCAGGTGATGGCGGAGGTCAAGAAGGCCTTCAATCCTGAATTCCTCAACCGGCTGGACGAGGTGATTCTGTTCACTTCGCTCAGCGACGAGGATCTGCTGAAGATCATGGATCTGCTCACCGACCAGGTGAACAAGAACCTGGTCGCGAAGCAGATCAAGATCAAGCTGAGTACGGACGCGGCAAAGTATATCCTCGAGAAGACCTGCGGCGATCGCAGCTACGGAGCCCGCCCGCTGCGGCGTGCGCTTCAGAAGTACATCGAGGATCCGCTCAGCGAGGCTCTCATTCAAGGCTCGCTTCCAAGACCGGCGGAACTCGAGGTCTACCTCGGCGAGGGCGGCATCTACTGCCGCCAGTTGCAGGAGCAACCTGTAAGCGCAGGGGGCGAAGAAATTCCGGTTCCCGGCACGCCGCTGTTCTTGTTCGAGTAGCACGGGTGAGCAAAACCGCTCTTACCGAGCCGCGACGGTCACGGAGCGGTTGCCACTAGCGGGGAGGCTGGTTCTCCATCACGACTCGCAGAATGCGGTTGATGCGGGTCCGATATCCCCTGCCGTGACGCTTTAGCCAGTCCAGCACGTCCGCTTCCAGCCGGATGGTCAACTGCTTCTTCACCGGAGCCTTTGTGAAGAACTGTCACTCAGTTCCGGAATATCTGAATATTCGATTGGCGTGTTGTCCAGCCGCCGTGCCTCGGCCGGGGTAAGCTTCCGAGGCTTCTTGGGATCAAGTTTATGACGCTGCATCGTTCGCTCAGTCCCTAGCGCGGAGGCTGACTCTCCATCACGACTCGCAGAATGCGATTGATGCGGGTCTGATATCCTCTGCCGTGGCGCTTCAGCCAGTCCAGCACGTCCGCGTCCAGCCGGATAGTCAATTGCTTCTTGACGGGCGGCCATGCGACCGTCGCCTTCTTCAGGAACGCTTTGTCGAGAGCCGGAATGTCCGAATAGTCGATCTCGGCATCCTTCATGCGATCAATTCGCGCCAAGTCGCTCTTTATACGTTTCTTGCTCACGTCGGTTTCCTTTCCTCATGGAGATGATGCGAGTTCCTTCGCCGCGCTGCACGTGGCCGATCACTACCAGCCGCCCGACGAGCTTACCTAACGTGATGAACCGCTCTTCTCCGTAGCGTCCTCAAGACTCAGACCATGCTTAGCGAGGTTGGCGCGCTTCCCTTTCATCCCATTGGCAATCTAAATTTCATTGTAACTCCTTGCGTAGTTACAGCGCAGCCATGATCATCTTGCAGATGGAACAAGAGACTACGCGCCGCTGCCTACGCGCGCCGGGGTGGATTTACATGTAAATTTACAAATGATATGTTAGGTCCGTGAACAATCCTGCGGAATTGAAATCTATTTTTGAAAAACTCGAGTCGACTCTCATTGAGACGGGCGATCGAAAGCCTCGGACCAAGTCGATGCGTGATGCACTTCGGGAAGCCGCGGCCAATAGGGCCACGAAACGCAACGATGAGTCCTATTTCCGAGAGATGGTGCATGTGATCTTCTACGCCGGGATGAAAGCGGCTAGGTCTCTGACCGCATGAAAAGAGGCTATAATACATTTCCGATCCTGAATGTTTTGACCTATACTGGGGTATGTCACGACGCCCCATCGAGTTTCAAGTGTCCCGGGGAGATCCGAAGG
>JBEKBK010000118.1:0-18420 GCA_050015435.1 Bryobacteraceae bacterium
TGAGTACTTCAGCCTTGATCAGATGCTTTCGCCGCGGCTGATGCTGGCCCTGGATATGGCGGGCAAGCCACTGGCGGACCGGCATGGCGCACCGCTCCGTCTAATCGACCCGTCTCGTTACGGATACAAGTCGGCTAAGCTGATCACCGCGATTACATTCGTCGAAGAAGGCAAGGGCAGCATGGCTTGTGATATTGGCCCCTACTACACCCCTGGCGGCGAAATTCAATCTGGCTACGATCACCCGCTCGATCTTGGCGAAAAAATGCGGAAAAAGATCAGCGGCGGGGAGATTACAGAGTACTGATGTTTTCATTCTCCAAACGCCGGTTCGTCCAGTTGGCGGGACTCTCGATCGCAAACCGGCTTCTGCCTCCGTGGATGTTGTCAGCCGCCGAACCAGTCGATAAGCCTGGCCGCAAAGTGATCATTGTGACCTTCGGCGGCGGAGTTCGCAATTCCGAAACCTTCGCTCCGGAAGGCCTCCGCAATATCCCGCGGCTCGCTGAACTCCGTCCCAAAGGGTATTTCTACAAGACGTGTGCTAATCAGGGTGTCTTGTCGCATTTCAATGCGACGGGCAGCATTGTCACAGGGAATTGGCAGCGCGTGGACGACTTTGGTTCGGAGCCGCCCGCCTCTACCACGATCTTCGAATACTATCGTAAGCAAACGGGTGTCAGTCCTATGGACGCCTGGGTCATCGCGACCAACAAAAGTTTCGCGCAAATGGGCTGGGGGACTAACCGGGATTGGGGTGCGTCGTATGGAGCGAATGTCGTTCTCCCAAAGCAGCTTCTGATCGAGGCGGTCGGCGAAGCGGTGAAGCAGAAATCCGGCGGCGGCGTAGCGAGTCGCGAGAACGTTCTGAAACATCTCGAGTCCGTTCTGAATGAGGGATACGAAGGGGTTGGTTGGACGATTTTCAAAGCTGCCAAAGATCTGGATCGCAACGTACGCGAAAGCCTCGCCCGCGCCCTCGTGGAATACATTAATGGTCCGGAGGCGCCCACCTCGGGCGACGAGCTCACCTTTTTCATTGCCCGCGAGATTATGCGTGAGTTTGCGCCGCGCCTCATCTTGGTGAATTTCTGGGACATGGATGTCGCACACTGGGGTTCCTATTCGCTGTATTTGCAGGCCATCACGCGCACGGACAGGATTACCGGCATGCTCTGGGACGAGGTCCAAAGCAATCCGAAGTATAGGGATAACACCGCAGTTCTGATTCTTCCGGAGTTGGGGCGCGACGGCGACCAAAACGCGTCGAATGGATTTCTCAACCATCGAACCGGCGACCCTTCTTGCCGAAACTTGTGGTTGTTGGCGCTTGGCGCCGGTGTTAGTGCAGGCGAGACGGACCGGCTCGTATCTCATGTTGATGTAGCCGCTACCGCGGCGGAGTTGCTCGGTGTTCAGACCGGCCAGATTGCGGGGAAGGCGCTGAAGGAGATTCTGTAGTATGCCTTCCGCGCCGAAGCTTTCGCCGGTCATCCAGAATCTCATTGATAAAGGTCTCCTGGACCGTCTGCCCCCTACATTCTCAACTTTTTTCTTCGAGCAGTTCCAGGATTGGAACCTTCTGTTTCCCGCCGAGCGCAACTACCAGGAGCGAATGTTCACGTTGCTGGATCGATCGCAGCCAGCCGCCGTTGAGTCTCTGTTTGCTCCGGTGCGCGAGGTCGAGCGCAGAATGGGAGTTGACGAAAAAACATGGCCCCGGCGTCACTTCGGGCTGGAGCAGGTCGATTTCCTCAATCGTAATCCGCATTTTGCCGAATGGCGCCAGGCAATTTCCCGAGTGTTTGCGAAGGTCGATCCGCTGCTCGATGCTGAGGTCACGCGAAAGGGAAAACCCTCGCTGATCATTGTGACCGCACCCTCAGAACTTTCGGCCGATCCTTCCCGTATGTGGTTGCGTTTGTCCCGCTACGGCAAGCGCATCCAGGTCGATGTTCCGGATGGCGCCGATTACCTCAACCTCGCGGTGACGGGAGGCACCCGGAAATCGATCCTAGAGATGTACTCGAAAGAGCCTTATGATTCGTGGATGATTTCCGCGGACAATCCATGGGACGGAGTTCGCAACGCCATCCGGCTCAAGTATGACGACCTGAAGGACTATCGATCACGCATGATGGACGAAGTGCGGCGCATGTTGGAGAGCGGGGAAGTCCGGACTCCACGCGAGCTGAATGAGCGGCTGAAGAGATTGAAGATCCGCGCTTCTGAAGGCGATCTCGCCTCGGACGAGATTCTGAGCGAATTTCTACGCGCTGTGTTGCTGGCAGGCAACGGCACGCTCCTGATCAATAATACTTTTGTGGAATGGGCCACCATCCAAGCCATTCGGCGGGCCCGGCCTTCGATGATGATCATTTCCTTCGGCATTCGGAACAAGCTGAAGCCCTTCAGCAGCGTTTTGATCTATAGCGACCAGGAAGCAACCAATCCAATTCCGAGCCAGATGGATGCTTTGGGCACATACGTCGACCTCGAGATTTTCTACCAATATATTTGGCAGGAATTTCAAAAATACGCGCAGTACAGGAACAATACAGCATTCTTATTTTTAGCCGACGGGATGGAGGAATTGTTCTGCATCGCACCTCCCGATTTTCCGTTACTCACCGCGAAGGCTCCAGTTAAGCTGACCGAAGTATTCGGTCACGCCCGGGAGTGGCTGAACATTTGAACTGGATCTACTGCACTAAGGCCTTTTTAGTCCGGGTCCGGACTTATCAGCAAGGAGACACTTTATGAATTTACGCAAGGCTAAGCTTTTCGCTTGTTGCGCGGTTGTTATGTTGGCGGCTTCCTGGTTTTTGTCGCCGCGCGCTGTTCTGTTGGCGCAAGCCCCATCCACCTCTAATCACAATGCCACCCGGGAAGATTTCGATCAGTTGATGACGCAGCTATCCAACTGGGGTCGCTGGGGCAAGGATGACCAGAAAGGGGCTGTGAATCTCATCACGCCGGCAAAGCGCAAACAGGCCCTGAGTTCGGTGAAGGAGGGGTTTTCGGTATCGATGGAGCGTAACGCGGAAATGGAACCGGCCCTCGACAATCAGCAGCCCATTGTCCATAAGATGGCTGGAGGGGGACGGGGGCGGTCCGGCCCGCCAAGTGATATCGGCGGCGCCTCCGACTCGTTCTTCATCGCGTATCACGGTTTTGTCCATACGCATATGGACACTTTCTGCCACCGCATGTATAAAGGCAAAATGTATAACGGCATGCCGGCCAGCGCCGTCACCGAAACGGGCTGCGAGATGGGATCCATCATTAATTTCAAGGATGGAATCATCACGCATGGGGTATTGATGGACATTCCGCGGCTGAAGGGTGTGGACTATCTCGAGCCCGGCACCCGCATCTATCCGGAAGATCTGGACGCCTGGGTGAAGCAGGCTCACCTGAAGATCGAGCCGGGTGACGTGGTTCTCATCCGTACCGGGCGATGGGCGCGTCGGGACGCCAAAGGACCATGGCAGACCTCGGAACTGGCGGGGCTCTACATAACGTGCGCGAAATGGCTTCACCAGCGCGATGTGGCAATTCTCGGTAGCGATGCCGCCGAAGATGTCCATCCGTCAGGTATCGAAGGAATCGCCGAACCGATTCACGCCCTGGTGCTGGTTGCCATGGGGATGCCCATTTTCGACAACCTGGATCTTGAGGCGGTAAGCAAAGAGGCGGCCAAGCGGAATCGCTGGGATTTCCTGGTGACGGCCTCACCGATTGCGGTCCCCGGCGCGACCGGTTCGGTGTTGAATCCCATCGCAACATTCTAATCCTCGCGGTGGCTCTGCGCGGGCGGATCGCTTATGATCCCACCCGCGCACAGCGCCAGGGATGATTTGGGGTAGAACCCAATAGGCGCTTTTCGCTTGGCCGCGACATCTCTTTTGGTCGAGTGTCGACTTCACCTCAACTCTTGAATAAATGTTGCAGGCTGCGCGAAGGCAGGTGGGTTGTTGAACCGGGCTTTTACTCCGGAAGTTCGCCCTGCTTGTAGCCCGAGAAATTCCCCAGGTCTCCGCTGGCCGCGAAGTTGCCCAGCGGTTGGCCGTAGACGAGATGCTGCGTCTGGCATCGCCGGTGGCGATGATGCCCCGGGGAACCAGGCCGAATTCGAGTAGATCCAGTTTTCGGACCAAAGCTGGAGTCCGGCTACCGCGCCTAGGCACGACGGCAAGACCCTTTAGGCGGTAAAACGACCTCGCGTTGAGTTAAATAGTGCGATCAGCAGGACGACATTCTCAATCTTTCTTTTTGTCGGTCGGCTGGCCCGGCAAGGAAAACGGCCAGAGCAACTGCTGCTTTCAGTGCCCCGGCCGGAGTGGGTCCACCATCGCGGATGTTTGAATTATATAACGTGACCGGGTAAGGAAAAGCGAGGCAACTCGCGCTGGTGTATCAGGTTCAGGCCGCCGGCACCGGGTATGACCTCTGGACCCTGCCCTTGGAGAGCGACGGTGCGGGGTTGCGGGCCGGAAAGCCAGAGGTATTTCTGCAAACACAGTTCAACAAGCGGCATGCTTCGTTTTCGCCCGATGGGCGCTGGCTGGCCTACGCTTCGGATGAGTCGGGGATTTACCACCAGGTTAGTCGGGCATCCGTCCATAAACAAGACTAATGGCAGAGTAGGCGGTTATTTATGACAACGACAATCACTCAAAAGAGCCGACCGGTATTGCAAGCTCGGGCCTCACACGCCGGTCTTTGGCTCCGCGCGGACGCGCACGACCATCACCAAGTAAGAGAGCCGATGTTTGGTCCAGCCACCGAGCCAGCAAACCCGCCAGTCACCGAAATACGATCCGATGATGACCGGGGTCCGAAGCCGAAGGAACTTGGTTTCCAGTTGCATGGACCCCTCCTGTTTGGGCCCACACATTCATCGCTCTTCGAATGTTGACAGTCAAGTCCTTGAAGTAATGGGAGATGGCTGAAACGGACGGAACGAGTTCGAATCCATGCCGACCCCCAGGAACATTAAGGAATATTGAGAGAAAAAGTTGTAAAACCGCATTCTTGGGGAGCCACTCTTTTAGTTTCGAACTGCAACTCCCAATTTGTTGACAGCATCGGACTGCGGTGAAACCGCGCTCGTATCCCCAACATTTGCCATGTATTGCGGGCTTCGCGACTCTCCGCCGAACGAGCCGTCCTGCGCCGGTGAATCGGTGGCGGCCCCGACTGCGCCCCCCTTCGGCGCCGAATTCTCCGTTTTCTCCAGTTGACAGGTCGCATTTGTTGACAGGTCCGTTCGGCCTGGGGTCCCGGTCCTGATTACAACGAACTGAGCAGCGCCGCGGCCGCGTTCGTTCCAATCCTGACCGAACAGTCTCAAGCTCCACTCTACTGCGGAACGGTGAATGTACGCGAGAGACGCCCGTCCGGGGAGATTGCGTTCAGCTTGACTGGCATGTCCAACTGAGGTCTAATCGAGGACGCTGTTGCCGCGCTTGAAGCTTGACTCGTCCGGAGATCGCAGATTATGTGTGACGAAAAACCAGGTAGCCTAACCCAAGGCATGCACCCGACCGCCCAAGAACTGGGCGGTGGGTGACGTCCAGGTCGTTAAATGGCTCGCCATCGAGTCAGAGCGAACAATATCAGGCATGAAGGTAGATAGCCATGTTCGAGTTCTTGAAGCGACTCTTTGGCCAGTCCGCAGTTGTGCCACCAGTGCCCTATACCTCCTTGGACCCACCAGACCTATCCGCCCGCTTCATCGGCGGGGACGATGCTTCACCGGATGAGATAGCCACGGCTTCCAGGCTTGCCGGTGACGCTGTCGTCCACCGGTACTTCGAACTAAGCGCTATTATCGAGCACGCCAAAGCGGATGGCGATTTCGTGCGTGCCATCCGTGCTGCGCGCGAGACCTATCCTCTCATGCCTGCTGTCGTACGGCAGATTAAAAAGGTATACGGTCGCTTCGATCTCAAAATCTCGCACGCGGTTCACAGCGCAAGTATTCTCATGGCCGTCATGGGTGACCGCCAGGGCATTCGGGAGCTTCGGGAAGCCCTGACCGCGACCAACGAGCTCAACTCCTGGCTTCCTGTTGCCGAAGACGCACAGTTAGACGCAACCTTGGTGGAAGCCATTGTAGCTGCGGTTGCGACCCAGCCCGGGCTAAAGCAGAGTGAACTCAAGGGCCGTGTCAGTGGCGATCGTCGTCGGCTCAGCTACCTCGCTGCGTGGTTGGAAAAAGGCAAGCGGTTGCAGCGGGTCAACGAGGGATCCACCTATCTGCTGTATCCACCGGATTTCCCATTCGAACCACCCGCCTCCGATGCGGCTCAGGCTGCTGAGAAGCTCTCAACCAACTCGATCATGGTGCCTATGCGAGTGCGTGCCCAATCTCGCTCCGCTGATCGCGCCCGCCCCCTCAGTCTAAAGAATCTCCCGTACATTCGTCTGCCCAAGGCACCGATCGCTTGGCAGGAGCAGTACCGAACGCCGTCGGAAGCGATCGTGGTCACCACGGCGCGCGAGGGGGTCCACGACACGAATGCGAGAGCGTCGCGCAGCACTCTCCCGCGCTTCATCGTCTCCGGCAACAGTTGGGCGCTTGCCAGGGAGGAGGCACTGCCACCGAATGAGCGGCCAAACCCGGCCTATAGCCAAATGCTCCCAACTGCGGGCTCGACGCTCTGGGTTGATCCCAGGGGGCGACGTGTGGGGTTTCCGTCGGCGCCCGCTGTAGCGCTGACAACCGACCGGGCGGGTGGCAGGCTCGCCGAGCGAGGCCTCGCGCATGACGTCTATCGTGCCGACGTGAACGCAGACGGTTCGGGCATGCTCTTCCTCTCTCGCGACGGCATTCTGCACGGCTACACCGATACGCTCGACCCACTATTGACTGAATGTGTTGCTGATCAACCCGAATACGCCGCGCAGGCAAAGCGCTTCGGCATCGAGCCGCGCGAGCTCAAGAATCACATCCGGTGCGTGGCGCTCGCAACCGATCGATCGAGACGTCTCATCACGGTCGTCGATGAGGCGTGGTGCTACGACATGACGACCGGTCAACCCCTCTGGGGGCTCCGGTTCCCATCGAAGGAGGGCTGGACTGAGGTCGCTGCCGAGCGCTCCGACCTTGCTGGCGCCAGTGCCGAGATCAGCGCTGCACTCCGACTAATGGAACTTGCGCTTCCTGTGAGTCCCGAGGCCATCATAGGCCAATACAGGGCACTGGCAATGCGGTGGCACCCCGACCGCAACCCCCGGAATCCGGAATCTACGCGAAGATTTCAGGATCTCGGCGCAGCAATGGAACTGCTTACAGGAGTCGATCTCTCCCGTCTATCTGGCCCGGAGATCGAGCGGGTGACCTATCAACAGGCACTGCAACACAGTTCGATCACTCTCCCTGACGGAATAAAGGTGACCATGACAATCCAGGTGGGGGGCGCGTTTGGTGCTGATTGGATCTATGCTGCAAACTTTGGTCACGCGGGGCACAGTACCTTTCTCGCGGGCTACAGTGGAAGGGTCATCGAAGTCGACGCCTCGGGGATCCCACTGCGTGTCTACGACATCGGGGCCGTCCCCCGGCGTGTCGCAAAAACGCCGTCACATCGCTATATCCTCACCGATACACGGCTCTACGTTCTTTCCCAAGATCAGCTCGAGGCGCTCGTGGACGTGTTCGATCAGGGCAAGCTTATCGTCGGTGATAGTGGCTTTGGCTTACTACAGCCAAAACAGTTCCAGTGGTTCACTCCCAACGGCCGGCTCCTCGGGCAGGTACAGACGCGCGATCCGATTCGTCGGACATACTCTGGACCGGCAGGGCTCGTGGTCGAGACGCGCACACATCGCGGGACTATCAGCGGGGCTCCGAGCTGGTGGTAACTGAAGCAGGCGAGCGATGCTGGACTGTTCAGCGGCCGCGTGTTCTCCACCATTGTGGACACGCGGGCCGAACCGAGGACGCTTAACCTCAGCCGCTTTCCGCGCTACTCTCGCTTGGCTGCCGGATACGACTGCCGCCGATAGTTTTCTCGACTTCAATCCTGCTCGGCATTTGATCCGCTAGAGATTGCACGTGCGTAACAATTCCAATCAGCCGTTTACCATCTTGCAGAAGTTGGATTGCATCGGCGACTTTGCTCAGTGTTTCGGTGTCGAGAGTTGAAAAGCCTTCGTCCAGAAAAAGCGATTCGAGTGCCACCGCGCCGCCAGCGGAGTTCAATTCTGCGATGCTCCCAGCTAAAGCGAGCGCTAGTGCCAACGAAGCCAGAAACGACTCGCCACCGCTCAATGTGTTGACTGAACGGGTTTCTTCGCCGTTCCATTTGTCGATCACCTCAAATTCTTTGTCTCTGTAGGCGAACGTGTAACGGTCATTCGAAAGGGCTTTGAGGTGCTTGGAACCTTCGGTCGCCAGCAACTCAAACGCGGAACTCAGCAAGTATTGCTGGAAGTTGCCGGCATTCAGCCAGGTTCCGAGGTCACGATACAGAGCTTCTTCCGCCTTTTGCTGCGCGACTTCCCCACGAAGGCGCTCGTTATTTGCGATCTTCTCGGCAAGCGCCTGAATCGTAAAATGACATTGCTGGACGCGCGCCTGCGCGTTTTCTAGATCCTTCCGCCGGCCCACCTGCAAACGCTCGATTTGCTCGGCCTCGTCCGGAGACTCTACCAATTCGAGACCACCCAGCTTCTTGCGTACTTGCTTTCCCAACTTCGTAATTTCTTTGTTTGAATCCTCAATCGACTTGGCGCATTTCAATCTCACGTTTTCGAGCGCTTCAGTGTCCTTGGCGCACCGAACGACCAACTCTTCTGCCTGCTTCAGCGCCTTTTCATTCTTCTTGCGAGCCTCCTCGAGCTCATCACGTTTCTGCTTGGCCGCTTTGAGAGTCTTCAGTTGCGACGTGATTTCTTGTAGCGGTGGCGCTCCTTGGAGAACTTCGTCTAGGCCAGCGATGGTGTCCCGGCAGGCGGCGCTCAGTTTCTCGATGTTGTCGATTTGGCTCAGTATCAACTGCCGCTTGTGCTCCGCATCTTGGAAGGCGCACGAGGCGTCCCGCTCGTCGCCGAGCATCTTCTCGTAATGAGACTGAGCGTGTTGAAAGGCCAATTTCGCCGTCTGAAACAGTTCGATAAGCAGACGCAGCTCATTCGTAACGCTTTCGTCGGCCGGCCTGCCAAGAATCTGGCTTGCTTGATCGATGGCAGATCTGAGAGTGGACTCGCGCATGTCAAGCTGCTGGCGTGTCAGGTCGAGTTTGCCGGGTAGTCCGTCAGCCTCAGCCCGGATCGCGAGCACGTGTTCCTGAGCTTTCTTAAGTCCAGCCTTGACTGCCTTTAATTGCTGTTCAGCCTTCAAAACTTCGTTCGCGTCTGGACCCTTTGGAACGGAATGAACCGTCTGCTCACAGACCGGACAGGCTTCGCCGGGCTTGAGTTCATGTCGTAGCGCGGCAACTCGGTCTCGGGCGTGAACATGTTCGTACTTCTGGCCGGCGGCTTCTACTTTCGCCTCAGCGTCAGCCAAATCCTTCTGAGCAGCATCGACTGCACCCAGTAACGCGTCTGCGCGGGCCTCGAATTCTGCGATCAATCTGTGAATCTTCGGAATTTCCAAACCGTAAGCCCGAGCGGTATCTATCTCTTTGATCACCTGCTCGATGGCGTGGGCCGACCCATGCCGCGCCTCTAGTTCGTCATGCGCAGCCTTCTTTGATCCGCGCGACTGATCGGCGCCTTTGAGCCCGCCTGTAACCGTTTTGAGAAGTTCATGAGCAGCTCGTGCTTTCTTTTCCGCTTCAGCAAGGTTCCCGCCTTCGACCTCCCGTTTGTGCGCTTGTTCCCCAACCTCCTCATTCAACTTCTTACGTTGAAGAGCGGGCTGCTCCAGTTGTGTGAGCTTCAAGTGAAGCTCGCTGTCGTAGGCTATGGCCGTGATTTGGCGGTCCAACTTTTCGATGGAGGCTCCTTCGCGCTCCGCGGCCTGCCTCGCGTTTGCGGCGGCCTCCTCAGCGGCAGTGATCTTTATTTGTGTTTCTACCAGTTCGCTCTGGTTGCTCAGCAAGGCGTTGCGTTTCTCGCGCAGGCGTAACGCGTCCGGCAATGCCGTTTGTAGACGATCTACCACATCTTCCAGGGCTTTTTCGTGCGCGACGAATTCCGCCAGCTTCCGCTCGTGTTCCGCTTTCGCTTCAGGGGTCGCCGCCGGATCGATTTCCGTCTCCTTCACTTTCGCCCGTTCACCGGCAAGTCTGCTCTTCTCGTTTGCGGACTGCATCATGCGTTGATAAACGCGCACGTCGAGAAGATCATTCAACACGTCACGGCGTTCATCGGGTTTGCCACGCAGGAACACATCAAATTTGCCCTGCGGAAGGATTACCGCTTTGGTGAAGCCGTCAAAATCGAGGCCCACGATCCGCCGCACCTGGTCATTGATTTCTCCTATGCTGCCAGAAATGCCTTTCCATTCTCCTTCCTGCAGTTTCTCGAGGCGAGCGGTCACGGTAGACCCCTTGATTGCTCGCGCTACCTTGTACTCGTCGCTCCCGGCGCGAAAATGCAACAGCACGGACATGCCGGCCGCGCCCTGACTGATCAGATCTTTACCAGCCTTGTTCAGACGCGAAGTCTTCCCGTACAGTGAGTACGTCATTGCATCGAGCAGAGAGGTTTTTCCGGCGCCAGTCTGGCCTGTGATCGCGAAAAGATCAAAGGTGGAGAAATCGATCTCGCACTTCTCCCGGAACGCCGTGAAACCCTGGAGTTCAAGCCTGATCGGCCGCATCCTTCGCCTCGTTATAGAGCTCCTCGAACCTCGTTAGCATCTCTGGCGGCGCATTGGTATTCCTTCGTTCTCTTACAAAGCGCTCGAAGAGCTCACGGGGACTCTGAGAGACCAGCGCATCTGTAGACACCGGTTCGGATGTCGCAGGGGCCTCGTGTCGAACCTCCAACGCATTCGGCAGCACTTCACAGACCTGCTGCGATAACCCCGAAATCCTCGCGTCTGCCTTAACGATCACACGTAGAAAATCGGTACCGGCTTCGGAAGCCACGGACGGCAGCTCGTCGATAGTTGTGATAACCTCGCGCAATCTACGGCCAGACACGAGGACGATGCTTTCGATGTTTGCGGGGAACCCCGCCTTAACGTCCACCATCACTACGCGCTTCTGTTGCTCGCGTTCTCCGAAATCCAGTTGTAGAGGAGACCCGGAGTAGAAGCATCGCGTTGACGATCCAATCTCCTGGGGCTTGTGAATATGCCCTAGCGCGATGTATTGGGCCTGCGGGAGTTGGGCGGGCTTGACCGCGTACGGTTGCGAGACATGTACCGCCCGCTCACTGCCGCTCGTCTCCGCGCCATATGCAAACAAATGGCCAACTAGAATGTTAATGGTCTTTTCAGAAAAGCCGGTAGACAAATGCCTACACATCGCGGCGACGTTATCCGAGTAAGCTTCGTACCAGGTGTCCTCTGGATTCATCATCTGGCAGATATCAACGATCTTGAACTCCGGCACCCATGGCAACACAGCGATCTGCGCGATCTCCCCGCCTTTCTGAAGTGAAATCACGCCGCCGTCAGCGGGGGGAGCCGGATCAGGCCGGATGAAAATCTTTAGGGGGTTCCCGAGTTTCCGCAGCGCCGCCAGCCTGCGGGAATGATCGTGATTGCCGCCCACCACTACGGTTGCGATACCTGCACCGGCGAATTCCGCGAGCGCGTCGCAAACGACGCGTTCGGCATCGCCCGTGGGGGCAAGAGATTCGAAAACGTCGCCCGCCAGCAGCACGCAATCAACGTGTTCGAGCCTCGCTATATCTACAATCTCGGCGATCACCTGCTCTTGCTCATCGAGCCGCGAGCGACCAAACAATGTCTTGCCGATGTGCCAATCGGCGGTATGCAGGAATCTCATTTATTTGAATCTCGCGAATGGGTCCGTGATTCCCGACCCCGCTGTCACTTTCACAGCCGCTTCCGAAGGCCTTGTCGCCCATGCCGGAAATGGAAACTGCACAAGCAACGGAATCGGAATCTCTGGTTGAGAAACGATCATGGTGCCCGGCTTCAATATGCTTGATCGCAAGCGCGTCGATGCCGGCAGGAACCCGTACTCTCCTTGTTGCGCCTCCGCCGTATCCAGCCTGCCTACCACGCGGAACGATGAATTCGCGACAACTCGGCGCTCTATTTGGCTGGCCGTCTGCTGGGCGCCTATCAGAATCACACCGAGGCTACGGCCGCGCTCTGCCATATCAAGAATCACGTCCTTGATCGGGCTCCAGCCCTCGCGCGGCGCGTACTTATTCAGTTCATCCAGCACGACGAAGATTAGCGGTTGGGCCGTGCCAGACTTTTCCTTATCCTCGAACATCCGCTTCAGCATGACGCCGATCACGAACCGCTTCGCCCGGTCGTGCAGGCTGTGAATGTCAACGACTGTGACCTGCTTCTTCTTCCAATCGATGCGATGGCGTGCCGGGTCCTCGACCTTGCCGCGAATCAGATGGCCCACGCGGGCTGCACTTGCTTCAAGCCTCCGCAGGAAGCTCATCTGAGTTCCTGCCGCCGCGTTCCCAGCCCATTGCGGCAACTGCGATTCGATAAGGTCTTTAAGATCATCGAAATCTTCACACTTCGAGACGTCTTCGCGTGTGAGATGGTTCTCGACGCGATCGATCACGGCAGACAGGTGACTCGTCTCGTCGTCGGCGTCGGCAAACAGGAACCGCAGGTACCGCTCCTTGCAGAAATCCTCAATGGTCCAGCAGTATGCCAGCACGCCTTCCGAGCGAGTCCCCGTATCTGGGATCATCTTGTCCTGTTCGCGACGCACCGGAGCGTATAGGCCCACGCTTTCGAACGGCTGCACCGGCAGGCCGAGTTTCGCGTAAAGATCTGCCACCTCGGGTTTCACGATGGTATTGGGCTTATCCAAGAACAGCAGATCCTCTCCCTTTACGTTGAAGATCAGCGCGTGTGTGTTTGCCTTCTCCGCTCCGAGCAAACCCGTCGAATTGAAGATTCCATATAGCAGGAACGATGCATACGTCGTCTTCGTGGCGACTCCGGAAACACCGGAAATATTGATATGCGCACCTCGGCTGCCGTCAAGGAACTCGAAGTTCCCGTAGACCACTTCCCTATCTCGCGAGAGGCCTAGCACGAAGCGCTTCTTCATCGAATCGAAGAAGAGCGCCTGCTCGCGCTGCGCACCTTCCGCTTTACAAACGGCGTCGCCCGGTAACGGTGGAACAAAGATCTCCGGCTCTACGCGCGTCACCATCACGTGCGCTTTGATCGCGTGATTCAGTGGCAGAACGCCCTCGTGAGCCAAAAACACATCGCTCTCCAGCTTCGCGCCTTCGTGACGTGCGATTACCGTATCGACGACTCCATAAATCGCGACCTTCCCACCACCTTCCGGAAGGCAGCGCTGAACCGCGACGACGTCATCGAGTTGCACCAACTTGTCGCCGGGCACCGCAAACCAATAATCCAGAGGCTGCGCGTCAGCTGTTCCCAAAACCTTCCCGATTTCGTTCAAACTGTCACCCCTTCGTGGATCTTTTTCTCGATTGCCCGCCGGATTGTCATCGCGTCCCCCAAACGGTGCCTGAGTTGCTCTTCAAGTGCCCCGACTGGCACCAGATTCTGTGGGGCTCGTGGATCGCGCACGGGGGTTGATGCAAAATCAGGCAGCCGGACTGCAGCGAAGTGTGCTAACTCGCATGCCTGCTGCAGCCCGAGGGCTGCGCGCACCTCGAGACGCACAATTCCTGCCAGTCTATGCTCCATCAATCGGGGTGTCGCGAGCCGTTGGAACCAGGAGTATCGGTCGTATTTGTTATCGCGAATCGAAAAAAGAGGCGTCCGCTCACCAGGCTCAAGTTGCGCCACGAGTGCAAAGTGCGCGGCATCGAGGTACGGGAGATAGATTCGCTTGATCACGCCGACGAGCGGGGCCGTTGCGGCTGAGAAATAGTTCAGTGGGCCATCGGCAAATACACACGTGCCCGCTCCAAAGAAGCTTTCCGCCACTGTAGCCTCACTCGTGCGCATAAGGTTTTGTAGACAATTGATGAGATCGTCCTGGGTGTCGCCCGGGCTGGCAATACCTTCGAATTCGATGGCCTGGTTCCCGGCAGCAATGCGCTCCGCCTTCTGCCGTCCGGCACCGAGGATCAGGTACCGGTGGACATCGATGCGCTCATAACTCGCGTGCCCTCGATCGCTCACAACGCAGCCGGCTCCGGCGCTCGAAAACACTCCGTGGATCAGCTTGCCGTCGTCATCCTGAGCGAGTACCCGGGCTTCGATGCGACGCACGCCATCTACGAAGCAAATCCGCCGGGCCGCTACGTTCGCCGCTGGTTGGATCGCCTTCCAAGCCGCAGTCTCGACGGAGGGATCGATCTCACCGGCTGCGGCTATCTCCGGGCCATCGGTCTGAATGGGAGCTTCGTAATCCGGTGACCACGGATCGAGAAGCAGCTTAGTCGGCATAGAATTTCACGCGCACGCTTCGAGGCTCTGGGACCGGCCTTTATTTTTCCGATGGCCGAAGTCCCCTAAATGATTTCGACTATTCTGAAATACTCTATCGACTATATCCAGATTTGGCAGTAGGCGCCCCGCTCTATCCAACGGTACGCCGAAGAGATTTCCGATCCGGACCGCTTCTGGCCGGATCACTGTCCCCAATGCGAGAGCAGAAAGCCTCTGAGCACCCATGGCTTCTACCGCCGCACGCTTGTGGATCTTGCGTTTGACGGCGTCATCCGCGTTCGTCGCTACTTGTGCCGCTGCTGTAAGCGCACGGGATCTCTCAACATCGCTTCGTGACGCCACATCCGATGCTGCGGTCACAGCAGAACCGCAAACCGCACCATGTTCTCATTCCCCCTAACGCAACTCGCCTCCGTGCCGAAGCGAAGTACGCTCGGCTGCTTCGGGGACGAATTCGCCACCACGACGGAAACGTCCGTCGGCCATGCCAGCGCAACTTCTCTGCTTCCGTACGTCATCATGTGAGCTGGCACGCAAAGAATCCTATATGCCGTCTCGCGCAACACCATCCGCCCCAGAACTGCCGCCTGCCGTCGGTCGTTCTCACTGAAATCGGCGTCCATGCAGATCAAAGCCGCGATACTAGCGCCGCGACACTCGGTGGGCTTATCGCAGTCCTCGGTGCAACACCGGTAATTGCCCGATCCGTCATCTCCCATCTTGCGCGTCAACAGATCGCAAGCGCTTCCGTCGATAAGATAGGCTGAGCTATAGCCCGGTCCCTGAGAATCGCGCTCCTCGATCAAACCCGCGACGAGCGCGACATCCAATTCGGTCGAGAGTTCGGTGAGCGCCGTCCGGATTGAGGGATCGAGTCGCCGATCTGGACTCCAGTAGCCATTCCGGATGTTGAAAGCCTCCGGCGTGACGACGATTGAGCCGGAGATGTCTTGTTCCTTCGCGGCTTCTACAAGAGAAGCTCTGAGTGATCCGACCGGGTCGCTCTTGCCCTCGCCGCAAAAATGAAAGAAGCCTAGTGCTTTGCTCGTTCAGTTCGTCTACCTTCTGTTCGCCGCGCTCTATAACACTCGGAGTTGTCCGCTTTGTTGCAGACTCGTTTGCGTCCAGTCCCACGAATTATACGTCCGCATCTGAGGCACTGTCGAGGTGGCCCCCCTCCATCGCACAGATCATTAAAGAACTCAAACCAAAAATAGCCGCGCCACCCCCAGATTCGCTGAATCGAAAGTTCTCGGTCGTCAATCCGGCGGAATTCAGGATCCCGGAAGAGCGCACTAAGACGCGAGTGACTGACGCTAAGTTCGAGGTCAACATCCGCCAGCGCATTTGGCACGCCCTCTGCACAGAGCCGCGGCCAGAGCCGGGACTTTGCATACGTCGTCTTTCCCATAGATAGATAAGGCCGCAGCCTTGACAGGATAGCGGCTTCGGTTATCCCTACTTTGGTGGCCAAGTCTTGCATCCTTTGGCGCTCGGCCCAAAGGTCAAATCCGCCTCCCGAACGAAAACATTGGTCAAATGGTTGATGCCACCCGAGATTGATGTGTAAGGCACGCATTTCAGAATCGGTCTCCGACAGCACCACGCGGCCTGATTCTTGATCTGAGAACCGCAGTCGGCCGTAATATTCGGTGCTTTCGGCCTCTGGGCTTACCGTCGGGGGAAGTCCTGAGTTAGGTTCGGGCCAACTAGCGGTTACGGTTTGCTTCTTGACGTTCACTTTCGTGAACGGCGCAATTGGTCCTGGGCCCTGAGTGAGGCGAACTCGGGCAAACCTCACTCTGCCATTTTTGTGTACCGGCACTTCGAACTCGGCGGCTCCGGGCGAAGGAATGAGCTGCGGGCCCGGAGCGTTAATCCACTGCAAATACATCTGCGTCGGAAGAAGATTGTCATTGCCAGCGATGAGTGGCATCTGCAGGCCGGGTGCGAACACGCGGTTGTTTGAATCGATGTGAATTATGTCTATAATCTCAAAGCGTTCGCTTTGAATGGCCAACAGACGAAACTTATAGAGTACGCGTCCGATACCAGGGGCTGACCCATCTCCGCCGATCTTGGACGCAATCTCAATACTCTGGCTAAATTCAATCCTCTCTTTGATCCATGGAAGTAGGTAGATGCGGTCTTCGCCGTTCCAAGCTTGGTGAGCTCTGCTCACATCTCGCTGGACATCCGGCATATAAGGGCTTCCTGACAGCAGCGGAACCCACAACTGCACAGTCGGTCTCAATCGGGAATCCTGTCGCACCAATTGTCGCACCAAAAAGAATAACGGCGAGAGGGCTTATTCTGAGTGCGCATGGAACTTGTGAGAGCTGAAGAGATTCGGAGATTGTTCAAGCTAAGCTCGAATGCCCGGGTTTACGAGCTCGCCCGTCGAGGTGTCCTACCTGGCGTTGTCAGGGTCGGTAGACAAGTTCGGTTCGACTTGAAGCGGATCTTGGCGTTTATCGACTCAGGCGGCCAAGGTTTGGCTGGTGGTTGGCGAAGAGAACAAAACCGGACGCCCCCTGTACACGACGCAGCAAAAGTCACTGACCAGTCCGGACTTGACCCGGTTAGCGGATCTGCGGTTCAGGAGGTTAGGACCAGTGGCAACAATTGATCGCTTCTCACAGCTTTCGGTTCCCCGTCAGGCGCTCTTAAGACTGAGCGGGCAGATCGCGGACATCTATCTCCGCGATCACGAACAAGCTCCTGTCGTCTCAGCCGCAGGAACCAAATTCCCGGCGCTGGTTCGACTAGGACCGAAGTCCGTTCAGCTCGACGCCGAGAAGTTCCACCAATGGGTGAGTCGAGTCCGGATACTGAGCAACCTCAGCTTCCGCGTTAGCGGCGACTAAACGGAACGGAAAAGGATGGCCAGCACAAACGTAATCGAATCTTTTCTCACCGATCACGATGTATCGCGAATCACGAAATTGTCTCTGGCAACTGTCCGACGGTGGCGGCGGCAGAAGAAGGGGCCGCCGTACATCAAAATCGGCGCCGCTGTGCGCTACAAACCCGAGTCTTTGTCTGCGTGGCTCCAATCTAGGCCGACGGGCGGAGAACAATCGATGAGGTCGCGGTGAATGCGCCACGGCGGCCGGTGCCAACCGCAGGCCAGATGAGCCTCCCTAGAGCGGACCACGCTGAAATACGCCGAGGAATCTCGCTACTTTTCGATCCCGGCGATGTGGTCGAAGTCCGAATCCCTAAGACGCGGGCGGGCGTCGTGGCCGGATACTTCGACGACCATGCAACCATGGCCGCCGCAATCGAGAGCGCAGACGCGAGATACCAGGCGAGCGGCATCTACTACGTACTCAACCGCATTAATCCGGCGCTATTAGGGCGGGCGTACAACCGCCTAAAGGAGCGGGCGGAACATACAACTGCGGATAACAACATTGTCCGGCGGCGATGGCTTCCGATCGATCTTGATCCGGTTCGGCCGGCCGGCGTTTCTTCATCGGACGAGGAGCACGCCACGGCGATTGAGCGCGCCCGGATCATCTCAAAGGAAATGGCAAAGGAATGGGGATGTCCCATCATCGCCGATTCCGGGAACGGCGCTCACCTTCTCTACCGTATCGATCTTCCGAACGATCAAAAGTCACTCGGGTTCGTTTCAGACGCGCTCGCCCAACTGGACCGCCTCTATTCGGATGCCGCAGTTAAGGTTGATCTCACATCTGCTAACGCGGCTCGAATCTGGAAAGCATACGGAACCGTAGCACGCAAAGGTGACAGTATTCCTGGGCGCCCGCACCGCCTGAGGTGAGTTTTCGGCAAGGCTGCGTACGGGCGGTCGCTTTTCTACGGGAATAGGTTCACCCCAGAATTCGGCGAACCGAGGTGCGCCCGATTTGCAGTCGGCGGGCGATCTCGGATTTGCTGAC
>JBEKBK010000119.1:0-18404 GCA_050015435.1 Bryobacteraceae bacterium
GCCACCCAATACTGGACGGATTGCATCGCAAAGCCGGTGAGGATCAAGCCAACCCCGATGACACCCATGCGCCTCTCGGGCACATGATCCGCAATCCACTCGACGAAAGACATGCATGCACTCGCGATCGCCGTGACTACTCCAATTACCAGTCCCGCTCTCAACCCGATACTGAGCGCGCTCGCGCGCTGATTCGCCACCAGGGCGCTGATATAGCCTGCAAAAACAAACCCAACCATGCGAATCACCACCGCGATCAATTGATGTTTGGTCAAACGCGGGCGGGGAGCGGGTTGATAATCCATGTTCGGCCGAATGCCGGCCCGGTACGCACAGGCCTGTCCCAGCGTGCTCAGTGCGCCAAACGTGACCCCGAATGTGCCCCCGTCCAAGTAAGCAGCGCCCAGACCAAACCCGGCTCCGCGCAGGGCGCTCATCGCCGTGTCATACCAGAATCCCGGGTTCGGTTCATTCTTCGAGGCGCGGGAACCCTCCCAGGCGAGTGTGACGCCGTGCGTCACGCCCGTCGCGAGCCCAAATACCGGCCCGTAGGCGAGGCCATATCCCGTTCCGAAGAGCACGCCGTAGGTGACTCCTCTGGTGAGAGTCCGCAGTGGTCCGTGTTCACCGCCTAGGAGATCATAGGCGAGGTATAATGTCCCGAGCAAGTCACAAGAATTACCGACGATGCCGACCAGCGCGAGCGTGGCCTTGTCGATCATCATGGAAGGTCGGCAGATTCGCCGTTCTTGAGGACTAGAAACGATTCTTGCGGCGCGCAAGCGATGAGCCGTTTCTTCGGAGCGTCGAGGCCCTCATCCGCCATTTGAAAAGTCCCATGGTGAATCGCGATGCTGATCTTGGCGGCCAAGATTTCGTGTGCGCGCACCGCTTCATCGGGATTCATATGCACCGACGACATAAACCAGCGCGGTTCGTAGGCTCCGATCGGCAAGAGCGCGAGGTGCGGCGATCCGAATCTCTCCCGAATCTGCGCGAAATGATATCCGAACGCGGTGTCTCCCGCGAAATATACGAGCCGTTCCTGGGATTCGATCATGTACCCGCACCATAAGGTCGCATTGCGATCGTAAATTCCACGGCTGGAGAAATGCAGAGCGGGAACGCAGTGAATCATGACGCCCGGGAGAGACTGCGATTCGCCCCAATCCAACTCATGAACGGGCCCTATATTCTCCGAGCGAAGCAGGCGAGCCCCACGAGCCGGAACAACGAATGTAGAATCTCCCAGAGCCGCCAACCGGCGGAGCGCGGGTAGATCCAGGTGGTCATAATGATTGTGGCTGATCAGCACCGCGTCGATCGACGGCAGGTCCTCCCAAGCCACTCCCGGATTTCTCCGGCGGCGCGGACCTGCCCAAGACAGAGGACTCGCGCGTTCAGACCAAATCGGATCCGTCAAAATGTTAAGACCTTGTTGCTGAAGGAGCACGGTCCGAATGGTTCACTAACGTGATTCGCAGTCCGCTGCCTTCCACACGGCCTGGCGGTATGGATTGCGCGACGTCCGAAATAAAACTGGGTGAGGGTTCCGGCCGGCTACTCAGCTTCCATCGGAGGGCGTCAAGAAGCCCGTGCGCCTGCGGAGCATCCGGGTTGTAGAAGCGCTTTCCATCGAAGTGTTTTGGAAATCCCGGCTCGCCGGTACGCTCTGGCATGATTCCAATTATCAAGGCCTCCGCAGGACGCCGGCCTCGACCAAGGGGATCTGACTCACGACGTTGACCGGGTGACCGTCCAGAAACGCTCTTAGGTTCGCCACCACGGTATCCACCAAGCGCGTGCGCGCTTCCTTAGTCGCCCAGGCAATGTGTGGGGTCACGATGCAGTTCTTTGCGTGCAGCAGCGGATTGTCGAGAGGTGGCGGCTCGCTGGAAAGCACATCCACCGCCGCGCCTGCCAAGCGATCGTGGTTGAGCGCGTCTGCAAGATCCTGCTCGACGATCAACGGCCCACGTGACGTGTTGATGAGAAATGAGTCCCCCCTCATCTTGGACAAAGACGCGGCGTTAATGATTCCGCGAGTTTGCGGCAGTAGCGGACAGTGCAAGCTGACCACATTCGAGGTACTCATCAGCTCGTCGAGCTCGCACCAGCGGAAGCCGGGCCACTTCGGAGCTTCCTTTCTTCCTTCATCTGCGGCGTTCACTTGCATTCCCATCGCTCGCGCAATTTCGGCCACGTTTCGTCCGATCCGGCCGAAGCCTACGATACCCATGGTTTTGCCTTGCAATTCGACCAGAGGAGTTTTCCAAAAGCTAAAATCAGGCGATCGCGACCAGTCCCCCGCACGCGTTGCCGCGCTGTGCAGGCCGACGCGATGGCAGAGCTCCAGAAGAAGCGCGAAGACCAACTGGGCCACGGAGGCGGTGCCATAAGTCGGAACGTTCGTTACAACAATGTTGAGCTCGATCGCAGCCTTCAAGTCGATTTGGTCGTAGCCGGTGAACATGGCGCCGATGTAACGTAATCGCTCGAGCTGCATCAGCGCCTGCCGGGAGACAGGCGTTCTGGTGGTGAGTAGGATATCCGCTTCGCGCGCGCGGCTCACGATCTCACTTTCCGCGGTCCGGTCAAAAACTTCTAACTCGCCCAAGGTCCGCAAAGCGTCCCAACTCAGATCGCCCGGATTTATGGCGTGTCCGTCAAGAATCACAATCTTCATGCAAGCCTCCTGGGAGTGTCAAGCCGCGGCGTGGGTACCGCCATCCAGCTCGTTCATGGTCGAATCGTCGAGCTCAAGGAGAGCCGCAGAAGTGTTCTGCTCCAGGTGTTTGACCTTGGAGGTTCCGGGGATCGGAAGCATCACCAGCGATTTCTTAAGCAGCCACGCAAGAGCGATTTGCGCAGGTTGCGTGCCCAGCCGTTTGGCGATGCGCTCCAACGGGCCGGCGGGCTTCGCGAGACCGCCCGTCGCGAGCGGAAACCACGGTATAAACCCGATTCGCTCACGGGTGCAATAGTCGAGTACGTCCTCGGAGTTTCTGTCCGTCAGGTTGTAACGATTCTGCACGGTCGCGATCGGGATGATACGGCGCGCCGCTTTGATCTCTGCGACGCTGACTTCGGATAGTCCAACGTGGCGGACCTTGCCTTCTTTCTGAAGATCGCTGAGCAGACCGAATTGATCGGCAGTGGGGACAGCGGGATCGATGCGATGAAGCTGGAACAGGTCAATGCGCTCGACTCCCAATCGCCGCAGACTCATTTCACACTCCTGCCGCAGATACGCGGGTCGCCCTAGTGGAGTCCATTCGTTCGGCCCAGTGCGGAGCAGGCCGGCCTTCGTTGCAATAACGAGTCCATCAGGATATGGGTGAAGCGCTTCGCGAATCAGATCTTCACTGACGTAGGGGCCGTAAGAATCCGCCGTATCGAACAAATTGATGCCTAATTCGACGGCTCTGCGCAAGACTGCAATCGCCTCGGCGCGGTCGGCCGGCTCGCCCCAGACGCCGGGCCCGGTTAGTTGCATGGCTCCGAAGCCGAGCCGGTGGACCCGATTAACGCCGCCCACCGCGAAAGTGCCGCTCTTGGCAGCGGGTGGTTCACCAGAGAGCGTTGGATAGGACGTGCTTACGCTGGTGGACTTCCAGGTTTCGAGTTCCTCGCGAACTTGCGTGAGCTTCGTACGAACACGCCCTACGGCATCCGCGCCAAGAACCAGCCGCAGCGGTGGATGCTCGGCGCGAGTGATCGCGACGATTGCCTTGGCGGCCAAGGCTGGATCGCCCGATTGCTGCCCATCGCGTTCGTCAGCGCTCGCTCGAGTTTTTCCGCTGGTTATTGCGTATGCTTCAATCACCCGTTTCGACCGCTGAAGGGAATTGCCGGACAGGAAATTAGTGCGGAAGTATCCCGGTTCGACAATGGTGACGTGAATCCCGAGCGGCTGAAGTTCGGCACGCAACGCCTCTGAGAGACCCTCTACGGCGAACTTGCTTGCGCAGTACAGGCCGTAACCGGGGAACCCAGCAAATCCGCCGACGGATGAGATGTTTATGATGTGACCGCTACCCTGAGCGCGTAAGCGCGGCAAAGCGGCTTGAACCACAGACAATGTTCCGAAGAAGTTGGTGTCCAACACCTGACGCGCTTGCGTTTCTTCAATTTCCTCAACTGCTCCGAGCAAGCCGAATCCCGCGTTATTCACTACGACGTCGATGCGCCCATGCATTTGCCAAGCCTTCGTCATCGCGGAAACCACATCTGCCGAACGGCTCACGTCCAGAGCGAGGACGCGCAATCGATCTGACGATACGTCGAGGTCCGATTGCCCGTTGCGCGTTGTGCCGATAATGAGATCGCCTTGCTCAAGGGCAGCGGATGCCAACTCGCGTCCCAAGCCGCGTGAAATTCCGGTGATGAACCAGACCTTTGATTCTTGATTCTGTTTTGTTGTATGCATGTTCCCTATTTTTGGCTCAGGCTCGCGCACCGGGATGAGCACGCTCAGTGGCGTTGGCACTCACCGGCTGAATGCGGGAAAAAAGTGCATTGAGCCCTTCCGCCATGGTCGGATGCGTGAGAATAGAGTCGCGCACAACCGTGAAAGGAAATCCAGCGAGCATGGCCATTTGCACCACCGCCGTCACTTCACCGGCTTCAGGCCCGATCATGGTAAAGCCGAGAATGCGATCGTCGTTCGCGCCGATCAGAGCTTTCATGAATCCCCGTGTCTCACCGAGGGTTCGGGTCCGCAACACCGCGACCCTAGGCAGTGTCGTGACCCGAACAACAACCTCCCGGCGCCGCGCTTCCTTTTTGGTGAGGCCAATGTGCGCGACTTGTGGATCGGTGAACAAACACGAGGGAATAATCCGGCCGCGCGTGGTGCGTGCTCCGCTGGCGAGATTATCCCGAATGACTCTAAAATCGTCCAGACTGGCGTGCGTGAATTGCGGGCTGCCTGCGCATGCACCGATCGCCCAGACATTCGGAACGGTCGTCTCCAGACGATCATTCACCTGTACGTATCCGCGTTGATCCAACTTAATTCCCGCCGATTCCAATCCGATTCCGGAGGTATTGGGTTTGCGTCCGGCCGCGACGAGGATGTCGCTGCCCTGAATTGTCTTTTCACCTGCGGCCGTCCGGACCACGAGACTGACGCTTGCGCCGGAACGGCCCTTCACACTGGAACTTTCGGCCGGGCAGACAATATCTATTCCCTCGTCGGTCAACATTCGCGAGACTTCGGCGGCCACTTCTGGGTCCTGGTCCGCGAGCAATTGCGGACCTTGTTGGATGATGGTCACCCGGCTGCCGAAACGACGGTAAGCCTGCGCAAATTCCAGGCCCACATAACCACCGCCGATCACAATGAGATGTTCCGGGAGCCGATCCAGTTCGAGCGCCCCGATATGTGTCAGCGGTTCAGATTCCGCCAAGCCCGGCACGGCTGGAATTAACGCGTGCGTCCCCAAATTGAGAAATATTCGCTCGCCAACTAGCGTTCGCCCGCCGCCGGCGTTCAGGTGCACTTCAAGTGTATTGGACTTAACGAATTTCGCCTCGCCCATGATCAGTTGTGCGCCGCTAGCCTTGTAGCGCTCCAGGTGCATTGCGATTAAGCCGTCCACCATCTCGCGTTTCCGCTTTCGCACAGCCTCCATGTCAACCGAGATGGAACCCGTCGTCACCCCGAATGTGGCTGCGTGATGAACCAGATCGGCAACTTTCGCGCTCCATATTTCATTCTTGCTGGGAAGACAATTGACATTAGGGCAGGAGCCGCCGATCCAGCGCCGCTCGACGACGGCCGTCTGCTGTCCGGAATTCCCCAGGTGCCATGCGAGAAATTTTCCACCCTCGCCGCTTCCTATAATCACGTTTTTGTAATGTTCGATAGTCATAATGTCCGTACGTGTTCAACGGTCACTTCGCACCCGAGAGCAAAGACGTGGCCATTCGCTTAGTACGAGCGCTTAAATGATCCGCCAGGGGCTGAGGGCGTTTCAAAGCTGCTGCGTGTCGAACTGGTCCGACGCGGTGACGGACACTCGTCACGATGGACAGCGCAACGCCTTTGTGGCCGTGGGTGGGGCGAATGGAATCCGAGTTGCATTGTAAGCGTATCGAACGGTTGATCGAGACGCGCCATGAGTGAACCCGGGCTTCCTACCATTTATTTGGCGCGCCATGGCGAAACCGCGTGGAGCCTCACCGGGCAACACACGGGACTCACCGATCTTCCTCTGACGGAGCGCGGTGAGCGAAACGCACGGGCACTCGAAGGGCGCCTGCGCGGCCTGAATTTCGCTCGCGTGTTTACCAGCCCGCTGCAGCGCGCGCGCCGGACTTGCCAGCTGGCCGGCTTTGGCGACGAAGCTGAGGTCGATCCCGACCTGGTCGAATGGAACTATGGCGAATATGAGGGTCGCACCACGGCGGAGATTCACGCCTTGCGGCCCAACTGGCAGCTTTTCCGCGACGGCTGCCCGGGAGGCGAGTCCCCGGACCAAATAGGCGCGCGGGCCTGCCGCGTAGTGAGCCGGGTGCGAGCCTTTCCGGGAGCCGTGCTCCTTTTTTCCAGCGGCCATTTTCTGCGGGTGCTTGCTGCGCAATGGCTCGGGACTGGCCCTGGGTCTGGAAAATATCTTCTCCTCAGCACCGCGAGCCTGAGTACACTTGGTTACGAACATGACCTCAGCCAGCCGGTCATTAGGCTGTGGAATGACACGCGGCACGTTGAGACCTGAGCGAAACCATTTGAGTCGCGAGGTAGTCCAATCCACGAAGGAAGTAACAAATGGGTACGAAAACGGCAGTAGAACTCGCGGGATCCGCCGAGGCTGACATAATTTCGAAACGTCGCCGTCAATATGGTTGCGACGCATATGAATTCGCGGGCAGTGAGAATGCGCTTTACGAACGCCACCTCGCCTTCGACAACATCGTCGATCTGGCGTCCATCGACCCGCGTGAGCGCTTCGAAGCTTTTGCCCACGCGGTGCGCGATGTTCTATCACAACGCTGGCTAAAGACTCGTGACACCTACAACCGGCAAAACCCGAAACGGGCCTACTACCTGTCGATGGAGTTTCTCATCGGCCGGTCGCTCGCCAACAATGTGACGAATCTCTTGCTCGATCCTATTGTGAGGCAGGCAATCAAGGACGACAATATCGACTGGGCCAGCCTGCTCTACCAGGAACCCGACGCGGGGCTGGGTAACGGCGGGCTGGGACGTCTGGCGGCTTGCTTCGTGGACTCAATGGCGACCATGCAGCTCCCCGGCATGGGATATGGCTTGAGGTACCAATACGGAATATTTAAGCAGACCATCCAGGATGGCTGGCAACAGGAACATCCCGACAACTGGCTCAGTCGTCCCGACCCCTGGGAAGTTGCGCGCTCGCACGAAAAGGTTGAGGTGAAATTGAATAGCACCGTCGAGCTGCGTGAAGGGCGCCTGCATGCCATCGCCCGCCAGCCTTCCACGATGATCGGTGTGCCGTACGATCGGCCAGTGGTAGGTTACGGTGGCGAAACCATCAACACCCTCCGTCTGTGGGAAGCGAGAGCGCCCGATTACTTTGATTTTCAGGTTTTCAGCCACGGTGATTTCGTCGCTGCAGTAGCCGGGACGCTGGTGGCCCAATCCGTGACGCGCGTGCTCTACCCCGATGATTCCACCAACAACGGACAAGAGCTGCGGTTCGTGCAGGAATATTTTCTGGTCGCGTGTTCGCTAGCGGATCTGATTCGACGTTTCCGCCGCAGTAATGACGACTGGAACTTGCTTCCCGAGAAAGCTGCCATTCAGCTCAACGATACGCATCCTTCCATGGCAGTGGCGGAGTTGATGCGCATCCTGCTCGATGACGCACACCTCGGATGGGACCACGCGTGGGACTTGACGACACGGACCCTCGGTTACACCAACCATACGCTGCTGCCGGAGGCATTAGAGAAATGGCCGGTGGCGTGGTTCGAGAGTCTGCTGCCACGTCACCTGGAAATCATTTATGAGATCAACCGGCGTCTGCTCGCTTCGGTAAGAACCCGGTTCCCCGGCGATGAAGGACGCGTGCAGCGTATCAGCTTGATCGAGGAAGGACCAAGCCGGCACGTGCGCATGGCCAACCTGGCCATCGTCGGCTCACACAGCACGAACGGCGTGGCCGAAATTCACTCCGAGCTTTTGCGAAAAACAACAGTCAAGGACTTGGCCGACATGTTCCCAGAGCGTTTCGGCAACAAGACGAACGGCGTTACCCCGCGCCGATGGCTGTTGCTGGCGAATCCGGTCCTCGCGGGCACGATTACTCAGGCGATCGGCGTTGGATGGGTGACAGACCTCAGCCAACTGAGGAAGCTGGCGCCGCTCGCCGGCGACAAGGGCTTCCGTGACAACTTCAAGAAGGCCAAACAGCAAGCCAAATCTCAGTTCGCAAGCTGGGTTAAGTCTTGCTCCGGCCAGACGGTTGACCCCGAAACAATCTTCGATTGCCAGATCAAGCGTATTCACGAATACAAGCGGCAACTGTTGAACGCGCTCCGCATCGTGGTCCTTTATAACCGGCTGCGCGAGAATCCGAGCCTCAAGATACCGCCACGGACGTTCTTTTTCGGCGGCAAGGCAGCGCCGGCTTACCACCTGGCCAAGCTCATCATCAAGTTCATTGAGAACCTGGCCAGCACCATTGACGGGGATCCCGCCATGCAAGGGCGTCTGAAAGTCGTCTTCTTGCCCGAATACAACGTAACCCTCGCGGAACGGCTTATCCCCGCGAGTGACGTCTCAACCCAGATCTCAACCGCGGGCTACGAGGCCAGCGGCACGAGCAACATGAAGTTCATGATGAACGGCGCTTTGACCATCGGCACCCGCGACGGAGCCACCATTGAGATGGCGCAGGAAGCGGGCGAAGAGAACTTCTTCCTTTTCGGTCTAACGGCGGAGCAGGTGAGCGCGAGCCGCGGCTGGTATAACCCACACTGGCACTATGACCATGAGCCTGAAACTCGCGCGGCCTTGGACCTCATTTTCTCCGATCATTTCAGCCGTTACGAGCCCGGGATATTCGGCGGACTGCGGGACACGCTTTTGACGCATGACAACTACATGCACCTGGCTGATCTGAAATCCTATCTAGATGCCGATCAGCGGCTGGTCGACTTATACGCGAATCCGGACGACTGGACGCGCAAAGCGGTCTTGAATGTCGCCCATTCAGGAAAATTTTCAAGCGATCGTACCATCGCCGAGTATGCGGCCGATATCTGGCAGGTGAAACCATGTCCAGTGCAATAAAGACGCCCTCTATTCCGAAAATCTCACCGCTAGCCGGCTTGCCGGCTCCGAAGGAGATGCTCATTGATGTGGCCGAGGTGCAACGCGAGTATTTCAAGCGCTCGCCGGATGTGAATGACCCGAACCAGATGGTCAGCTTCGGTACCAGCGGTCATCGCGGCTCTTCGCTCGACGGCACGTTTACCGAAGCGCACATTCTCGCCATCACTCAGGCGATCTGCGATTACCGGCGTGCCCATGGTCCGGATGGTCCGCTGTATATGGGCAAGGATACGCACGCCGTTTCCGATCCCGCGCAGCAAACCGCGCTCGAAGTCCTGGCTGCGAACGGCGTGGATACCATTATTCAGCCCAACAACGGCGTGACGCCGACTCCGGTGGTCTCGCGAGCCATCCTCGCGTACAACCGCGGCCGCGAAGCTCACCTGGCGGATGGAATCGTCATTACGCCTTCCCACAATCCGCCGAAGGATGGAGGATTCAAATACAATCCGCCGAACGGCGGTCCGGCCGACACGGATGTGACGCAATGGGTCGAAAACCGGGCCAACGAGCTGCTGCGCGGCAAAAACGCCGGCGTGAAACGGGTGCCATTCGCCTCAGCCATCACCTCATCAACGACGCACCAGGAGGACTTCGTCCTGCCGTACGTCCGCGACCTGCGGAACATCATTGATATGGACGTCGTTCGCGCCGCCCGCCTCAAGCTGGCGGTGGATCCGCTCGGAGGCGCTTCCGAACCGTATTGGGGACCGATTAACGCCGAGTACAAACTGGACATCGCTGTCGTGAATGAGAAGATCGATCCGACCTTCTCGTTCATGACGGTGGATCACGATGGCGTGATTCGCATGGATTGCTCCAGTCCCTATGCGATGGTGCGGCTGGTTGGACTAAAAGACAAGTACGACGTCGCGTTCGGTAACGATCCGGACTCGGACCGCCACGGAATTGTCACGCCGTCTGTAGGCTTGATGAATCCGAACCATTACCTTGCGGTGGCGATCCGCTATCTGCTCACGCATCGTCCCCTGTGGCCGGCGACCGTCGCCGTCGGTAAGACGCTGGTGAGCAGCAGCATGATCGACCGGGTAGTGCGCAGTCTGAGCCGCCGTCTGAATGAGGTTCCGGTGGGATTCAAGTGGTTCGTCCCCGGTCTGTTCGATGGCTCCTGCTGTTTTGGCGGCGAAGAGAGCGCTGGCGCAAGTTTCATTCGGCGCGATGGCACGGTCTGGACCACCGACAAAGACGGCCTGATCATGGACCTGTTGGCGGCGGAGATTACCGCTCGAACCGGCAAAGATCCTGGCGAGCATTACCGGGATTTGACGGCACAATTCGGCACGCCGCTGTACACCCGCGTGGATGCACCCGCTACCCCCGAACAGAAAGCCAAGTTGCGCGAGTTGTCGGCCGACGCTGTCACCGCTTTGAGCCTGGCTGGCGAACCGATCATCGACAAACTCACCCGCGCCCCCGGCGATAACGCGCCGATCGGCGGTTTGAAAGTGGTCGCCGCGAGCGGATGGTTTGCGGCCCGGCCCTCGGGGACCGAGAACATCTATAAGATTTACGCCGAAAGCTTCAAGGACCAGGCGCATCTGAACGCAATCCTCAGCGAGGCCGAGGAAATTGTGAATAAGGCGCTGAATTCCCCGAAAGGACGAGCGTGATCGACGGCCGCACTTCGGGTTTGCTGCTGCACGTCACGTCGCTTCCATCGCCGTATGGGATTGGCGACGTGGGACCCTCGGCGATGGCGTGGATCGATCGTCTTCAAGCGGCCGGCCAAAGCTGGTGGCAGTCGCTGCCTCTGGGGCCTACCGGCTACGGCAACTCACCTTATCAATCCCTGTCCTCTTTCGCGGGTAACGGGCTGGTGATCAGTCCGGACTGGCTGATCGAAGATGGGCTCCTGCGGGCCGGCGACTGTCAGCACGGCGTGTTCCCGCAACACGAAGTCGACTACGACGCTGTCGTTCCGTTCAAGCACCAACTGATGGAGACAGCTTGGGTCAATTTCACAGCGGGCATCCGCTCAGATTTGCGTCCAGCCTACGAGCAGTTCTGCCACGATCAGGCGCACTGGCTAGATGACTACGCGCTGTTCAGTGCGCTGAAAGGCCGATTTGGTGGCGCATACTACCTCGATTGGCCGAAAGAGTTGGTGCAACGCGAACCGGCGGCGCTCGATCGTGCCCGCAGCGAACTAGCCGATCAGGTCGGGCTGGCATGCTTTGTGCAATTCGTGTTGTCCCGCCAGGCCGAGCGGCTTAAGGCGCATGCCCACGGCAAGGGGTTGAAGTTGATCGGCGATTTGCCATTCTTCGTTTCCTCCGATTCGAGCGACGTCTGGGCCAACCCCGAATTGTTTCTCCTCGACGAGCAGCGCCGGCCGCGCTTCGTCGCCGGCGTGCCTCCCGACTATTTCAGTGCGACGGGACAACTTTGGGGTAATCCCGTTTACAACTGGGACGCTCTTCGAGCCACGGGATACCGTTGGTGGATCGACCGCTTGCGCTCCCTGCTGACCCATGTCGACGTGATTCGTCTGGATCATTTTCGCGGTTTCATAGCGGCCTGGCATGTGCCCGCCGGCGCACCGACCGCTGAGTCCGGAAGTTGGCGGCCTGGTCCTGGTTCTGAGTTCCTGAGCGCAGTTCAGAAAGAATTGGGCCTGCTGCCATTCATCGCCGAAGATTTGGGTCAAATCACACCGGACGTCTACGCGCTTCGCGACCAGTTCGGTCTTCCGGGAATGCGGATCCTGCAGTTCGCTTTCGACGGCCACTCTGACAATCCGCACCTGCCTGAATACTATGTCGCGAACACAGTGGTGTACACCGGAACGCACGATAACCCCACCACTCGCGGCTGGTACGATGATTTGCCCGCTGACCAGCAGCGGAAGCCGTGGAACTATTTGAAGCGGCAAGAGGGCAATAGTAGCGAGGTTGCACCGGCGTTGATGGGTCTGGCATGGTCCTCACGGGCTGGTCTTGCCGTGGCTCCACTTCAGGACGTGCTGAACCTCGGCAATGAAGCTCGCATGAACGTTCCGGGGCGTGCGGACGGGAATTGGCGCTGGCGGTGCACGGAAGATATGCTGTCCGGTCAGGCTTTTGAAAAACTGCGTGACTTAACAAAGTCCTCGAACCGTTTGAGCGCAGTTGGGACTCCAATTAATGACAGGATTCTGGAGGTTGTATCACGATGAAAGCAACACAAGGGCTCCACAATTTGGGGCAGAGTATCTGGCTGGATAACATCACACGCGATCTGCTCGATAGCGGCACGCTTAAACGTTACATCGATGAACTTTCGGTAACGGGGCTGACCTCAAACCCGACCATCTTCGACCACGCGATCAAGAACAGCGGCGCTTATGACGCCGCGATTCGAGAGAAGGTGAGTAAGGGCAAGTCGGGCGAAGCGCTGTTCTTCGAGTTGGCTCTTGAAGATCTTACGCGCGCCGCAGCGCTGTTCCGGCCGATCCACGACCGTACGGAGGGTGTGGATGGTTTGGTGTCCTTGGAAGTTTCGCCGTTGCTCGCTCACGACACGCCCAGCACCTTGACAGCCGCCAAGGGTCTCCACGCGCGTGCGGCACAACCTAATCTGTTCATCAAAATTCCTGGCACCAAGGAAGGCCTGCCCGCGATCGAGGAAGCCATCTTTGCCGGCGTCCCCATCAACGTTACTCTCTTGTTCTCTCGCGAGCAATACGTGGCGGCTGCCGAGGCGTTCCTGCGCGGCATTGAGCGGCGCATCGATGCCGGACTTAAGCCCACCGTCGGTTCAGTGGCTTCGCTGTTCATTAGCCGGTGGGACGTAGCAGTGTCGGGCAAGGTACCCGAGTCGCTACGTGACCGGCTCGGCATCGCCATCGCGAAGCGCGCCTACAAGGCCTACCGTGATTTGTTGGATTCCCCGCGCTGGCAGCGTGTATTCAACTTCGGGGCGCGGCCTCAACGGCTGTTATGGGCAAGCACCGGAACCAAAGATCCCAAGGCGTCCGACGTCCTGTACGTCAAAGGTCTCGCCTCCCCATTTACGGTGAATACCATGCCGGAAGCTACATTGAAAGCGCTCGCCGATCACGGCGACTTGGGCCCGACCCTTCCTGCCGACGGAGGCGATTGCGAAGAAGTGCTGGCGCAATTCGCGAAGGCCGGCATCGACGTTATCGCATTAGCGGCCCAGCTTCAGGATGAAGGCGCCAAGTCATTCGATAAGTCCTGGAATGATCTCTTGGCGGTGATCGAATCCAAGAGCTCGGCGCTCAAGAAGGCAATCGCTAGTTGATGGAGGAGAATTCGGATATGACACCAAGCGTGGAAACAAGTCCAGCCGTCGAACCGTTGACCAAGCGAAAGGCTTGGAAGAAACTTCAGACGCATTATAAGAAGATTCACGCGGTGCATTTGCGTAAGCTCTTTGCGGACGATCCGCAGCGCGGCGAGCGAATGACGGCCGAGGCGGCGGGTATCTTTCTCGACTACTCGAAGAACCGCATCACGGATGAAACCGTCAAGCTCCTGATTAAGCTAGCCGAAGAAGCGGGCTTGCGTTCGCGCATCGACGCCATGTTTCGCGGCGACAAGATCAACATCACCGAGAAGCGGGCGGTCCTGCACGTGGCCTTGCGCGCGCCAAAAGGAACCTCGATTGTCGTCGACGGTGAGAATGTAGTTCCGCAGGTGCATGCGGTGCTCGACAAGATGGCTGACTTCTCCAACCGCGTCCGCAGCGGAGATTGGAAAGGACATACCGGCAAACGAATCCGTAACGTCATCAACATTGGAATTGGCGGCTCCGACCTCGGACCGGTGATGGCTTACGAAGCGCTGAAACATTACAGCGACCGCGGTATGACGTTCCGTTTTGTTTCCAATGTGGATGGCATCGACTTCACGGAGGCTGTCCGCGATCTGGACCCGGCGGAGACGCTCTTCATTGTTTCTTCGAAAACCTTCACGACGCTCGAGACCATGACGAATGCGCACTCGGCTCGTGACTGGTCTATGGCCGGTCTGGGTGGTGACCAAAAGTCGGTCGCCAAGCACTTTGTGGCTGTGTCGACCAACGCCGCGGAAGTAACGAAATTCGGTATCGATACCGCCAATATGTTCGGCTTCTGGGACTGGGTAGGCGGTCGTTACTCGATGGACTCGGCCATAGGGCTCTCGACCATGTTGGCTGTCGGACCAGACAACTTCCGGTCAATGTTGGACGGCTTCCATCAGATGGACGAGCATTTTCGCACGGCCCCGTTCGAGCAGAACCTCCCGGTCCTGATGGGCCTCATGGCGGTCTGGTACACCGACTTTTTCGGAGCCGAGACGGTGGCCGTTTTGCCTTACGAGCAGTACCTAAAGCGATTTCCAGCCTATCTGCAGCAGTTGACGATGGAGAGCAACGGGAAACACGTCACGCTCGAAGGAAAAGAAGTCACCTATCCAACCGGTCCGATTTACTGGGGTGAACCGGGAACCAACGGACAACATTCTTTCTATCAACTGATCCATCAGGGGACCCGGCTGATTCCTTGCGACTTCATCGCGTTCGAGCAACCGCTCACTCCGCTTGGCCGCCACCACGACGTCCTACTGGCGAATGTTTTCGCCCAGAGCGAGGCACTGGCGTTTGGTAAGACCCCGGAGCAGGTCAAAGCCGAGGGCACGGCGGATTGGCTCGTACCGCACCGCGTTTTTGATGGCAACCGGCCGTCGAACACCATCCTTGCGGACCGACTGACGCCGCAGAATCTCGGCAAGCTAGTGGCGTTATACGAGCACAGTGTATTCACGCAAGGCACGATCTGGGATATCAACTCTTTCGATCAGTGGGGCGTCGAACTCGGCAAGGCGCTAGCGCAACGCATCATACCGGAGATCGAAAGTCCGACGGAGCCCGCGCTTCACCATGACAGCTCGACCAACAATTTGATCCGCCGCTACCGGAAGCTCAAGGACGCGTGATGAGTCTCGGGTTTGATCGACCTCTCTACATTCTGCCCTTCGACCACCGGGGATCGTTCCAGACCAAGATGTTTGGCTGGACCGGCAAGCTGACCCTGGAGCAGACGGCGCAGATCGCCGCCGCCAAGCAGGTGATTTATGACGCCTTCAAAGCTGCTGTCGCGGCCGGTGTGCCTAGAGAAAAGGCCGGGATATTGGTCGACGAGCAATTTGGCGCCGCCATTCTTCGAGATGCCGCTAAGCAAGGTTTTACGACTGCCTGCCCCGCCGAAAAGAGTGGCCAGGCGGAGTTCGACTTCGAATACGGTGAGAATTTCGCCGAACACATCGAGGCGTTTCACCCGACCTTCTCCAAAGTCCTGGTGCGCTACAACGCGGAAGGCGATCAGGCTCTGAACCAGCGTCAAGCAGATCGCCTGCGGCGGTTATCCGATTATCTGCACGAAAAAAGCCAGAGCCGTTTCCTTTTTGAATTGCTGGTGCCGGCGGAGAAGGCGCAACTCGCCAGATTCAACGGCAACACGAAGGAATATGACGTCCAACTGCGGCCGGCCTTGATGGTTCAGGCCATCGAGCAACTTCAGAACGCGGGCGTCGAGCCGGACATATGGAAGGTCGAGGGACTGGACCGCCGCGAGGATTGCCAGAAAATGGTAGCCGTCGCGCGCCGGGGCGGACGGGCGCACGTTAGCTGCATCATCCTGGGCCACGGTGAGGACGAAGAAAAGGTGCGCGAATGGCTTTCGGTAGCATCCACCGTCCCGGGCTTCATCGGCTTGGCCGTAGGCCGGACCTGCTTCTGGAATCCGCTGGTCGACTGGCGCGCGAAAAAAATCACGCGTGAGGAGGCGGTGAGCGAAATCGCCAGCCGCTATGAAGAGTTCGTAGATATCTTCAAGGAGAAGGCTCACGCTGCGTGACGGCAGCCACGATTCATGCCGGTTTGTTCGTCGTGGGAGAAGCCGGTCTGGAGATCGGCTCGCCGGCAAGACTGCCGGGCCTACGCGCTACGGCGGAAACCGCTTGCTGACGCGCGCGGCTCGGTCATGTATCCGAGCCGCGACCGTAAGGAAGCGGTTCCCCAAGAGTTGAGAAAAGGAGACGAGTATGCAACTGGGAATGATTGGTCTGGGACGGATGGGGGCCAACATGGTGCGGCGGCTCATGAGAGGAGGGCACCAATGCGTGGTTTTCGACAACACGCGGAAGGCTGTGGACGAATTGGTTCAGGAGCACGCGACGGGCGTGGCAGACCTGAAGGATCTCGTGAAGAAGCTGGCGAAGCCGCGTGCAGTGTGGTTGATGGTGCCGGCCGCAAGTGTGGACGAAACGATTGCGATCCTTGCGCCTCATCTAGAAGCTGGCGACGTTCTCATTGACGGCGGCAATTCCTATTACATTGATGACATCCGCCGCGCAAAGGATCTTGCAGCCAGGGGAATCCATTACCTCGACGTTGGAACGAGCGGCGGCGTTTGGGGTTTGGAGCGAGGTTATTGCATGATGATTGGCGGCGAGACGAGTGCGGTCAAGCTTCTCGACCCGATCTTCAAAACGCTGGCGCCTGGCGCGGGTAGCATTCCGCCCACTCCCGGACGCGAGCAGCTTGACGGCACCGCCGAACAGGGTTATCTGCTCTGCGGCCCCAGCGGCGCCGGGCATTTCGTCAAGATGGTCCACAACGGTATCGAGTACGGCCTGATGGCCGCATACGCCGAGGGTCTGAGCATATTGCGGAGCGCCAATGTGGGAAAAACACAGATCGCCATCGACGCGGAGACGACGCCGTTGCGCGACCCCGAACATTACCAGTACGATCTCAACCTGCGGGACATCGCGGAGGTGTGGCGCCGCGGCAGTGTGATCGCGTCATGGTTGCTGGATCTGACGGCATCCGGCTTGGTAAAGGATCCCGCTCTCTCGCAGTTCGCCGGCCGCGTCTCGGATTCAGGCGAAGGCCGTTGGACCATTAAGGCGGCGATCGACGAATCCGTGCCGACGCCCGTTCTTTCCACCGCACTGTACCAGCGCTTTGCTTCGCGCGGGGAAGCGGATTATCAGGACAGACTGCTCTCGGCGATGCGCTATGGATTCGGCGGTCACCTGGAAAAGTCGGCCGGTAAGTAAACGGAAGAGGAGAACTGAAATGAGCGATAACCTTTCGGACGCCTTAGTGTTCTTCGGCGCAACCGGCGATCTGGCGTACAAAAAAATTTTCCCGGCGCTGCAGGCCATGCTGAAACGCGGCCACCTCAACGTCCCGGTGATCGCTGTCGCCAAGGAGAATTGGAGCCTCGAACAACTTCGTACGCGGGCTCACGATAGCCTGATGGAACACGGCGGCCTCGATCCCGCAGCGTTCGCCAAGCTGAGTAACTTGCTTCGCTATGTGGGTGGCGATTACAGTGATCCGGCCACTTTCCAGGCGCTGCGCAAGGCGATCGATGGGGCGAAACGGCCCGCGCATTACCTGGCCATCCCGCCGGTTCTGTTCGGGACCGTCGTAGAGCAGTTGTCGAATTCAGGTTCCGCTCAGAATGCCCGCGTCATCGTCGAGAAACCCTTCGGCAACAACCTGACCTCGGCGCAGAAGCTCAACGCGACTTTGAAGCGAGTTTTCCCCGAGTCCGCGATTTTCCGCATTGACCACTATCTCGGCAAGCGGCCGGTGAACAACGTGGTGGTGTTCCGGTTCGCGAACGCGTTTATGGAGCCGTTCTGGAATCGAAACTACATCGAGAGCGTGCAGATCACCATGGCGGAGGATTTCGGCGTGGAAAGCCGCGGCTCATTTTACGATCAAACCGGGACCATACGGGATGTGATTCAAAACCATCTCTTCCAGATCTTGTGTAATCTTGCGATGGAACCCCCGGTTCGTATCGACAGCGAAACCATTCGGAACGAAAAAGTGAAGGTACTGAAAGCCATTCCGCAGATCGAAGTGAACAATCTGGTTCGTGGGCAGTTCCGCGGCTATCGTCAGGAAAAGGGAGTGGCTCCCAACTCGCAGACGGAGACGTTTGCAGCCCTGCAGCTAGAAGTCGATTCCTGGCGATGGAAAGGCGTGCCGTTCTACATCCGCGCAGGGAAGAACCTGGCGGTAACCTCCACGGAGGTCCTCGGACGGTTCAAGAAACCGC
>JBEKBK010000120.1:0-23094 GCA_050015435.1 Bryobacteraceae bacterium
CGTGGAGGACGATGTTACCTTCGCCCGCATTCTAGTCGACCTGGCGCACGACCGCGGCCTGAAGGCGCTGGTGGCCCTGCGCGGCAGCAGTGCGATGGCCCTGGCCCGCGAATTCAAGCCGGGTGCGATCACGCTGGACATCAACCTTCCCGACATGGCCGGCTGGACCATTCTCGACCGGTTGAAGCATGACTCGGCGACCCGTCATATTCCGGTTCACGTCATCACCGGAGACGAGAATCGCCGCCGCGGTCTTGCGTTGGGCGCCATGACCTACCTTGAGAAGGCGGTGGCGAAGGATTCGCTCGAAGAGGCTTTCACCACCATCGAGCACTCCACCAAGAAACGCGTGAAGAAGATGCTCGTCGTCTGCGCGTCCGAAGTCGAAAGATTGGCGATCGTGGAATGCCTGAACGCGCCGGACGTCGACCTGATTGATGTCTCTACTGGCGGCGAAGGACTGGCCGTGCTGAAGGGCCAGTATGTCGACGGCGTGGTGGTTCACCTTGATCTCCACGATATCGGTCCGCTGCCGCTGGTGGAAATGATTCAGGCCCACTCCCGGCCGTATGTTCCACCCGTGGTTGTGTTCAACCCGCGCCCATTGACTGAGGCCGAAGAACTCGATCTGGTAGGGCTGGCGCGTACCAGTCTGGTCAAGACCGCACCTACGCTGGAGCAATTACTCGATGCCTCCGTGCTTTTATTGCACCGGGCCGAGGCCGATCTGACTCCGGAACAATGCCGGATTCTGGAACAGTTGCGTCAGGCCGATCCCACGCTTTTCGGAAAGAAGGTTCTGGTGGTGGACGACGATGTGCGTAACATCTTCGCTCTCACCAGTCTCCTCGAAGATCACAATCTGAACGTCCTTCACGCCGAAAACGGACGAAGAGGAATCGAAATGCTGCGAACCACGCCGGATATTGATGTCGTCCTGATGGACATCATGATGCCGGAGATGGATGGGTATGAAACCATGAAGGCGATCCGCGAAGTGCCGGAATTTCGATCGCTCCCGATCATCGCCCTGACCGCGAAGGCGATGAAGGGGGGATCGCGCAAAATGCATCGAAGCGGGCGCCTCCGACTACATCACTAAGCCGGTGGACCTGGAACAACTTTTTTCGGTCCTCCGCGTTTGGCTCACGCGAAACCATGATGGAGCGCAAGTCGCTGCGCAGTAATTTATGACTACCGCACTCGGTGTTTCCGTGCCCGCAGAGAACCAGGTACAGCATCGCGTCAAGATCCTGCTGGTGGATGACTCGGCGGAAAATCTGGTTTCACTAGAAGCCGCCCTGGACGGCTTGGGGCAGGATCTGGTGCTCGCCCAGTCGGGCACCGAGGCGCTGCGGCACTTGCTTGAGGATGACTTCGCGGCGGTACTGCTCGATGTGAAGATGCCGGAACTCGATGGCTTCCAGACCGCGGAGCTTATCCGCTCCCGCAGGCGTTCACGCCACACGCCGATTCTGTTTCTGACCGCTTACAAGAGCGATGATCATCTATTCAGAGGCTACGATCTCGGCGCGGTCGACTTCCTGTTCAAGCCGATCGTCCCGGAGGTCCTGAGATCGAAAGTGGGCGTCTTCGTCGAGCTCAGCCGGAACACACGATTGCTCCAACGTCAGGCCGATGTGTTGAGCAAAGCCGAGCAGAAATTCCGGTCCTTGCTCGAAGCCGCGCCGGACGCGATGATCATCAGTTCCGGCGATGGCGAAATCAGCCTGGTGAACTCTCAAGTGGAGGCCGTGTTCGGTTGCCGCCGCGAGGAGCTGATGGGCCGCAATGTGCGGTCGCTGGTTCCGGACTGGAGCCAATCCAACTTCTCTCATGTCGAGCTCACAGCCCGGCGCATGGACGGAAGCGAGTTTCCCGTGGAAATCAGCCTGAGCCCCTTGCAGACGGCGGAGGGCCTGCTGATCACATCCGCGATACGCGATATCACCGAGCGAAAGAGAAATCAGGACAAGATCCGCGAGTTGAATGCAACGCTGGAGCAAAAGGTTGCTGAACGCACCCAGGCGCTGCTCGAATCGAACGAAGCCCTGCGCCGTTCGAACGACGATCTGAATCAATTCGCCTACGCCGCGAGTCACGATCTTCAGGAGCCATTGCGCATGGTCTCCATTTACAGCGAGCTGCTCCAGAGGAAATACGCCGATCACTTCGACGCGGAAGCCAATCAGTTTTTGTCGTTCATGATCGCCGGGGCCCAGCGGATGGAGCAACTGCTGAAGGACCTGCTGACGTATTCGCAAGCCGGATCTTCGAACGAAGGACCTACCTATCCAGTGGATTGCGCGACGATTCTGCGAAAGGTCATGCTCAACCTGCAAGTGGCGGTGGAGCAGAGCGGCGCGGTCGTCACCTGGGACGGGTTGGCCGTGGTTCACGCCCACGAGATCAAGCTGATTCAGCTTTTTCAGAATCTGATTGGAAACGCGATTAAGTATCGCAGTGAGGACCCACCCCGCATCCATGTGACCGCGAGTCGCCAGGACGGCGATTGGCTATTTTCCGTGGAAGACAACGGTATGGGGATCAAACCGGAATATTGCCAGCAGATCTTCGGCGTCTTTCGACGGCTGCATGGCCGGGACTATCCAGGAACGGGGATCGGCCTCGCCATTTGTCAGCGAATTATCGAGAAATACGGCGGTCGGATCTGGGTGGAGTCGACACCGGGCGAGGGCTCGCGATTCTACTTCACGATTCCAGCCAGGGCATCCTAACAGCCCTGGCCGTGCATAAGCGTAAATGAAACGCAATTGTGTTATTCACGTTTATTTACGTTCATGCACGGCTGATATTGTTTTTTGCGGCAGCTCTCCGCTCATTCAGAATCTTGGTAAACGAGGCCGAGCACAGTTCCGACAGTGTCAGGCCGGTCAGTCCCGGAGCTTCGCTCTCCGGGATCGCCCCGCAGTTGATCGCGCGCAGGAAATAGTTCAACAGACCTTGACCCGTGGCGGCGTCATCGAAGACGTCACCCACCAGTGTGGCCTGCGCGGCTTTATCAACGAAGTTTCTCAAGCGCTGTGACGCCGAATCGACTCCTTCTAAGAAGAAGGTGAACACAGCGGCATAGCGGATGGGCAGTTGAGCGGGGTGCAGATCCCAACCCTGATAAAACGCATTGTCGAGCGAATGGCGGATATGCTCGTATTGCAGTTTCCATGCCCGATGTACCGCGGCTCGGTTCTCTTCGATTTCGCGCGGGCTGAGTGACTCGCCGCGATGTACCGGCACGGGCATGATGTTGGTCGCGCCGTCCGACAAGGCAACGCCGGTGCCCGCCAGCGTCGTCTGCATCATCGATCGCGCGAAGTCACACGCTGGATGCAGCATATGCTGGTTCGCGGCGGTAATTCCCAGGCTGGCCGTGTAGTCGTACGTTCCAAAATGCGCCCCGATGCAGCGTCCGCGCGCTTCCTCGATCAGCCGCGGCAACATGAAAACCGATTGCGGCGTCTCGACCATAATCTCCATGGGAATATCGCCCAGTCCCTCGAGCACGGCGACGAGCGCGCCCACCTGTTCCGGCACGGCGATCTTGGGCAACGTCACCACAAAATGATCCGGCAGGCGCCCGTTGGTCGCCTTGAGCAACGCCGTTACGAACCGATCGAGCGTCCGGATGCTGCGCGCCTTGAGTTCCTCGTTGAGCGGCTTGATCCGGATTCCGAGAAACTGAGGCAGGGTCCCCGCAGCCATGCCTTTCGCAACTTCACGGGCAGCCGCATCCGCCGTTGCGTCCTCTTCCGGGTCGGGCCGATTTCCGTATCCGTCTTCAAAATCGAGGCGGAAATCCTCGACCGGTTCACGCTTCAGCTTTTCGACTACGCGCTGATAGACAGTCTCTGCCAGCCGGCCAGGAATACCGACAGCCAATGCGAGCGCAGGAGGATCAGGTGCATATTTCGCGAGCGCTGTTTGAGCCAGCGCGCCCAGCCTGGAACACGTGTCCGCGCTAAACAGGTGCGCTCCTCCATAGACCGTATGCACCGGTTGGCGCAGGCCGGACTCACCGGGATGCGTGCGCGCGAATTCGAGATTCGCGGCAGTAAGCGAGTCGGGAAGGTGAAGAGCCACGTTTAGTAGTCTACGCGATCCGCTTTGATCTTCCACTCCTCAAAGCAGGCGAGGGCCTCCTCGCGCATCATTTGAGTGAAGGGGATTTTTCGCTGATTGAATGGCATTTCGAGCTGCTCGTAAATGAGTGCATCATCAAATCCCACCGCAGCCGCATCGGCTGCTGTGCCGCCGAAGAATACGCGGCCGATGCGCGCCCAATAGATCGCGCCGAGGCACATAGGGCACGGTTCGCAGGTCGTGTAGAGATCGCAGCCATCGAGTTGGAACTCACCCAAGTCCGCGCATGCGGCGCGAATCGCAATAATTTCAGCGTGCGCGGTCGGGTCGTTGGAGGAAGTGACCTGGTTGGTTCCGGACGCAATCACGCGGCCGTCCTTGACCACTACCGCGCCGAACGGGCCGCCGCGCCCAAAACGCACGTTCTCGATCGCGAGTTCGATGGCCCGCGCCATGGCCGCGTTATCCATCAAAACAGGAATTTCAAAGCGAATTGTATCCGTCGCGGATCTCCGGCGGAAACGAGCTGCCCGAAGGTTGGTGAGCCTATGAAGTTGTCCGGCAGATTAAAGTTGGTGTGGTTGACCAAGTTGAAGAACTCCGCACGGAACTGGATGTTCAGGCGTTCCGTCACCAGCGTATTCTTGACAATCGAAACGTTCACGGTCTGCAAGCCCGGCCCGTCCAGAATATTGCGGCCGGCGTTCCCGAATTGGCCGTACGGAGGAATGGCGAACGCGGCGGTATTAAACCACTCCTGCGGACCAGGATTCGATAGGCTTGGCTTGCCAACCACATTGGGCCGGTCATTCGCTCCGAATCCGAGGTTGCCTATTCCAGTGTTCGCGTTGTCGTCATCCGCAAGCAGTGCGACCTAACTCAAAGTGAATCGCGACCGAATATCGAAATCGGACCGGCCCCGGTTGGCACTCAGATCGTAGCTGTTCTGCGGGAAATTCGGATCTCCCGTCGTGGAGAAGAAACCGGAGGCGTCGTCAATGGATTTCGCATACGTGTAGGAAGCGAGCAAAGACAGCCCTTTCCACAGCCGTTGCTGGAGCCGGATTTGCAAACTGTGGTAAATCGAGTTGGCCTCCGATTCAATGATGTCGATGTCGGAGAAATACGGGTTCGGCCCGGGGTTTTCCTGACTTGTGGATGGCCGCGGCTGATTGATATTCCGGGAATCGATCAGATCCGTGCCCTTCGAACCGACATAAGCAATCTCGAACACGCGAGACCTGCCGAGCTGCTGCTGGATGCCAAAATTCCACTGCTGGATGTAGGGTGTCCGAAGATTGCGCTGAAACGCTGTGGCGGAGGCCGGGTAGGGATATGGGAAATTGCTCGGGAAGGGGTTCGCGATGCTCAGATTCACTAAGCCCTGAATGGGATAGTAGACGTTCAGATTGTAGTAGGGTGCGCTGAAGTACAAACCTTCCCCGGGAGCGAGTGACGATTGATCGTAATGAATCCCGTAAGCGGCGCGAAATACGGTGTTCGCGTGCGCGCCCGGCGACCAAGCCACTCCGATCTGCGGGGCGAAATTGTTGTAGTCCGGAGTGTAGCCGGCGGCAGGAAATCCATTCTGCCCGACGGGAATCAGCGTGCCGGTCGCCGGGTTGTAGAGATTCGCGCGATTCGACGCATCCACCGCGGGCGAATTGTATTCGTAACGCAATCCCAACGTGACTACCAGGTTCGGGCGCCAACGCCAGGTGTCGTTGACGAAGAAGTTGTAGCTATGCGTCCGCAGATGTTCGGGATTATTCATCGTGGCGCCGCCGGTCTCCGTCGGCGCGCCCAGCAACAGTTCCTCGAGTGGGTTTCCGAGAAGCAGGCCCGTAAAATTCAAGAATCCTCTGGACTGGACGTCACGATACGCATTCTCTTGGAGCACCCGGATATCCATCCCGAATTTCACCAGATGCCGCAAGTGGGCCCATGTCGCGCTATCGGCGATCTGGTACGTGTCGGTGGTGCCGTGTTCCGGGCTGGTGTATTCGTCTCCGAGTGGTGAAAAGCCGTTGACCGAAATCAGGCTGAGTCCCCAGTCGCGCGGGTTGGATGAAAGTTCCGGCAGGCCGAGCTGATGATTAATGCTGGTCCCCTGGCCCTGCTGGAAATCGCCGTTCGACACGCGGTTGTATGCCAGGCGCAGTTCGTTGAGTAGCGCCGGAGTAAAGATATGCGTTTCGCCCAGCGCCACATTCTGCGAGCGGCTCGGAATATTCAATCCATACCCGGGAACGCTGGAAAAGCCCGAGCCGCCGAATGGATCGAAAAGCGCGTCGTCGATAAAGCTGTAGCGCGTGAAGAGGTCGTCAGACTGCGTCAATTTGTGATCCAGGCGCACGTCGAACTGGTTCTGATTGTCGGTTTCAATGGGCGCCGAGACATAATTAGCGCCCGAGACGTTCCGGTTCGGCAAAGGATACAGCGCCGCAATCGCCAGTCCGATGGGGCTCATGTAGTACGAGGGAATTTTCAGGCCCGGGAAAGGTTGGCCCGTAGTCGGATCGATGGGAAGCAGACTGCTCTGCGAAAAGTCGCCGATGCGTTCCGCCGCGGTCGGCACGTTCGTCACCAGAGGCTGGCCCACATTGCTGCGCGTGCCCTGGTAATCCACGAAGAAGAAGCTGCGGTTCTTCGCGAGCGGCCCTCCGAGGGTGCCGCCGAACTGATTGCGCTGATACCTGGGGGTGGGCTCTCCCGCCGGCGCGAAGAAATTCGTACCGTTGAGCGCGGCATTGCTGAAGAATTCGTACGCCGTGCCGTGGAACTGATTACCTCCGCTGCGCGTGACCACGTTGACCTGCCCGCCCGCGTTGCGGCCGAAGCTGGTGTCGTACGTGGAGGTCGCGACTTCGAACTCGCGGATCGCATCCACCGACGGAGTCACGCTCACGCCATTCAGTTTCGGATCGCCATTGTAGGCGCCGTCCAGTAGAAAGTTGTTACCGTCCTCACGGACGCCATTTACTTCGATCGAAAAAGCGCCGCGCACCGATCCCGCCGATCCTTCCGCGGAGGGAGCTACGCCCGGCAACAGCAGACTGAGCTGATAGAAGTTGCGTCCATCGAGCGGCAGCCCCACCACCATTTGGTTGTCAATCACGCCGCCCATGGCGGACGTTTCTGTACGAAGCAGAGGCTGGATCGAGGGAATCTCTACGACGTCCGGCGAACCGACCAACATGCGCAGGTCCACATGGATTTCCTGATCGACTTCCAGAGTAAGCCTTCGCGGGACGTCACGAAATCCGTCCTTTGCCGACTGGATCACATACGTCCCTGGCGGAACCAAGGGGATGGTGAATTCACCCTGCGCGTTGGAGGTGACGGTGCGCTTGGAGCCGGTCTGGTCGCTGGTGAGAGTCACCGCCGCGCCCGGGATCGGCTGAGACGCTGGATCGGCGACGACGCCCTCAATGACGCCTCGAACCGTTTGGGCATGAGTGGCTGCGACACAAAATACCACGATGAGTGTCAGTCTCAGCATCATTGAGGTCCCCTCCGGAGCCGTCTGGCAATCTCTATACTATAGCTGGATGATTCTGCGACTTTTCGGACTGCTCGTCGCTTATTTTACGCTGGCCTCGGCTGCGGATTGGCCTCAATTTCTCGGTCCGGATCGCAACGGCGTCTACTCGGGAAATGATATCTCGCCATCCTGGCCGGCGTCCGGCCTGCCTGTGGTCTGGCGGAAAGACGTTGGCGAAGGTTTCGCCTCGCCCGTGGTCGCGAGCGGTAAGCTGATCCTGTTCCATCGTATCGGCGAGAATGAAGTCGTTGACTGCTTGGACGCGAAGACTGGGGCAAAGGTTTGGTCCTACTTCTACCGGACCACTTATCGGGATGATTTCGGTTTTGACGAAGGCCCGCGTTCCGCCCCGGTAGTGGCCGCGGGCTCCATATATACGTTCGGCGCGCAAGGCGTCCTGAGCGCCATCGACTTCACCACCGGGAAGAAACGCTGGGCCGTGGAAACGAATGCACTCTTCAAGGTCAAGAAGGGGTGGTTCGGGGCAGCGGGCTCCCCTCTGGTGGATGATGGACGCGTGCTGGTGCATGTGGGCGGCCCCGGAGCCGGAATCGTGGCGTTTGATGCGCAGACCGGCAACGTGTTATGGAAAGCCACCAACGATGAAGCCAGCTATTCGTCCCCGTCCGTCGCGACAATCGGCGGAGAACGCCACGCGTTTTTCTTAACCCGCGCAGGAGTGGTGGACCTTGACCCGTCGAATGGCCAGGTTCGTTTCTCTTTTCCGTGGCGATCGCGCAATTCGGCGTCGGTGAATGCGGCCACTCCACTGGTTATTGGAAACCAGGTGTTCGTCTCCGCCAGTTACGGAGCCGGCGCAGTGCTGTTTGAAGTGAATGGTTCGCAATATCGCAAGATCTGGTCGAACGACGAGTCCATGTCGAATCATTATTCGACTTGTGTGTATTTCGATGGGTATTTATACGGTTTCCACGGACGTCAGGAGGAAGGGCAGGCTCTCCGCAGTGTCGAATTGAAGACCGGCAAGGTCATGTGGGACCTGGATGGATTCGGCGCGGGTACCGTGACGCTGGCCGGAGACCGGCTGCTGGTTCTGCGTGAGAATGGCGAACTGCTGCTGGCACCGGCGACGCCCAAGGAATTTAAGCCCGTGGCCCACGCGGCGATTTTGAAGGCGGTGGTGCGGTCGTATCCAGCAATCGCCGACGGGCGGCTGTATGCTCGGAACGAGCATTCCATCATCTGTGTTCGCTTGTCCAAGTAAGCGGAAGTGGGATCGTTTTGGAAGTTTGGTCGGAGTGATTTCAAGCATGCCGGTGATGTTGGATCCCGTCGAATTTTATAGAGTGCGCGTCAGGTTTCTTACAACTGAAGAAGGTGGCCGAAGTGCACCTATTCGGTGGACGTTTGCCAACTATCGACCGGACCTCACGACGGGTGGAGGGAACTTCCACAGTGCCGTCTTCATGGACGCACCAAACACGATCGCGCCCGGAGACCAAGCCGACGTGGAGATCACGTTCTGGTGTTGCAACTCGCATCACCAATTTAGTCCGGGAGACATATTCTATCTTCACGAGGGACCGAGGCGTATCGCGGAGGGCACAATATTAGAGAAAGCTGTAAAGCAATACGCCCGGCCCGAAAAGGTTGAACAGCCCTCGACGTACGAGCCAAACAAGTAGCGTACAATGGTTGAAGCGGTTCTTACCCCTATGGAATTTTTCCCGCCACACTGCACGATGGTGAACCTGTGAACCCATCGCGGTGGAGCGAATACATCGAGCTGACCAAGCCTCGGATTACCTTCTTCATCCTGATGAGCATGGCCATCGGCTTCCTGTGTGGGACGCATGTCGGACATCCCTGGACGTGGTTCATACTGCTGAACGCCATCGTCGGTACAGGCCTTATCGCCAGCGGCACGGCTGCGCTGAATCAGTGGTACGAACGCGATGGGGACGGGCTGATGCACCGCACCAGAGCGCGCCCGATTCCGTCGGGCCGTATCACGGCGGCTTCCGCCAGGCGATTCGGCGTCGTCCTTTCCGTGCTCGGATTTGCCGAGCTTTGGTTCGGCGTTAATCCGCTGACAGCGATGCTCGGATTATTTACGCTCGCCAACTATCTTTTCTTGTATACGCCGCTCAAGCGGCGGACGCCAGTGTCGACCACGATCGGCGCGATCCCCGGTGCGATGCCGCCGCTGATCGGCTATGCCGCGGCTGCGGGCTTGCTGAACTGGGACGCCGGCATTCTCTACGCAATCCTCTTCTTGTGGCAGTTCCCGCACTTTTATGCCATCGCCTGGATGTATCGCGAAGACTACGCGCGGGCTGGTATCTGCATGCTCCCAGTGGTTGAGCCCAAGGGCGACTCCACTGCGCGGCGCATCGTGCTTTTCTCGTTCGTCTTGATCCCGATCAGTCTGCTGCCGAAATTCGCGGCGATGGCGGGAAACTTGTATCTTTTCGGCGCCCTGGCGCTCGGCCTGGCGTTCTTGTATGTAGGCGCTCGCGTCGCGCTCGAGTTTAGCCGGTTGCGGGCGCGTCAGGTGCTGCTCGCAAGCGTGGTTTATCTTCCCCTTCTTTATGGCCTCTTGTTGTTGGACCGGACTCGTCTGTAGCGCGCTGCTGCTGACCGGCTGCGCCGCGCATGCCGATCTTCAGACCTATTCAGTCGTTCCGAATTTTACCCTGACCGATCAGACGGGCGCGAAATTCGACAGCGCCGCCGCTCTGCGCGGACAAGTTTGGATCGCGGATTTCATCTTTACCAATTGCAGCGGCCCATGCCCGAGGATGAGCGCGCAGATGCACGAGGTGCAGACCGCGTTAGCCGGTTCAGACGGAGTCAAATTAGTGTCTTTCACCGTCGATCCGGAGCGGGACACTCCTGAAGTGCTGGCAGGATATTCGAATCGCTACCAGGCGCAGCCGGGCCGATGGTTCTTCCTGACCGGTTCGCAAGAGACCTTGAATGATCTAAGCCGCAAAGCTTTCATGCTGGGCGACGTCAACGGCAGCCTGGAACATTCCACGCGATTCGTGTTGATCGACCGCGCCTCTCGCGTTCGCGGTTTTTACCTGACGTCGGACGACGACGCGATCCCGCGCCTTGTATCTGACGCGAAGAACCTGCTCAAGGAAAGCCTTTGATCGGCATACACGATCTGCCGGCGGTGAACGCCACGCTCAATGGCACATCGGCCGTACTTTTGGGTACCGGCTACTACTCAATCCGAACCGGACGGCGCGACGCGCATCGCCGGATTATGCTCACGGCGTTCGCTGTCTCGATCGTTTTCCTGGTCTGCTATCTCGTGTATCACTGGCACGTGGGATCGGTGCATTATCCCCACACGGGCGCGCTTCGCGTCATCTATTTGACCATCCTGTCCACGCACACGGTGCTCGCCGCGACCGTTCCCGTATTGGCCATTATCACGCTGCGCCGCGGTCTCCTGAAGAGGTTTGACAGCCATCGCCGTATCGCCAGATGGACCTTTCCGATATGGATGTACGTGAGCGTGACGGGCGTCGTGGTTTACATGATGCTCTATCAATTTTGAGCCGCCCAGTACCCGCAACTCCTCCGGCCCAGAAAACGTCTACACTTGAAGAAGGGCTTTATGCGGCCGATCGTCATTTTGCTCGTAGCTGGTGCGGGGGCTTTTGCCCAACCGCAGCCGGGCCCGAGCTTCGGCTCGTTTGGCAAATCGCTTCCTCCGATTAATAGAGTTGCCACCGGACCCGGACATATTCCCGTACCGCCGCCCGCCGCACATCCCCAGCACTCACGAACGGTGATCGTTCCCTACCCTGTGTATTATGGCGGCTACTATTCGGGTTTTGATGCACCGCCTCCAGCGTATGGATACGGCTACGATCCCTCGGCTCAGGGCTACGCGCAGTCGGCGCCCGGCTATCCCTACAACGGCGATCCTGGTTACGCCGATCCCAACCAATCTCCTGTGGTGATCATCAATCAGAACTATCGGCCCGATGTTCCCATGGCCCCTCCGCCGGATTCGACGGTCAGAAGGTACGAAACGCCCACGCATCCCTACGACAACCAGGTGGCCGCGCCGGATGCTCCGCCGACCATTTACCTGGTGGCCATGAAGGATCACACGATTTTTCCCGCACTGGCGTATTGGGTGGAAGGCGACACCCTCAACTACATCACCACCGAGGGCAGCCATAATCGTGCGACACTCGATCTGGTGGATCGCGAATTCTCGCGGCAGCTCAACGAGGAGCGGCACGTCGAGTTCAAGCTGCCCCCGCCAAAATCCTGAACTATTTCCGCCTGCTCGTCGTACGGTAGAAGCATGGACCGGCTTCGACAGGACCTGATCGTCTCTCTCCGGCGGCTGCGTAAGAGCCCAGGCTTCGCTTTCACCGCGATTCTCACGCTGGCTCTCGGCATCGGGGCGAACGCCGCGATCTTCAGCGCAGTGAATGCGGTTCTGTTTCGCTCGCTGCCGGTGGAGCGGCCCAAAGAGCTCGTCTTCCTGAATCTCCGTAGTTTTAAGACGGAGCTGCCGGTCCTCTCCTATCCGAACTACAAGGATATTCGGGATCGCAACGACGTGCTCTCCGGTTTGGCATCGTTCCGACCTGCGGCGGTCAGCTTCAGCGGTGGGGGCGACAATGTTCGCCTGTGGGCCTACCTTGTCACCGGGAACTATTTCCAGGTTCTAGGAGTCGGCCCGCTGCGGGGACGCGTTCTAGGCCCCGATGATGACAAGATACGCAGCGGTCATCCCGTGATCGTGATCAGCTACAACTGCTGGCAGACGCGTTTCGGCGGTGACCAGAACATAGTTGGCCGGCGAATCAAGCTCAACGGGCTGGACTTCACCGTGGTCGGAGTCGCTCCCCTTGGCTTTAACGGAACCGAAATGATCTTCTCGCCGGATCTTTGGGTCCCGATGGAAATGGATCCGCAGATCGAGCCCATGGCCAACAGCCTTGACGAGCGGCGCGGGGCGAATTATTTTGTCTTCGGGCGTCTGAAGCCTGGCGTGAATATGCCTAGGGCCGAATCCGCGTTGAACGCGATTGCCGCACAACTCGGGCGCGAATATCCGGATGCGAACGACGGAATGAAGATCGTTCTTTCGCCCGTGGGTCTCTTTGGGACATTCTTTCGGGGGGCGATTCAAGGATTTGCCGCCGTGTTGATGGCCGTGGCTGCGCTGGTGCTGCTGATCGCTTGCGTCAACCTGGCAAGCCTGTTGCTGGCCCGGGCGTCGGACCGCCGCAAGGAGACATCCATTCGCCTGGCGCTAGGCGCAAGTTCCGGAGATCTGATACGCCAATTGCTTACGGAAAGCGTGCTGCTTTCGATCCTCGGAGGCGGCGCCGGTTTGCTGCTGGCTAAATGGCTCACGGATCTGTTCGCGGCATGGCGTCCTCCGGTTGATGTTCCCGTGATTCCCACAGTAACGATCGATACGCCGGTCCTGATTTTCGCCTTGGTCGTATCCGTCCTGACCGGTCTGTTCTTCGGTTTGATTCCCGCGCTGCAATCGACGCGCAGCGGCCTCGCGTCCGCGTTGAAGAATGACGCTCTGATTGAACGACTACCGGGCTGGCATTTGCGCGATGCGCTGGTCACGGCGCAAATCGCTCTTTCGGTGGTGCTGCTGATCGGCTCCATCTTAGTGGTGCGAAGTCTGCAACATGCGTTGACTCTCAATCTGGGATTCGACCCGCAACATGCTGCGACGGTTTCGTTCGATCTTGGACTTCAAGGCTACGATCGTGCACGCGCGCGTGAGTTTGAGCGCCGCGCGATCCAGAAGGTCCGTGATCTTCCCGGAATCCAATCCGCGGGGCTGATCAACGCCTTACCGATGACTCTCCAGGGCATGAGCAACAGTTCGATCTACGTGGAGGGGAAACCCGTGCCTCGGGCCGCTGATGTGTCGATGGCCGCCATGTACTGGGTTGGTCCCGGCTACCTTACCGCTGCGCGGACCAAGCTTCTCGCGGGCCGCGACTTCGATGACCGCGATAAGGACGGCGCCGCGCGGGTGGTAATCGTCAACCAAGCCTTCGTGAGGCAGATGCTGGGTACCGAAGACCCGATTGGCAAACGATTTCGCTATGGCGCTGCGAGCACACAGTGGCGCGAAATCGTGGGAGTCGTGGAAGACGGAAAGTTCCGGTCTCTCGGAGAATCGCCGGCCCCTGCCGTATTCACTCCGATCGAACAATCCACTGTGCTCGAAACCTCCATCGTGGCGCGCTCTTTAATGCCGGAGCATGCAGCGGCCGCGTTACTGCGGCGCGCCGTGCTCGAAATCGACCCAGGCATCACCGTCACAGACGTCGGGAGCATGACCGACCAACTCGGCCTCGCGCTCCTGCCAGCGAAAATTGCGGCATATGTACTGAGCGCCTTCGGTCTGTTGGCGTTGGTCTTGGCTGCAACCGGAGTCTACGGTGTGATGGCCTACGCGGTGTCGCGCCGGACGCGAGAGATCGGCATTCGCATGGCGATCGGCGCGGCTCCGGCTCAGGTCCTAAGGGTGGTGTTCAGCCGGGCCGGCATGCTGTTGGCCATCGGGATGGCCGCGGGAATTGCCATGACCCTGGCGGGAGGAAAGTTCCTTTCGCAGATTCTTTACGGAGTGAGCGCCCGGGACCCGCTCACCTTCACTCTGGCGATTGCGCTGATGATGGTGGTCGCGATCGCGGCCTGCTGGTTTCCGGCGCGCCGGGCGATGGCCGTGGATCCGGTGACCGCCCTGCGCACGGAATAACTGTCCCCTTGTTGGGTCTAGACGGCCTTCGTCGTCGCGGTCTCTTCCTTCTTGAGCTTCTCGCGCTGCTCTTTCAAGATCGCCTTGCGGCTGAGCTTGATCTTGTTGCCCTCAAGCGCCAGAACTTTCACCAGAATCTGATCGCCCTCGTTCAGCTCATCCCGCACCTGCTTGATCCGATTCTCGGAAATCTCGGAAATGTGCAGCAGCCCATCGGTGCCCGGGAAAATCTCGACGAACGCGCCGAAATCGACGATTCGCACGACTTTGCCCAGATACGTCTTGCCCACTTCAGCCACCGCGCAGATATCCGTCACCATCTGAATCGCGCGATCCGCGGCCGCGCCGTCGGAGGAGAAGATCTTCACGCTGCCGTCGTCCTCGACATCGATCTTGCAGCCGGTCTGCTCGACGATTCCGCGAATCACCTTGCCGCCGGGCCCGATCAGCTCGCGAATCTTCTCGGTTGGAATCTTGAGTGAGAAGATACGCGGTGCGTACGGCGACAGGATGGTGCGTGGCATATCAATCACCGCGTTCATCTTGTCCAGGATGAACAACCGCGCCTTCCGCGCCTGCTCCAGTGCTTCTTTTAATACCGCGTGCGTCACGTTCGGGACTTTGATGTCCATCTGCAGCGCGGTAATGCCCGCCTTGGTGCCGGCGACCTTGAAATCCATGTCACCGTAGTGATCTTCCGCTCCGGCGATATCGGTCAGGACGGCGTAGTCTTTGGCCTCCATCACCAATCCCATGGCGATGCCCGCCACCGGTGAGGAAATCGGGGTACCCGCGTCCATGAGCGCGAGCGTCGCGCCGCAAACCGACGCCATCGAGCTCGATCCATTCGACTCCATGATGTCGCTCACCACTCGCATGGTGTACGGAAACGCTTTGTCGTCCGGAATGACCGCCGCCAAAGCTCGTTCCGCCAATGCGCCGTGGCCAATCTCACGCCTTCCGGCTCCGCGCATGAATCCGACTTCGCCTACGCTGAATGGCGGGAAATTGTAGTGCAGCATGAAGCGCTTGGAGGTTTCGGTCGGGTCAAGCAGTTCGATGCGCTGCTCATCGTCCTTGGTGCCGAGCGTGGCCGTCACCAGGGCTTGTGTTTCGCCGCGCGTGAACAATGCGGAGCCGTGAGTGCGCGGCAGCACCCCGACTTCGACGTCGATGTTGCGAATCTCATCGAACTTGCGCCCGTCTGGCCGGCGCTTATCCTTCAGCATCTGGTCACGGAAGATCCGCTCCTTGAGCGCGTCGAATAGCTTGCCGGCTTCCGCCTTCTGCTCTTCGGGGATCGCCTCGATCGCCTTCTTCTTGCAGGCGTCCACCCGCGCGTAGCTCTCTAGCTTCTCGTACTTCTGCGTGTTCATCGCGTCCTGAAGTTCTTTGCGGACCGCGGTGGAGATCTGATCGTACAGCGACTGGTTGATGGCTGGCGGGTTATATGCGGCTTTAGCCTTGCCGACCTTCGCGACCAGCTTCTTAATCCCGGCCGCGATCTTCTTGCAGCAGTCGTGGCCGAACTCAATCGCGGCAAGAACTTCGGCTTCCGAAGCTTGTTGGGACCCGGATTCCACCATCACGATTCCGCCCTCGGTGCCCGCCACCACGATGTTCACCTTGGCGGACTTGGACTCTTCATAAGTCGGATTGGCAATCATCTTCCCATCGATCAAGCCGACTCTCACGCCGCCCAGAATGTGCTGGAACGGGATATCGGAAATCGCCAGCGAGGCGCCGGCGCCAATGATCGCCAGAGTGCTGGGATCACGCGTAGGGTCGGCGGAGAGCACCATGCCGATCACCTGGGTCTCGTGGGAATAACCTTCGGGGAACAGCGGCCGGATGGGCCGGTCGATCAACCGGCTGGTCAGGATTTCTTTCTCGGTGGGGCGCCCCTCGCGCTTGATAAATCCGCCGGGAAAACGGCCGGCGGAATAGGTGTATTCGCGATAATCCACGGTGAGTGGGAAAAACCCGGCGCCGGGCTTGGGTTCCGGCGCGGTACACGCGGTCACGAGAACCACTGAATCACCGGAGCGCACGATGACCGCCCCGTTCGCCTGCTTGGCGATCTTCCCGGTTTCGAGCGTAACAGTCCTGCCGCCCCCGAGATCGATTTCAACTGAATGCAACATGTTTGGAAACGTCCTTTAATCAAGACTCGGCCGCGCCGACACGCGGTCGCGACCGGCCAGTTTTGATCAAGAGGAGACTGGAGTGGATCTCTATGGGGGACCCGGTCCCGTGACCGGTTCTCGAGAATCGAATCCGAAAGCTAGCGCCGGATGCCAAGACTTTGAATCAGCGTCTTATAACGCTCTGGGCTGCGGCTACGCAGGTAATCCAACAACCGCCGTCGGCGTGCCACCATTTGCAGCAACCCTCTGCGGGAATGATGGTCCTTCTTATGAGTCTTGAAATGCTCCGTCAGTTCGGAAATACGCCGGCTCAGGATGGCTACCTGCACTTCTGGCGATCCGGTATCCGACTTGTGGACCCGGAATTGTGAAATCACGCTGATCTTTGCTTCTCTCGCCAGAGCCATTCGGAAATCGATACTCCTCGTCTGTTCTTAATCGTTTAGTTCGTTGTTAGGATAGCACATCGGCTGATCGACCGTTCAGACCCACATTTACCTTAGTCGCCCTGGTAGCCTGTAATCTGCCGAGGTTTAGCAAAACGCTGTGCTATAAGAAAAGTCCAAGGCCATCCTGCCGCAGATGAACGCCGATGGACGCAGATGAAGAATAATTTGCTTATCAGCGTTCATCGGCGTTCATCTGCGGCTTGAAATCGTCCGATTCGCGGGTCGGTAGGGGCCGCAGACGCTCGAGCGTCTAGCGGCGGCTACAGCGCTTGGGCATTAGTTTCGAGCCACAACGCCCACGGTAGTACGGTTTTTTCGCCCTGTTATACTCAGGAGCGTCTGCCGAATTACGTCTGAGGAATCATCACCAATGAAGGAACGTGTAGCTGTATCTGCTTTTCTCAGCGTATTTCTGGCAGGAATCATCCAAGCGCAGAGTGTGCCGAATTTGAGCGGCGAGTGGAAACTGAATGCCGCCAAGAGCGACTACGGCGGTGTTCCCGCGCCCGAAGTCATGACCCGGACCATCAAGCACGTGGAACCGTCGCTGGAGATTTCCTCCTACCAGAAGGGTGCGCAGGGCGAGACCAGGTCCGAACTCAAGTACACCACCGATGGCAAGGAATGCGTAAACAAGATGACAGGTGGCGAGGCCAAAGGCACCGCGAAGTGGCAAGGCGGCAATCTCGTCATTCAGAGCGTGCGTAATTTTCAGGGAGCCGAGGTGAAGTCCTCCGAAACCTGGACCCTTTCCGGCGGCGGCAAAGTCCTGATCATCAACAGCCACATCGTCTTGCCGCAGCGGGAATCCGACATCAAACTCGTGTTCGAAAAGCAATAGCTTCGCGTAAGGAGACGCATGCAGAATCTGATCAAGGCCGTGTTAGTTCTCGCGGCTGCCGCCACTTTCGCCACGGCCGCGGATAAGCCGAACTTTAATGGCATCTGGAAGCTCGATGCCAGCAAGAGCAATCTTGGCCCGATGCCTGCGCTGGCTTCGATGACACGCAAAGTGGAGTACCACGATCCCGACTTGACCATCACCGAGGAGCGGACCGGCGGGCCGCGCGGCGACCAAAGTGGCACTATGAAGTTCACCACGGATGGCAAGGAGACGACCATCAATCTGTTCGGTGCCGACGCCAAGGCCGCCGCGGCGTGGGAGGGCGACGCCCTGGTGATCAAGCTGAAAGCCAGCGTCCAGGGAAACGATCTCAGCCTCATCCAAAAGTGGACGCTGTCTGACGACGGTGCCACGCTGACGGACGACTGGCATGTCGCCGCGCCTCAGGGCGAGTTCGACATGGTCTACGTTTTGACCAGGCAATAGGCTGCTATGGCGAAACTGGCGCTGATTTACGGAATGCGGCTGCTCCCGTCAGAGGAAATCGATCAGGTGACGGAAGCCGAAGTTCGTCTCAAGAGCGGCAAAACCGCGCGCGTGGCGATGCACCTCATCGAGGGCGGTGAGTCGGAGATTCGGGCTCAACTGGAGCAGTCCCTGGATGCGTTCTTTGAGTTCTATCCGGAGATTTAGCCGGTTCTTGTTCGACCATCTTCCGGACGCGCTCGAGTTCGCGGTAGAGCCTGCGTTCACGCATGGCCAGGAACACCAGGTACACCACGACAATCAACCATGCGGCGGTTAAGCCGTAAAACATGTAAGTAGCGTTGCGAGGGTCCATGGGTTTCTATTTTGCGATCAGTACGCGTGAGCCATGCGCCGCAGCGAATCGATTTCGCGGGAGATATTCTCTTGCCGCATCCGTACCATTACCATGACGATGGACAGGCATAAAAAGGCCAGCACGTTCCAGTAGGCGGTCTCCTGCCAGCCCGGGGGCATACCACCGCCGCCGCGAATGGTCAGCACCGGACCCGGATGCAGCGTCCGATACCACTCGATGGATTTGTAAACGATCACAGCGTCGATGCCGCCGAACACGCTTACCACCGCAGACAGGCGCGCGCGCTGCGTGGGTTCTTCAATCGCACGGCGCAGCATCAGATAGCCCGCGAAAATCAACCAGCAGATCAGCATCGACGTCAGACGCGCTTCCCAGGCCCACCAAACTCCCCAGATGATCCGCGCCCAGATACTGCCCGTTACCAGCACGATTGCCCCAAATACCAGCGACACTTCATTGATCGCGGCGGCGATGGAATCGTAGCGCAGGTCTCCCTTCACCAGATAGATGGCGCTGAACACCGTGCCGATCACGAACCCGCTCAGGCCCAGGATCCCCGCAGGGAAATGGAACACGAAGACCCGCCAGATGGCCCCCTGGTTCGCCTCATCGCCTAAAACGAGGAGAGTGACGTAAAGGTTTCGCACCAGCAAGACCGCTGCGACGGCGGCCAGGACGTAGAGGATTTTGTTGCGCATTAGAGTTCACCCCACCAGAACAGTATCGATCATCCCCACGGCGACCGCCGTGAAGACCACATCGAATGCTACCAAAAGCTTTATCCAAAGCATGTTATCGGGACCCAAACGGAACCCGGAAAGCAGATCCGTAGTGAGCGTCATGGCCGACATCAGCGCCGGAATCAACAACGGATAGACCAACGTCGGCAGCATCAACTCCCTTAGACGAAGGTTGACCGTGAGCGCGCTGAAGATGGTTCCAATTACCGTGAGCGCCCAAGTTCCGAGTATCAGCACAAGCGCCAATGCCCAGAACTGGGGCGTCCACTGGACTCCGTAGAACAACCCAAACACCGGAAGACACACAAACTCCACCGCCAGCAGCAGTGCGTAGTTCGCGAAAGCCTTGCCAAAGAACAGAGCGGAGGCCGGCAAGGGCGCGGCTAGCAGCGCGTCCAGACAATCGTTTTGCAGTTCCCGCGCGAAGCTCCGGTTGAGCACCAGCGCGCTGGCGAACGAGTAAACCAGCCACAGCAGCCCACCCGAGAACGTTTGAATCTCTTCCGCGGACGGATCAAAGGCAAAGCTGAACAGAACCAGAATGACCATCGAAAACGCGAACGACGCGTTGATGGCTTCTTTGGTGCGAAGCTCCGAGCGCAGATCCTTCGCGGCGATGGTGAACACCTGCCGGACGTAGATCGCCAGGGGATTGCCCGCCGCTCTAACGGCTGGATAAGCTACGGCGCTTTGCTCCGAGGCTTGCACGCTCAGTTGTCCTCGTAGTGGCGATAGAGCCAGCCCGTATCGTCGACCATCTCCTGCGTTCGGTCGCCGGAGTAGGCGATCTGGCCCTTGCGGATGAGCGCCACGTGCGTGGCGATCTCGAGCGCTTCGCGAAGCTGATGCGTCGACATCACGATCGTCCGCCCTTGGGCGTGCGCCTCGGAAAGCAGGCTTTGCAGCACCGCGATCGCCCGATCGTCGAGCGCGGTGAACGGCTCGTCGAACAGTAACAGGTCCGGCTCGTGGAGGAACGCGCGAGCTACCGCCAGGCGCTGCCGCATCCCGCGCGAGAACTCGCGCACCAGCCCGTCGCTGACCCGCTCGAGTCCGGTGCGTTCGAGCCACGCATGAGCCGTTTTGCGCGGCTCGTCCAAACCGTACAGCTTTGCAAAGAGCACCAGGTTCTCGGTGGCGGACAGCTCATCGTAAAGCGAAATGCCATGGCCCAGCACACCGATCCGCCGCCGGGCGTTTTCCTCGCGCACATTCTGACCAAGAACGCGCACGTTGCCCTTCGTTGCCTTGCCCAATCCCGCGATGATGCGCAGCAGAGTGGTTTTGCCGGCTCCGTTGCGGCCGAGCAACGCCACGGTCGAACCAGGCGTCACCTGCAAGCCGACGTCTCGCAGGGCAGGGAAGTCGCCATAGTATTTCCAGACCCCTTCAACTTCGAGGGCGTTCACGCCGTGCCCTTTCGATAGAGCAGCGCGCCGCCGAGGAAGAGGATTCCAAGCGTCAGGCCCAGCACCCAGGGGAGCTGGGAATAAAGGCGCGCGGGGGCTTCCTCGACTTTCGGCGATCCGGTATCCTCGTCCTGCGTGGCTTCGGGGCTGCGCAGCGAGCCCGTGCCCTCTATGGTCAAGTTATAGGACGGAAGGGCTCCATCGCCCGTGAACCCATAGACGCGCGCCTGCGTTTTCGGCTCCTGCCCCAGAGCCTGGAGGCCGTCGCCGGAGAGCGTCACTGTCGGCGGGGTAACCAGGTCGATGGGAACGCCGGGGTGGGGATTCTTGCCGGAAAACTTCTCGGCGGCGGGCAGCGAATAGTTGATGTCGAAGCTGGTCTGGCCCGGCCTGACAGGATAAACCACCTTGTAAATATCTGGTTGCGTGGTCTTCTCCGCGGGACGCTGAATCGGCATGCCACCCGGCGGATTGACGGTCACTTGCACTTTGCCTTCGACCGACGGAGGCAGGTAGAAACGTGCGGATCCCTTGGCCGGATCTTGAAACGTCATCTTGGTGTCATTCTGCAGGAACACCGTTTCGCGGATCTGGAGCGCGTCGGCCGTACGCTCAAGCATCAGCATGTCCTGCGCGATTTTCGCGCTACCGGAATCCTTGGTCGAGTCGTAAATGTCCACGCGTAGCCCGCTGGTGGGCGTGCCTGGTGTGAGGACCATGGTGTACGTCGCGCCCTGATAAAACGCCTGCACCAGCGCGGGACCCGGCGGATAGTCCTTGTCAATTTTGAATTTTCCTTCGGCGTCGGACTTCGCACTGCCGAGCGTCTGCATCCCGCTCGCTCCGGGTTGAACCAGGCTGACGGCAACCAAGGGCTGCGGCTGGCCGGTAGTCGCGTTGAACACAGTTCCGTCCACGCCGGCGAGGAGCAGGCAGGAAGAGACGAGCAGCCCGACGATAAGTCTCATGCCATGGCCTTTCCGCATTCGCCGCAGAACTTCATCGGATTCGCGAAATTTGCGCCACAATGCGGGCAAACGACGCCAACGGCCGGCGCGGGTTTTGGCGCGGCTTGCGGCGCCGCCGCAGCTTTGGCCGCTGCATGGACCACGTGTTTCGCTCCCGTCGGCGGAGCCATGCGATCGATCTCGGCGAGCACTCCCGCCAGTTCCTGTTGCAACGAGAGCTTTGTCCGCTGATAGTCGGCGTCGGAAAGCTTGCCCACGCGATACTCGAACTGCAAGTCGCGCAGGTTCTCATAAATCCGGGCCTTGCGCTCTTCGAGATGATACGTAGGCGAGACCGGGTCCGGTTTGGGAAGATCTTTGGTTCGAATTGAAAGCGTAAACAACGTCGTGGCGGCCACGACGACGATGACGGCGGCGATCAGTGTCATCAGTCGAGCTTCGCCAGATCCTTCTCGATGCGCTCGATGGTTGCCGGATCGACTTGCGGAGCGGTAGCTGTTGGGGGCTGTCTGAATCGCCGGATCACAAATGCAACGATTCCGAGTCCCAGCGCGAGCGCCGCATAGGGAGTTACAAAGCCGACCACGCCCGGCGTGATTGCCAGAACGTCCTTGCCATTGTCCTGGACAAATTGATCCAGGATTTGCTGATCGGATTTGCCCTGCGCCTGCATCGCGATGATCTTTTCTTTCCCGATGCGACAGGTACCGCATTGCCCCGCGGGGGGCATGAAGCACGCCATCGTCAGATTGCAGCCGCAGGAACATTTCAGCTTGTCCGCTACCCGGGTTACCTGCGGGGCGACCAGGTCCGCCGCCGTCTGTGCGAGGCAGTTCGCGGCCAGAACCGCAGCCAGCAGGCTAATCTTCCACTTTTGCATGTTTCCCTGCGATCCGCACGACTTCGGTGCGGGGGTAGATCAGCCGCGATTTGCTGGGGACCAGGCAGATCAGCGTGCCAAACAGTACCACGTAATATCCGATCCAAATCCACGTCACCAGCGGGAATACATACGCCTGAACCACGCCCTTCTTGCCGTCGTCCGACATTGACGCGAAGTTCAGATACAAATCCTCATTGAGACGGCGTCGTATGGCGACGTTGGCGGCGGGCTGCGGCGGATTTACCGCGGTATAAACGACCCGCTCCGGTTCGAGCAAGCCGAGGTTGTTCCCATCCTTCGAAACGGCGACTTCCATTCTCTGCCACGTCTTGTTATCGTCCCGGCCCTCGGTATAGCCGTTTACGTGGAGCAGATAGTGACCCAGGTGAAGATCATCGCCAGGTGCGAGTTCCACCGTGACGTCCTGGTTGA
>JBEKBK010000121.1:0-17999 GCA_050015435.1 Bryobacteraceae bacterium
ATCAATAACTTACAGACAGTGTTTACTGAAAACAAAAGAGATAGGAGTAAGAGATTTGGACGCCAAATGGACGCCAAACGTGAAAACCGGGCGGTGTGGACTCCACGCGGACTCCACAATCTTGGTCGCTCGCGCGCACGCTCGCCAACAGCCTTCCGTGAGTTTCCGGGAAACGTGCGTGACGCCGTGTAGCCCGTCCTGCTAAGTTCAGTCAGGCGCCGGAGGCGCCCTGGTCGTGAACCGGGAAAGCACACCACCGATCCCTGAGGCGATCGTCCAATTGCAGCGGCCAGTTGGATCAATTCCGCAGCGCCCAGCCGCATCGGACGAAGCTGCCCGAGCCGTTGTGGCAGGCGGCGGTCGAGTTGGCCCGACAGCATGGTATATATCCCGTCGCGCACCCGCTGCGGCTGGACTACATGGGGCTGAAGAGACGGCTCGGTGGAGTTTCCGCCCTGCGACGCAGGACAAACAAGCCGACATTCGTCGAACTGACCGCGCCGCATGTGGTGCCGTTGGCCGAGTATGCCATCGATTTTGAATGCCCTAGTGGCCGGAAAATGCGTATCCAATGGAAGGCGTCGGCGCCGCCCGATTGGGTAAGTCTGCTGCGCGCTTGGCGGGAAATGGAAGGATGATTCAGATCGCGGCACAGATGCGAATTCTGGTTGCGGTGGAGGCTATTGATGGAAGAAAGGGTATCGACGCCATTGCCCAGCTATGCCGGGAAAAACTGAACGCGGACCCCTTTTCCGGCTATCTGTTTATCTTCCGGACGCGGCGTGGCACAGCCATCCGGGTCTTGCAGTACGATGGCCAGGGGTTTTGGCTTGCCACCAAGCGCTTGTCCAAGGGACGTTTCAAATGGTGGCCAAGCGGCACGGAAGCGGCACGGACGCTGCGAGCGCATCAAGCTCAGTTACTGCTGGCTGCCGGCAATCCCGAAGCGGAAGCCCCGCCGGCGTGGCGGCCGGTAAGTTCCTAGAAATTGCGAAAAAACACTTACGTTCCATTTTCGACTCTGTCACACTGACGGCAGATGGCTTCGGAGTGGCGATATCGAGGGCGGGTAGTTACAGCCGGCGATGTCACTTCAATTCGCCAGTTGATTGCCGCGAATCCAGGAGCCAGCCGGCGCAGACTTTCCGAGAAGCTCTGCGAAGCATGGCAGTGGAAACAGGCCAACGGCGCGTTACGCGATATGGTCTGCCGCGGTTTGCTGCTCATGCTACACCGGGCCGGTGAGATCGAATTACCGCCCATCTGTTTCAAAACTCCCAACCCCTTCGTCCGGCGTGCCACTCCCGCGCCGATGCTGATCGACACGACGCCGATCGCCAGCGCACTCAAGCAACTCCAACCCATCGAGTTGCAACAGGTACGGCGCACGGGCGACGAGCCGCTGTTCAACAGTCTGATGGAGCAGCATCATTACTTAAAGTACGAACAACCAGTCGGGGAGCACTTGAAATATCTGGCCTGGGCGCAAGGCCGTCCGATCGCGTGCCTGGCGTGGAGTTCGGCGCCGCGGCACCTGGGCAGCCGGGACCGCTACATCGGCTGGAGCGCGGAGGCGCGGCGACGCAACATCCGCTTCATCGCCTATAACACGCGGTTTCTGATTCTCCCCTGGGTCCGTGTTCCGCATCTGGCCTCACACCTTCTCGGCCGTATGGCCGCGATACTCTCAGACGATTGGGACCGGATGTACCGCCACCCGATTTACTTCGCGGAGACTTTCATCGATCCCGGTCGCTTTCGCGGGACCTGTTACCGGGCGGCGAACTGGCAACGGCTCGGTCTCACCACCGGGCGCGGCAAGAACGATCAGACCAATAAGCCCAACCGCCCGATCAAAGAAATCCTCGGCTTGCCCCTGACACGGCGCTTCCGCGAGTATCTCAGCCAGTTATGACGAGAAGACGACGGGTCGACGTGAATCTAGAGGAACTGGATCAGATCATCGATCGCAGCCAGCGCGCGCCGCTGAGTTAATCGGAAGGCGAGAAGCTCAAGACTGCGCTCCATGCTATGGCCGAGAGACTGCTGCAGAAACGGAGCACGGAGAAAACCAGTGCCGTTCTGCCGCCGGATACAGCGCGGGCAGGCACCTCAGATGCCAGCGAATCGGCTCCAGCCGGTCATGGGCGCAATCCTGCCGCTGCGTTTCATGGCGCAAATAAGGTCGCCGTCACGCACCCTACGCTCCATTCCGGCGACACATGCCCGGAGTGCCTCCGCGGAAGAGTGTACCGCCAGAAGGAGCCGGCAACGCTGGTGAGGTTCGTGGGGCACGCGCCGCTGGAAGCGACCGTGTTTGAGATGGAACGACTGCGCTGCAACGCCTGCGGGGAGGTCTTCACCGCTGACGAACCGGAGACGGCGGGGCCGGAGAAGTACGACGAGACGGCCGTAGCCATGATCGCCCTGCTGAAGTACGGTACTGGAGTGCCATTTAACCGGCTGGAAAGACTGCAAGGCCAACTGGGAATGCCTTTGCCCGCAGCCACTCAGTGGGAACTCATGGCGGCCGCGGCGAAACCACTCCGGCTGGCGCTGGAGGAGTTGATCCGGCAGGCGGCGCAAGGTCGCGTGCTGCACAACGACGATACCAGCATGCGCATTCTGCGATTGATCCGCGAACCGGGCGACAACGGACAGGGACCTTCACCAGCGGCATCGTATCGCTGGTGGGTGCATGGACCATCGCACTATTTTTCACCGGATGGAAGCATGCGGGCGAGAACATTGCCGAGGTTCTGAAACAGCGAGCGCGCGAACTGCCGGCGCCAATCCAGATGTGTGATGCGCTGTCGCGCAACACGCCGAAGGGCATCGAAACCCTGATCGCGAACTGCCTCGCCCATGGAAGACGGCAGGTGGTGGAGGTGGTCGATCACTTTCCGGAAGAATGCCGGTATGTGCTGGAGACTCTGGGCGGCGTTTATCACAACGATGCCGTGTCGCGGGAACGGGAACTGTTGCCGGAAGAACGTTTGCGCTTTCATCAGGCGCACAGCGGGCCCTTGATGAATGGACTCCATAAGTGGATGGAAGCGCAACTGGCGGAACATAAGACGGAACCGAATTCCGGACTGGGCAAAGCGATCTCCTATTTACTGAATCACTGGACGAAACTGACGCTTTTCCTGCGCCAGCCGGGCTCGCCAATCGACAATAACATCGTCGAGGAACTACCGCGAAACGCTGGTCCGGTTCGCCACGCCCACAGCCGCGTAATATGATGGATCAATCTGCCTGGCCGAAAAGGATAGTCTGTGGCCATGGTTAGGTGCCTTCCGAAAGGGCCGCCAATTGGGCCTCCAAGAGAGCAAAATCTGATCACGTTTTTGGCCACGTCCAGAAAGGATCGAGAATGTTCTGGCAGGCCGTAACGCCTGCGTTTCCACGAACGAGCCGCAGACACTTCCGGTGCAGAGCCGCGCCCGCGGGCGTATGCTGCCCGATCGCTCCTGGACGATAGCGTCGGAGTTGAATGGGTAGCGACGAGACCACCTTCCCCTTGCGCTTCGACAGGAGATCGGGTATGCTCACCTGTAGAAGCGAAACGGGAACGTAAAGCCGATGAAGGAACGCATCGAACTGCCGCAAGGCACTCTGGATCTTTTGATCCTACGTACGCTGGCGCTTGAACCGCAGCACGGCTGGGGCATTTCGGAGCGTGTGCAACAGATGTCGAGCGATGTGCTGCAGATTCAACAGGGATCGCTCTATCCGGCGCTACACCGCCTGGAGCGCCGAGGATGGATCAAGGCTCACTGGGGCACGTCGGACAACAACCGGCGCGCCAAATACTATGAACTCACCAAGACCGGGCGCCTGCAGCTTGCCACGGAAAGGGATTCGTGGCAGAAATTGACGGCCGCCGTAGCCCAAGTGCTGGACCCTGCCTAGGATTCTGCCATGCTGAAGGATTTGTTCTTTCGTCTGCGTTCCGTTTTGCGGAGGGGGACCGTTGAATCCGAAATGGAAGAGGAGTTGCGGTTTCACTCCCAGCGGCAGCTCGAGAAGTATCTGAAGGCAGGAATGAGCGGCGACTCCGCTCAGCGGCAAGTGCGTATGGATTTCGGGGGCCTGGAACAGGTTAAGGAAGAATGCCGCGACGCGCGCGGCGTTTCGCTGCTGGAAACGCTGGTGCAGGATCTTCGCTACGGCTGGCGGACGCTGCTGAAATCGCCCGGCTTTGCGGCCGCCGCGTTGTTCACGCTGGCGCTCGGTATCGGGGCCAACACCGCGATATTTTCGGTGGTCTACGGCATTCTGCTGCGGCCGCTGCCCTTCTGGGATGCCTCGCATCTGGTCCTGCTCAACGAGACCACGCCACGGGTGGGAGATGTGAGCGTCTCTTATCCGAATTTTCAGGATTGGCGAAGTCAGAGCCACTCGTTTGCGGAGATGGCGGCGGTGAACCCGGTCAAGTTCAACATGGCCGGCAGCAATCAACCGGAGAACATCGGCGGGCTCGCCGTTTCGCCGAATTTTCTTCCCATGATGGGAGTGCGGCCGGTGATGGGTCGCGGATTCACCCCTGACGAGGAAAAGGCCGGCGCCGCGAGGGTAGTTCTGCTCAGCTACGCGCTCTGGCAGTCGCGTTTCGGCGCGGACCCCAGCGCGATGGGACAGACGATTCGCCTGGACAGCCAGACGGTGACAATCGTTGGAGTGCTGCCGCAGGACTTTCGCTGGGTAGAGAAATGCGATGTGATGGAGCCGATGGGCGTGTGGGCCACGCACAACGACAGCGCAACCAACAGGGGAGACCGCGGCGACGGGCTAGTGGTGGGGCGGCTGGCGGCGGGCGTGCGGATGGAGCAAGCCCGCGCGGAAATGGAAACCCTTGCGGCAGGACTTGCTCGCGCGTATCCCGAGGCCAATGACCAATTCGGCGTCAACCTGCGGCCGCTCCGTGAAGCGTTCTCAGGCGACGTGCGCCCAGCCATGCTGGTGCTGCTGGGAGCCGCGATCTTCGTGCTTCTGGTGGCCTGCGCGAATGTGGCGAATCTGTTCCTGATGCGCGGTGCGGTGCGGGCCCAGGAGATGGCGCTGCGAATCGCCATCGGGGCGAGCCGCGGGCGGATTATCCGCCAGATTCTGACGGAGAGTTTTCTGGTGGCGCTGCTGGGCGGGGTGGCCGGAGTATGCTTGGCCATTGCGGGAATTCCGGCGATCGCGCGGTTGATTCCGCCGGACACGCTGGCCGGTGCGAGCGTCGGCATGAATGGCGCCGTCCTGCTGTTTTCGGCCGCTCTGGTGGTGTTGTCGGTGTTGGTGTTCGGGCTGGCTCCCGCGCTCCATTCCGCGCGCGGCAATGTGCACGCGGAGTTGAAGGAGGGAGGCAAGACCACCAGCGCCGGTGCGCGGAATCGTTCGCGAGGTTTACTGGCCACCAGCGAAGTGGCGCTGGCGCTGGTTCTGCTAGTGGGCGCCGGGCTGATGATGAAAAGCCTGTATCGATTGCTAGCGGTGGATTCCGGCTTCCGGTCCGAGCACGTGCTGAAGCTGGAGATGGACCTGCGGACCGCGCAATACGACAAGGACCCGGCGGTGATCGCGTTCTGGCAGCAAACGCTGGACCGCGTCCGCGCGTTGCCAGGCGTGGAATCCGCGGCGGTCGGGACCGCGATTCCGCTCACCGACAACCACGACCGCACCGACATTACGGTGGAAGGGATGCCCCTGCCCAAGCCGGGCAGTTTCCCGCATCCCGACATCCACATCGTCAGTCCGGATTATGAGAAGACGCTGGAAATTCGGCTGCTGCGGGGCCGGGGCTTCACGCATGCGGACCAGGAGAACGTTCCGCGGGTGGCTATGGTCAATTCGACGTTGGCGCAGCGTCTGTTCCCCGGAACAGACCCCATCGGCAAGCGGTTCACGTTCGGCAACGAGCCTGGCCGCGCGACGTGGGTGACGATTGTGGGGGTGCTAGCGGACACCAAGATGTACGGCCTAGCCAATCCCGCGCGTCTCGAGGTCTATGTGCCGTTCCGCCAGGCGGCGTCGAATGGGATGGTTCTATTGGTGAAATCCGGCCAGGAACCGACCGCGCTGGTTTCCGCCATTCGCGGGATTGTCGCTTCGATTGACAAAGAGCAGCCCATCTTTCGCATTGCCACCATGCAGGAAGTGGTCAACGCTTCGGTTTCCACGCGGCGCATCACGCTCATCCTGCTCGGGCTGTTCAGCGCGCTGGCGCTCGTCCTGGCAGGGATCGGAATCTACGGCGTGATTTCCTACTCGGCAGCGCAGCGATCGAGAGAGATCGGCATCCGGATGGCGCTGGGCGCGCAGCGCGGCGATGTGATGCGGCTGGTACTGGCGCAGGGCGGGAAAATCTCGGCTGCGGGCATCGTGATCGGCAGCGCAGCTTCTCTCGGGCTCACCCGGTTGATGGCGAAGCTGCTGTACTCGGTGAGCGTGGTCGATCCGGCGACGTTTGCCGTTGTGGCTTTCGTGCTTGCGCTGATTGCGACGGTGGCGTCTTACATTCCGGCGCGGCGGGCTTTGCGGGTAGATCCGTTGGTGGCGCTTCGGAATGAGTGACGGGGAAGTCAGAAGCGGGGCAAGTTTGTTTCAGAATCGGCCTGCAACTTGGTTCATCCGATTCTGACCTGACCTATTCCCACAAGGAACGGAGTAAGCGACCCTTACGCAAGCTAGCTTGCCGAAACCTCACGCGTAGACTTTGGAGGAGGCGGGAAGCTTGAGGTCGTCCAGTTTCACGTTCGCGTCGAACGACGACCTGTCCTTCTCGGTCTTGAGCAGTATTTTTAAGTTCTGGCGCGGAATGGATTTCCGGTTTGTATAGTTAAAGTGCCGTTTCATCGGTCGCCTCCTGATGCCGGAGTCTGATTTCGAGGTCGCGATGCGGATCGAATCCGCTCACCGCGACGGAGTAGTCTTTCGGCGCGGTATCAAAGACGAGGCGATTGTCGACCAATTCGAGCAGATTCACGTTCTGAGATTCGACGGAAATCGGAGCCGCGTCGAGGCGAAAATCTTCAGGGACGTATCGCTTGATCGAGTTTCCCTTGCGCACCGCGTAGCCGACACGAACCTCAACGTGCCGCCGCCCGTCGGGCGCACCGGGATGCGGACCGATGCTGAACCCGCCGCTCGTGCGGCGGAGCCTGATAATTTTCTCCGGAGGCGGCAGCTTGACTCCCTCTTTCTGCCGCCGCGGCTTCTTGCCAGCGGCTTTTTCGCCGTCACCCTGCTCTTTCTCACCTGGCTTGATGACGAAGAACAGGTCCTTCAGGAGATCACGATCGCGTTCTTCTGATGCTGCCGTCAGAATGCGGACAATGCCGCTCGCACTGTTTCTCACGAAGCGCAGGCAGCCTGGTCCGTGGTCGTACTTGTCCCTGAATTTCGCGGAGCGCTCCTGCCATTCGGTATGCGCCGGGTTTTCCGCGTCACCGAGGAGTGTGGATAGTTCCGTGTTCTGGATGACGACCAGCGCCCGGACGACCCGTTCACGGACCACCGTGCTGTTGTGGACCGTTATGCCCTGGCGCAGGAAATACGCATCTCCGCGATCCACGGGATCGCGCTGCAGATATACGCGGAAATGACCGATTTCAGCCGGCGTGCCTTGAGGCTGGACTTTTGCTGCAATGCGGATGTCAATCGGTCCTTTCGCTTCGCATGCTACAGGCCCGCTTTATCGAAGAGATTCTGCACTCCCTAGGCCCGGCGCGTCCCTGGATACAGTGACGGTCATCATTCACGATGTCCGGATACGCGGGCCGGCCTTGTCCTGAACGAACACATGACCGTGGTCGGCGTCGCGACTGACCGCCGTGAGGATCACGGGAATGCTGGTCTTCCGAACGTACCGCCTGGCCGTGGCGCGCTGGGTTGTTGCCCACCCCGCAGGTAACGGCTTCTCTGACGAGATCGATCTTCCGCTCGATGCTACCTCCAGGGGAAACGCGAAGCCGCGGATCTCGGCTGCGGCGACACATTCGGGCGCCAGGCCTTCGCCAAGCGCCAGCGTCTGGTTCTTTCCGATGTCCTCTAATCTAGAGGCGCTGACGGTCGGAGATCGTCCCGTCAACCAGGTCAGGATCCGGGGGCGTAAGCCTCCCTATTCTCTTGCGAATCAGCGTGGGCGCGATCTGGGAAACAATCCCGCCGAGCCTCGGAAAACGGCTGAAATATTTTCGTATGATCATGGTCAGGAAGCAACGCGACAAAGCGAATGGCCGACGAAGCGAGGATCGGAACGAACTGGCAGGACGACGAACTCGACGCGATCGTCGCCGACTATTTCGCCATGCTAAAAGCCGACCTTGAAGGCCGTCAATACGTTAAGTCGAGGCACAGCGCGGCCCTTATGGCCCAGATTGGCCGTACCCACCGGTCCGTCGAATTCAAGCATCAGAATATTTCGGCTGTGTTAGATGAATTGGGCTTGCCGTGGATTCCTGGCTACAAGCCCAAGAGGAACTATCAGGACGCCATCTTCGATGCGATAGACCGTTACCTCACCAAGCGCCCGGACATGCTTGAGCCCGTCGCGATGTCTTCGTCGGTGACACCGCTGCCGGCCGAAATCTTTGTTCCGCCGCCAACCCTCGCTGCAGCCGGTGAGCCGGTTCCCGAGCGTCTGCGGCGCCTTGTGCGGAAATTCGATCCCGTGGAACGAGATTATCGCAACCGTTCGCTAGGCCAGGCTGGGGAAAGGTTTGTCGTCGAGCTTGAGCGGTACCGCCTCGCTACGTCCGATCGCCCGGACTTAGCCCGAAAGGTCCGGTGGGTTTCCGCAGAGGACGGAGATGGGGCGGGTTATGATATTCTCTCGTTCAACCCGGCCGGGCAAGAGCGGTTGCTGGAGGTGAAGACCACCAATGGCTCTGCTCGCACGCCATTTTTCCTGAGCCGCACAGAGTGTGAAGTAGCAGCGGAGCGTCCTTCGGACTGGCGCATCTACCGAGTGCACCTGTTTGCCAAGTCCCCGCGGATTTTCACGATCGCGCCGCCGCTGGAGCGTGCGGTGAACCTTAACCCGGAGTTGTGGCGCGCGTCCTTCCTTGGTTCGTGTACAGCGACAGAAAGCGCAAGGTGAATCAATCCGTCTGCAGAAAAGCAGCAAGCCCGGTGCCATCCGGGCCCGGTTGACGATGGCAGCGTCCTTTAGACCTAGACGTACAATGCAGCGAAACGCGCTTCGGCTGGTCCGGATCGCGTCCTTGCAAAACCTCGGGTCGGCGAATACGTCTTTCTGGCCTGATGAATTCTACAGGCTGAGCTCACGCCGTGTTCAAGATCGTACCTGGTGGAAGCCTCCAGGACCCCAAAACGCCCAGGGCGCTACAAGTGCGCTATAGTCACGAGAAGAACTGCAGATTGCAAGTAAATGAGTTACTTGGCCGGGGCACCCACCTATGGGCTACCGGACTACGCTACGCCCCAATATTTGCCAACTATCTGCTTCGCTTCAAGCCTTGCTCCTCGAGGCCTCGGCGGGCGATGTCGGAGAGGGCCGGCGGAACCGCGTTGCCGACCTGGACATACTGCTACGTCCTCGTCCCCTCAAAGAAATAATTATCGGGAAAACTCTGCGCCCGTGCCGCTTCGCGCACCGTCCAGCTGCGGCACTGACTTGCGTCGTGGTGAATAAAAGAATGGCCGTCTTTCGCGATGTGGCTGGTCACGGTCATCGCCGGTTCCAGGGGTATTTGCGTGCGAAAGCGATCATCGAAGAGTTCATGCGATTCACGGGCCGCCCAGACATTTTCATGTTTGGGCAAGAGGTGGACGGGAAAATCGGAGAGTTTCGGTGACCGTTTATGGACCAGTCCGAAGCAGCTGACGAAGAGATAGCGGCGCAAATCATCCCGGCGGTGAAACCGTGTCTCGTGGTTCAAAGCTCCTTTGAGTGCTTCGTCGATATACCAGTCACGGAGTTCACGGGGCATGCTACTGGTCTTGAGGCGCTTGACGTATTGTCCCCCGCTAGATGTATGTGCCGCGGCAGCCCCGATCGCCACATTCATCAGGCGGCGAACGGCGGGAATCAATGTCACCGTTCAGATAACGCTGGGTTTCGCTCACGGCGTCGTACCAGGCTTTCGGCGAATCTGCCTCATACGAAAGCCGGCTCCGGAGCGGCGGAAGGTCGTCAAGAACTTCGGACACGTGCGGCGTCCGGGCGGTTGGCTCCAATTCGAACGCCCCGCTCATGTCAACGTCAGACCGAATCCCCAGCAGGATTACGCGATGCCGTCTCTGCGGGACGCCGTGATCTTCGGCGCGAACGAGGTACGCCGAGTGCTTATATTCGACCGTCTCGTTCGTGATCTCATCGAATGGGATGACTCGAAAACGCGTGCCACCCCCACACGTTCTCTGGCCTACTGCGCGCGGGGGGTCCTGCAGATCTTCGAGCATGCGGCGAAAGATATATTCGCCACTAATCTTGGATGTGAGCAGGCCTTTTACATTTTCAATTACGAAAATCGGAGGCTTGAACCGGGCAATGATTTCCAAATACCGCCGGTACAGATAATGACGCTGATCGGCCTCGAATTCCTCCCGCGTCCGGTCCGACGACATGCGGGAGCGACCAACGATGGAATACGCCTGGCATGGTGGACCGCCAATGAGAACCCAAATCCCGCACCCACCCAACGCCCCTTTGATTGCTTCCTCAACACGCGCCGTATCGCCTGGTTTACCGAGTTCTGCATGCAGACAGGAACTCAGTGCCGCTTGACTGGCGCAGGGATACGCCCGGAAGAGTTCGTCACGGCTGACTTCTCCGCGAACGTAGGCGTAATACTCCGGACTCACCGAGCCAACCGGAAACTGCCGGGAAAAGCTCCTCAGTGTAAGGGTACGGTGTGCCGCGGCGTCCTTCTCGACCGCAACCGCAACCCTAAACGCTAGCCGCTCGTCCTCGAAAGACGTGAATCCTTCCGCCAAGCCGCCGGGTCCGGCAAAGAGATCGACAACTGGTACAATGAGGCGCTTTCGCATCAGGCCAATGCCCGCTGTGACACAGTGAAAGAACAGTCTACTAGGTCTGAGCCAGACCGCACTAAGGCCTTACCCACATGTCCACGGCCGCTCAGTCGAAGCCCGGAGCCCGAGCGTGACGCACTCGGTCGCGATGCGGAAGGTCAGGGAATGGCTGGAGGGCAGCGCGAAGAGTCCGAAAGAGAAGATTGTGAAAGAGCGGCTGAAGGGGTTGCTGGCGTCGTAGCAATCAGACGGGTCGTCGCGTCTGCGCAATTCGTGCGCGCCGTCTCCGCCATCCGCGTTTCATCGATCGGAATCCCGTGATGTGCTCATCAGGGCGTTTGGTGAAGTAGAATTGTGCACACACCCATGGCCCTTCCTGCTGGGACTCGTCTGGGACCGTTCTGGCGACGACAAAGGGTCAGATACCTGGAGTCCAAGATGGATCATCATGTCCCGCCAGCTCAACCTGGCTTGTGGCATGGTTTATGAGATGGCTTATGTAAAGAGGTCCTGACGTGGAACTGCAAGAGGTCAGCGGGTTCACTGATTATTAGTCATGCCACACGTATTCAGCTTTCAAATCTCGCCCACGCTTCCGGCAAGGCTGGAGGCCCTCAACAAACTCTCCTTAAACCTGCGCTGGACTTGGGACCATCCCACCCGAGACGTGTTCGAAAGTCTCGATCCCGATCTTTGGGAGGAACTGAACCATAATCCTCGTCTGGTGCTCGGTCGGATTAGCCAGCGGCGCCTGACTGAACTCGCCTCCGATGAAGCATTCCTCGCCGAGCTGGATCGGGCCTCCGCCAGCCTGGCGGAGTATATGTGCGGCGCCGGATGGTTCCGGCGCGCGCACCCCGACGCCGCCGGGGTTGTCTTTGCCTATTTCTCCGCCGAGTTCGGCCTGACCGAGTGCATGCCCAACTATGCCGGCGGTCTGGGAATCCTGGCGGGGGATCATCTCAAGTCTGCCAGCGACGCGGGCCTACCGCTGGTGGGGGTTGGCCTGCTGTACCAGCGCGGTTACTTCCAACAGTACCTGAATGCGGATGGCTGGCAGCAGGAAACCTACCCGGTGAACGATTTCTCCACCCTGCCTCTGGTGCCAGAGATGGATGCCCAGAACAACCCTCTCACCATATCCGTGGAGTTTCCCGGACGCATAGCTTATGCGCGGGTTTGGAAGGTGCAGGTGGGCCGCGTCCCGTTATACCTGCTCGACACCAACGTCCCGCAAAACTCGGAGGAGGACCGCCGGATCACGGGTTCTCTGTATAGCAGCGATGGTGAACCGCGCCTCCAGCAGGAGATCGTCCTCGGGATAGGCAGTATGCGTGCGTTGGCCGCGCTTGGGATTCGGCCCACGGTTTGCCATATGAATGAAGGGCACTCCGCTTTTCTGGGCATCGAAAGGACGCGCTCTCTGATGGAAGAACTCGGCGTGTCGTTCTTCGAAGCCCGCCAGCTTAGCGCAGCGGGCAACCTATTCACCACCCACACTCCCGTCGCGGCTGGCTTCGATCGCTTTGATCCGCAGCTGATGGCGAAGTATTTTTCGGCGTTTGCCGAGTGGCTTGGCATCCCCTTTGAACGGCTGCTGAGCTACGGCCGTCAGAATCCTACCGACCCGAACGAGAGCTTTAACATGGCTTTCCTTGCCGCTCGCACCAGTTCCGCGGCCAATGGCGTCAGCCGTCTCCACGCGGCCGTCACTCGCAAAATGGTCCGGGCCATGTGGCCTGGCTACTCACTCGAGGAAATCCCGGTTGATTCGGTCACCAACGGTGTGCACATTCGCAGCTGGGTCTCACTCGAAATGACCGCGTTGCTGAATCGGTATCTGGGCCACCGCTGGGCGGAGGAGCCCGGCGACAGCGGCGTCTGGAACCGTATCGACCGGATTCCCGACCATGAACTCTGGCGCGTCCATCAGATTCGCCGGGAACGCCTGGTCAATTACGCCCGTCAAGCCCTGGAGTCCCAAGTGCGGCGGCACGGGGGTTTGGATGCAGAGATCGCCACTGCCCGCTCGGTCCTCAATCCGGACGCTCTGACTATCGGCTTTGCCCGCCGGTTCGCCACTTATAAGCGTGCGACATTGCTGCTGCGGGATGTCCCCCGTCTCAAGCGCATCCTGACCAACCCGGCGCGTCCTGTCCAGATTCTGATCGCCGGAAAGGCTCATCCTCATGACTCTGCGGGAAAGGACTTAATCCGCCAGATCATCCACTTCGCCCGTGATCCCGAGGTCCGCTCCAGCGTTGTCTTTGTGGAAGACTACGACATACGCGTTGCTCGCCACCTGGTGCAAGGTGTTGACGTGTGGCTGAACACGCCCCGTCGCCCCAATGAAGCCAGCGGTACCAGCGGGATGAAGCTGCTACCCAATGGGGGTCTCAACCTGTCCGTGCTGGACGGGTGGTGGGCGGAAGGCTACGACCGCGAAGTGGGCTGGGCGATCGGGCGTGGTGAAGATTACGACAACGATGATTATCAGGACGCCGTCGAGTCCGATGCTCTCTTCAATCTGCTGGAGAAGGATGTGGCTCCCCTGTTCTACGAGCGTGACCAGGAGAACCTCCCGCGCCGCTGGATCGCCAAAATGAAAACTTCGATGAAACGCTTGTGTCCGGTGTTCAATACCAACCGCATGGTGATGGAATACGTCGAGCGCTTCTATATTCCCGCAGCCAAGCGCTACTCCCAGCTAGCCGCCCAGGGTGGCGCCAGACTGCGTCCCATCCTCGAATGGCGCAGACGCTTTCGAACCGCTGGCTCCCAAGTGAAGATCACAAGAGTTCAGGCTGAGAACACCAGCGAAGTCCGCGTCGGGGCGAAGATGCGAGTGACAGCTTCTGTTGTTCTCGGCGAGATCCCGCCAGAGTGGATTCGGGTCCAAATTGTCTCCGGCTCGGTCAACGAGGAAGGAATGATCGTGAACAGCTCTTCGAGCGATATGAAGCACGCGGGAACGACCGAAAATGAACACCAGTATGAGGGGCAGTTGGAGTGCCTCGAAAGCGGCTCGTATGGCTTCAGTGTTCGCGTGATTCCTTACCACCCCGACGTGCGAGTCCCCTTCGAGCATCCGTGGCTTGTCTGGGCCGAGTAACTCATCTTCCGGCAGCCGAGTAGCTGAGTGAGGCGGCTGCTCTCAATAGAGTCGCAGAGATACCGTGCGTGTTACCTCGCGGAGCATAATACTGGTGGAACACCCCGCCCGTCGGGCCATCGCGAACTGCCGCTACTCTTGAAAGCGCTGTCCGAAGTGCAGCTTCTTCGACGAATTGCGGCGGCGTGCCCGCGGGAAAATGATCGGAAAGAAAAACCTGGAGTTGGCGGGTTCCGCCCTGGGAAGTCTTCATCCCGTCACATAAGCGATTCCACACGCCCGCTAAACTGAGAGCACCTTGTTCTTCCGTCCCGCCGATCCCATTCTCAGGCCAGCTCCGTTCGACGATGAACGGTTCATCTTCGAGCTGAAGCACGACGGCTTCCGAGCGATCGCTACCCTGGGGTCACACGTCTTGGACTTGACCGGCCGGTCGCACTCCATACTAGGACTCGCTAAAATGACCTCGATCCCGATGCCCTCCCATCGCAGAGCATTCCTCAAGACCGCCCTAAGGACAACCGGAGCCGCGCTGGTTGGTCTCGCCAGTGCCCCAGCTCAGTCCGCCAAATCGATTCAGACTCCGATCCTCGATATTGGATACCAGGAGAGCGGAGGCCCGCGCGGATTCCCGATCATTCTGCTACACGGTTTTCCAGATGATGTTCATGCTTACGATGAAGTGACACCGCCACTGGTCAGGGCTGGACATAGAGTGCTGGTGCCTTTTCTGCGCGGTTACGGGTCCACCCGGTTCCGCGACCCGTCCGGACCTCGCATGGGAGAGCAGGCGGCCATCGGCCAGGATCTGATGGATTTCGCGGATGCCCTGAAACTCGCCCGCTTCGCCGTGGCCGGATTCGATTGGGGCGGACGAGCGGCCTGCATCGCGGCGGCGTTGCATCCGGACCGCGTGCGCGCGGCCGTTCTGATCGGCGGATATTCCATACAGAACACCATCGCGCCACCGCGCCCGGCGGCGCCCGAGACCGAACGTGCGCTCTGGTATCAGTGGTATTTCAACACCGAGCGCGGCCGGGCCGGACTCGACCAGAATCGGCGGGCGCTGTGCCGGTTGCTGTGGCAGGAGTGGTCGCCCACGTGGCGTTTTAGCGACGAGACCTACCTCCGCACCGCGCCGTCGTTCGATAATCCGGATTTCGTCGACGTGGTGATTCACTCGTATCGCCATCGCAACGGAAACGCGGTGGGCGAAGCGCGCTTTCAAGCCATGGAGAAGGCGTTGGCCGAGCGGCCCAAGGTGACGGTTCCGACTATTGTGTTGCACGGTGGGGATGATGCAGTGGGCCGCGCGCCTGCGGAAACCACTCCAGCCGAGCGCGCGGCGTTTCCGACTCTCGTCGCACGTCGCGTGATCGATGGGGCGGGGCACTTCTTGCCTCGCGAGAAGCCAGAAGCTGTCTCCCGAGCGATGCTGGAATTGATGGTTTGATGCCACACTTTTGAATGCCTGCTTCGCGCCTTCTTAGAACGGTTCTGGGGATCGCAGGGCGGGTGAGGATAAACTCGGAGAACCGGCGTTCTACGCTTTCGGCTGCCTTAGCCGCGACGGCAGGTATCTCCGGTCGCTGCCGCTGATCGAGCGGAAGGAAATGTTGGAACGGTTGGTCACCCGGCACCCGCGTATTCTCTACGCGCGGCACATCGAACGGGATGGACCCGCAATATTCAAGCTGGTTTGCGAACAGGACCTCGAAGGTATCGTGGCCAAGCGCTGAGACGGCGCCTACGGGCAGGATTGGTTCAAGATCCGTAATCCGAACTACTCGCAGTACGCGGGGCGGCAGGAGCTTTTCGAGAAACGTGAGTCAGGGGGATGATGGCCCGTCGGTTGACGGTTTTTCTCGCATGCGGGACTCGGGTTCGGAGGGAAATAGTTTGGCTCCCCAAGACGGACACAGATCCTAACAGTAAGCATCAGATGAACACCACTTGGCGAGCGTCGGGCGGTCGCCGATACTGGCGACATGTCGAAGACACAAGCAGCGCGGCTCGATTTCTGGCGGCATCTGATCGAGAAACAACAACAGAGCGGACTCTCGGTACGGGCTTTCTGCCAACGGCAGCGAACGAGCGAATTTAGCTTCTATCATTGGCGCAAGCGCCTCCCAGAGCAGCTTCCGATGAAGTTCGCGCTGGTGGAGACAAGCCAAAGCGTGCCCGCCCCCGGTGGCCGTGTTGGAAGTGATGCTGACCTCCGGTGAGCGGTTGCGGATCGCGCCGGGCATCGAAGCGGGCACGCTGCGGCTGGTGCTGAGCGTATTGCGCCAGCCGCGATGATCCATCTGCCGGCCAGTGTGCGTGTGTACCTGGAAACCTCGCCGTGCGATATGCGGCGGAGCTTCGACGGGCTGCACGCGTTGGTGAATGCGGTGCTGCAACTCGATGCCTTCGCCGGGCATCTGTTCGTCTTCGCCAACCGCGGTCGTGACCGGGTCAAGATTTTGTATTGGGATCGCGACGGGTTCGCGGTATGGGCCAAGCGATTGGAAGAAGGAACCTACGCGATGCCATTCGGCGAGGAAGAAGAACGCCGTCGTGAGATCACGGCGCAGGAGCTGGGCGCGTTGCTGAGCGGCATCGATCTGAGCCAGGCAAAGCGCCGCAAGCGATATCACCGGAATGGCACGGAAGCCTCATAAACATTGGCCTCCGATGCATTTTGTGCCTGGTCCGCGAGAGGCGTTAGCTTTATAATCTCCCTAGTGCCCGTCGACCGCAACAGCCTGCCGAAAGATCCAGAGATCTTGCAGCAGATGCTGGTCGATTTGACCTCGCAACTGGACAAAACCCAACGGCTGTTAACGCAGTTGCTCGCCGCCAAAAGCGGCACGCGCAGCGAACAGTTGAGCGCCGACCAGTTGAGATTGTTCACGCAGGAACTCGGTGCCGAGCTTCACAACGCCGCCCCGGAAGCGGAGAAGGATTCCACCCTGGATGACGATCTTCCGCCCGGCTCTGGCTCTGGCAATGGCAATGGCGATGAGAATCCAGCCCGGCCGCGGGGACGGCGTTCACTGCCCGCGCATCTGAAGCGCGAGCGTATCGAGCACGATCTGAGAGAAGAACAAAAAACTGCGCCTCCTGCCACCAGGACCTGCGCCCGATGGGCGAAGAGACCAGCGAGCGCTACGAGTACATCCCCGCCGAGTTGCGGGTGATCGAGGATGTCTGTAAAAAGTACGCTTGCGCGTGCTCGGTGAAGACGGCAACCAAACCGCCGCAGCCGATTGAGAAGAGCACGGCGGGTGCGTCTTTGTTGGCGCAGGTGATCGTCAGCAAAGTGGCCGATCACTTGCCGGTGCACCGGCAGGCGAAGATCCTCAAGCGGTTCGGCGTGGAGATTGCCGACCAGACCATGTGCGGCTGGATGCGGCAGTGCGCCGAACTGCTCGATCCGCTGTATGGCCGTTTGAAACAGTTTGTGCTGAATTCGAAAGTGGTGGGCACCGATGACACCCCGGTGAAGGTGTTGGACCGAAGCCCGGTGCGAACGACGCGCAAGGGCCGATTCTGGCCTTATCTGGGAGACCGGAATCATGGGGCGGCGGTGTTCGATTACACGCCGACCAGGGAACGCGCCGGACCCGAGCGATTTCTCAAAGGCTATCGCGGATATCTGCAGGCGGATGCGTATGTGGCTTACGACAGCTTTTTCACCAATCCGGCGCGGGGAATGGTGGAGGTGGCCTGCTGGGCGCACACCAGACGGCATTTTCATCAGGCGCTCGACACCGACCAGGCGCGCATGGGCGCGGTACTGGCCTATATCGCGCAGCTCTATGCGGTGGAGAAACGAGCGCGGCGGTCGGGCGTCGAGGGCGAGGAGTTACTTTTATTGCGCGAGCAGGCTTCTCAGCCGGTGCTCACGCAGTTG
>JBEKBK010000122.1:0-23575 GCA_050015435.1 Bryobacteraceae bacterium
GCCGCTGATACATGCAGAATGCCGCAGGATCGGCCTGAATGCCAAGTTCCTCCCCGGACGGGACCGCCACGCGGTTCCTTTGCTTTTGAGGAACTCGCGCAAAACGGAGTGCGGCGCGAAACAGTTCCTGACCCGTTTGGTGGTGCGCGCCGCACCCTTTGCGCTTCTAAGGGATCGCGGCCTTTAGTCGGGCCGCGCCGGCCTGTGCTGCTATTCTGAAGGGGTTCCGGTTGATCCGTTGGACAAGTAATTCATCAGGTAGCGCACGTTTTCCGGTGAGCCCGCGAAAAGATTCGTGGGACGGCGGCGATAACTGAGCATCTGGCGGTAAATCTCGGTTTCAAGGTGCGAATTAATGCCCCAACCTCCGAGATATTGCAGCTTTAAGTCCCCATCACGATTGATGTCCGCGCCTTGCAGCCACGGTCCGAAATCCGATTTCTGCCCCGCATAGGTAGAGAGCAAATCGATCGCTGAGCCAATTCCGATATCGCTGAGCGATTTTGCCACAGGCGCATAGTCAGGCCGATCGAGGCGCTTCTGCACTTCGTCCACATCAATCTTGAGCGGCTCGGCTTGGCCCATGAAGACCATGTCGTAGCCTTCGCCGTCAATAGTGTTGGCCCACAGTGTTCCGTACGGGAATGCCTGCATGAAGGTCGCCACTTCACTCTTCACCGTCCGGACGTCGCTCTCATACAGCGGGACATACAACGTGAACAATCCACCTGGATTGAGGTGCCGTTTCACCTGCTCGAAATATTCTTCCGAGTAAATCGCCGCGGTTCCCTTGACGAAAACATCCAGGGGATCGGAGGCGATGATGTCGAATTTGTCGCGGGTCGTGAGCAGGTAATGGCGCGCGTCATCGAAAACGATGCGGGCACGCGGATTATGCATCACGTCATAGTCCTCTTTGGCGAAATAACGGGTCGACGTGGGCGGGACAACCGGTTCGATTTCACAGACGGTGATCCTCTCGATGCCGGGATATCGAGTGAACGTGCCCGCGGAAACACCCGCGCCGAACCCGATCCCCAGAACCGACTTCGGATTGGGGTGTAAGAGTGCCGGCAGATGCCCCACCATCCGCTGCAGCTTCATGTCGTATGGCTCGGTGGTGGCTTCCACGTGCCCGTTCACGTCCACTTCGGTCGCGCCATCGCTGCCCAGGGTGATCGCCACCGAGGAGTTTCGGCCCTCGACCGTGTAGAGCACTTTCGATGTTCCGAGCGACAGCGAGATACGGCGCCCGTACGCGATCACTTCGCCGGGAATCTTGTGAATCCTCCAGCTCAGGACGCCGGCCATGACCAGTGAAGCCGCGAGCAGCACCGCAATCCGCCTCGACTTCTTCAGGTAGGCGCCGAGCACGATCCACGCGCCGACGGCCGATAGAATCAACAGCAGGCGCTGCGATTGTTGCGTACCGATCCAAGGCACAAGCCAGAGACTCACGGCAAGTGCGCCGACGATCGCGCCCAGAGTATTGGCGGCATAAATACCTCCCACCACGCGCCCGGAATCCTCTTCGGGCGAGGCGACGGCCGCGAGCGCCAGCGGGAAACTTGCGCCCCAAAGGATGGCTGAAGGGAGCATCGTCACCATGCAGCGCAGCAGGTCGTGCGCCGCGGTTTTCCACGGCCCCGTATCGAGCAAGGGACGCCAGAAAGGCAGCGAGTCCGCGATCATGTACGCCGCCCACGCGATACCACCGATCAGCAGCACCTGGGACCACCCCAGCGCCAGCCTCGGACGGACCAGCCGCAACAGCCACGAGCCGACGGCGCTGCCGATCGCCAAGCCAATCAGGAAGACCGCCAAAATGATCGCAAAGACGTACACCGTGGAGCCCAGCATCATGCCCATCAGGCGCGTCCAGATTACCTCCGCGCCCAATGCGCACGCTCCAGACAACGCGATGGTGACATAGATGGTCCATTGCTCCGCGGTCTGTTCCACCGGTGCGGTTTCCTCCGGTTCGGCAGCGGAAGACGGCGCGCGCGGCGCAACCGCGAAACTGATCAGGGCGACGACCAAGTTAATGCCGGCGGCGACATACGTGGCGGTGGCCATGTCATAAATCCGCAGCAGGTAAAATCCGGCGAAGAGGCAGCCGAAGACGGCGCCCACGGTGTTCCCGCCATACAGCAAGCCCCACCAGGAAACGCCACGTGGTCCAGATTCGATTCCGCGGACAATCGCGGGGAGGGAAGCTCCCATCAGTACGGTCGGCGGCAGCAGACAGACCGCGGCGATCAGACCGCGCAGCAGCATGCCAGGGAACCCGTGCTCCGCCCCGGCGATGTAAACCCGATCAATGTAGGGAATTCCGAACAGGACAGCGATTCCGCAGGCAGCGATTCCGAGCTCGAGGGCGGCGTAGATTCGAAGGGGGCGCTCGGTGGCCAGACGGAGACGCGGAAAGCCCACGCTTCCCAGGCAAAGGCCCCCCATAAACGCCGCCAGCAGGAATCCGAGGGACACCGCGGTGGAACCAATCGCGAGCTGAAGCAGTTGGTACCAGACGATCTCGTAAATCAGCGCCGAGCACCCGCTTCCCGCGAACAGCAGCACCAGCAACAGGAGAAACCACGTTTTGGATGGATTCGTCATCGGGACAGACCGAATCACATCATAACCGAAGCTGCGTCTTCACTGGCCTGATCGAGCAGCTTGATGGATTCGTGGTTCAGTTCGAGCCGGGTGGAATCGATCAGATCGTTCAATTGTTCGAGATTGGTGGCGCTCGCAATCGGGGCAGTGATACTCGGACGCGCCATCAGCCAGGCCAGCGAAACTTTCGCGGGAGTCGAACCATGTTCCTTCGCCACTTGATCCAGCGCTGCCAGAATCCGGGACCCACGTTCGGTCATGTACTTGGGGATCATTCGTTGTCCTCGTGGGCTCTTCGAAAGATCACTCTGGGACCGGTATTTGCCGGTGAGAAAGCCGCTGGCCAACGAGAAATAGGGGATCACGCTGAGTTTCTCTTTCAAACACAGCGGCTCGAGGGCCGCTTCATAGCTGGCGCGGTCATAGAGGTTATACAGCGGTTGCAGACACTGGTAACGTGGCAGGCCGTGCTCCTGGCTGACCTTCAATGCCTCTGCGAGACGCTCCGCCGTGTAGTTCGAGGCTCCAATGACCCTTACCTTCCCTTGCTGCATCAGTTGCGCATATGCGCCCAGTGTTTCCTCCAGCGGCGTAGTGGCGTCGTCGGTGTGGGACTGATATAGATCGATGTAGTCGGTTTGCAGGCGTTGCAGCGAGTCCTCGACGGCACGCAGGATATAGGCTCTCGATAATCCCTTCTTGTCCGGCGCCATCTCCATGCCGACCTTGGTCGCCAGAATCACCTGCTTCCGCTTGCCGCTCCGCTTAAACCACTTTCCCAGGACTGTCTCGGATTCACCGCCCTGGTTGCCCGGGACCCACCGCGAGTAAACATCGGCGGTGTCGACGAAATTGAGTCCTGCGCCGACAAACCCGTCGAGTAGGGCAAAGGACGTGGCCTCGTCGGTGGTCCAGCCGAAGACGTTGCCCCCAAAGCAGAGGCGCGAGACTTCAATGTCAGTTGATCCGAGTTTACTGGTTTTCATGATTACATTCCTCTTATTTAGAACATTGCACAGCCCGGCGTCCGCGGGCAGGGAATCACGTCGCGGATATTCTTCATCCCGGTAAGATACATCATCATCCGTTCGAGCCCGAGTCCGAAGCCGGAGTGCGGCGCGGAGCCGTATTTTCGAAGATCGAGGTACCAGGAATAGTTTTCTTCGCTAAATCCATGCTCGCGAATGCGCGCCCGAAGCATGTCGTAGCGCTCTTCGCGCTGACTGCCTCCGATGATTTCACCGATGCGCGGAACCAGAACATCCATGGCCCCCACGGTTCGCCCATCACCGCTAAGCCGCATGTAGAATGCCTTGATTTCCTTGGGATAATCCGTCACTACCACCGGCTTTTTGAACACCTGCTCGGTTAAATACCGTTCGTGCTCACTTTGCAGATCGGCACCCCAGGACACCGGGAATTCCCAGGTGCGCCCTTTGGCAGCGGCATCTTCCAGAATCCGGATCGCTTCGGAGTACGGCAGATGCTCGAACTCGCTATTGACGACATGTTCGAGCGTCTCGATCACGGTGTTGTCGATCCGCTTATTGAAAAAATCGATGTCGCCTGCGCAGCCTTCGAGCACGTCCGCGATGATCGACTTTAGAAACCGTTCCGCGAACGCACGGAGATCGTCCAGATCCGCGAATGCGATTTCAGGTTCCACCATCCAGAACTCGGCCAGGTGCCGCGGAGTGTTCGAGTTCTCAGCCCGGAAGGTCGGGCCGAAGGTGTAAACATTCGATAACGCGAGCGCGAACATTTCCGCCTCGAGCTGCCCGCTGACCGTCAGAAACGCCTGGCGGGCGAAGAAATCCTTCTCGAAATCGGGACGTCCGTCCGCGGCGCGCGGAACATTTCCCAGGTCGAATGTCGTGACCCCGAACATCGCGCCCGCGCCTTCCGCATCCGAAGTAGTAATGATCGGGCTGTGGACCCACAGGAATCCGTTGTCTTGAAAGAACCGATGGATGGCCTGCGAGAGGCGGTTGCGGACGCGAAACACCGCGGCGAACGTGTTTCCGCGGGAGCGCAGGTGCGCGATCTCGCGGAGAAACTCCATGCTGTGGCCTTTCTTCTGCAACGGATAGGTCGCGGGATCGGCTGACCCGTAAACTTCAATCATCCCGGCCTTGAGCTCGATGGGCTGATTCGGACCGGGCGACTGGACCACCTCCCCCTTAACTCGGAGCGACGCGCCGGTGGTGACCTGCGCGAGCGTTTCCGCGGGGACCACATCGGGCAGCACGACGACCTGAAGGTCCTGCGGCGAAGATCCATCCTGGAGCTGAATGAAGTGTACGCCCTTGCCGTCGCGCCGGGTCTTCACCCAACCATACGCGGTAACGGCATCGCCGGGTTTCCGCGCGAGGATGTCCGCGATATATCCACCTTTCAGAATCAATGGCTGGTCCCTTTCCTTCCCAATCTTACCGTTATCCGATTTGGGGAACGCTGCTAGAGTTTTAGTATGACGAGGATACCAGTTGCCTGCCTTATCGCCGCGGTGCCCGTCTTTGCGGCCGCCGCCAATCTTCCCGAATGGCCCCAGTTCGGCGGCCCGAATCGGAATTTCATCGTCGACTCAAGCGCCGTTGCGGATGCGTGGCCGGCCGCAGGTCCGAAAAAGTTGTGGAGCCGTCCCTTGGGCGAAGGGTATTCTGGCATCGCGGTAGATAGCGGCACGCTCTACACGATGTATCGGAAGGGCAACGATGAAGTGGCGGTCGCCCTGGACGCTGCGACTGGGAAAACGCTCTGGGAATATTCGTACGCTGCGGCCTTTATTCCTGGCTTATCCATGGAAAACGGAGCAGGGCCGCATTCCACTCCTCTGGTGCTGGACAATCGCGTGTACACCGTCGGCATCCTGGCGAAGTTGCACTGCTTCGACAAGAAGACGGGCAAGCTGCTCTGGTCCAAAGACCTGTACAAGGACTTTCCGGGCGCCACGCAGATGGATCGAGGCTATTCGGGCAGCCCGCTCGCCTATAAGAACACGATTATCCTGACGGTCGGCGGACACGGACACGCTGTGATTGCGTTGAATCCCACGAACGGCTCGCTCGTTTGGGCCAACGATGATTTTGGGAATTCGCCCAGTTCGCCCATTCTGATTAATCTCCAGGGTCAGGACCAGCTCGTGGCGTTCCTCAATGACGGAGGAAGCTCGAACGCGAGCGGGATTATCGCTGGTCTCGATCCCAACAACGGGACTCTGTTGTGGAGCCATCCTCACAAAACTTCCTGGAATCTGAACATCGCCTTGCCTGTATGGGGTGACGACAACATTCTGTTTATCAGTTCGGCTTACGGATCGGGAAGCCGTGCGCTTCGTTTGACGCGCGATGGCAATAAGACCAAAGTGGAAGAGTTGTGGGCCAACAATCGTTTTCGCATTCACCACGGCACGATCGTACGGGTGGGAGATTATGCCTACGGGTCGAGTGGCGACTTCGGGCCCGCTCCGCTGATGGCGATCAACGTTAAGACGGGTCAAGTGAAATGGCAGGAGCGAGCGTTTCCCAAGGCTTCCTTCATCTACGCCGGCGGAAAATTCATCGTGCTGGATGAAGATGGCACGTTGTCGCTGGCGAAATTCTCGCCCGAAGGGGTGAACGTTCTCTCCAAAGCCTCGTTGCTATCCAGCAACTCCTGGACCGCTCCCACGCTGGCCGGATCAAAACTGTACATCCGTGATCGGAAGTCCATCATGGCTTTAGATGTTGGCCCCGATGGCGGCAAGTAGAGTCGCGGTGGCCCTCTTAGTGGCGATGTTCGCGCACGCCGCGGATCGCGCGCTGGAATTGCTGTCCGCCGCAGCCAATGGCGAAACGGCCCATGTGAAAACCCTGCTCGAAGCAGGCGTGGATGTCGAATCCAAAGATAAGAATGGCCGCACGCCGTTGATGCTTGCCGCGCAACATGGTCATGTGGAGACGGTGCGACTGCTTTTGTCGAAGGGAGCCAACGCGAAAGCCCGCGACAAGGCCGGATGGACCACCTATGGGTTGACCCTCGACCCAACCGGCGGAGCGTTTCACAAACAGCACGAGGCTGTGCTGAAGATTCTGCCTCCGCCCGCTCCCGTGCGAACGGCGGTAGATACCGCCTGGAACTCCGAGAACCTGATCAGTTCCTGTTTCATGACACGCGATCAGTTGATCGCGCAGGTCGAGCAGATGCATCTCGACGCCTTGATCCTCTCAGAAGTGCAAGCGTATGCCAGCGCTTTGGGCAACGGAGTTTTGCAGATCGCCAGCGCGAACCGGCGCGGGTTGGCGCCGCCATCGCAACCGGAAATCTCCACCGATCTTGACGCGAGTGTTTCCGTTGAAGTTCGCCCAGGCGCCGCTTGTGGACAGGCCGGCGACACGCTCAACCTGGCGATTGATGTTCGTGTGTTCCGCGCACGGGATCTGGTGCTGAAGGAAACTTTCGGTGGTGGCCTGAAGGGGTTGGAGGTGCGGACTGTTGCCAACCCCGCTCAGTACATTCCTTTCTACGATGAATGGGTCACCTCGCACGCAGGTCAGGTCTTTCGGAGCGTGCTCTCCGCGGCCTTGAAGTCCACGCCCTGAGCGATCAACCGCCAGCGGCCGGTTTTTCCAGGTGTCCTCCGAATTGAAAGCGCATCGCTGAGAGGAGCCTGTCCGCGAAATCCTGCTCCCCACGCGAGCTGAATCGCTGATATAAAGCCGCGCTCAGAACCGGAGCGGGTACGGATTCGTCAATCGCTGCAGCGATGGTCCATCGCCCTTCGCCGGAGTCTGAAACGTGTCCCGAGAACCCGGCCAGATCCGGCTGGTCCAGAAGGGCAATCGCGGTCAGATCCAGCAACCAGGACGCGATCACGCTGCCGCGACGCCACACTTCCGCGATGTCGGTTACATTGAAATCGTATTGATAGCGCCTCGGGTCGCGAATGGGCGCAGTTTCGGCGTCCGCGGTCTGGCTTTGTTTGCCCGCCCCAGCATGCTTCAAGATATTGAACCCTTCGGCGTATGCGGCCATCAAGCCGTATTCGATGCCGTTGTGGACCATTTTTACGAAGTGGCCGGCACCGGATGGCCCGCAATGCACGTAGCCATCTTCCGCGGTACCTCCCTTCTTTTCGCGCCCAGGGGTTCGAGGAATGTCTCCAAGTCCCGGCGCAAGCGTTTTAAAGATCGGCCCGAGGTGCTCCACTGTCGCGGTCTCGCCGCCGATCATCATGCAGTAGCCGCGATCCAGTCCCCACACACCGCCGCTGGTTCCCACGTCAACGTAGTGGATCCCTCGTAAACGCAGGTGCTCGGCTCGCTCCATATCATCGACGTAGTATGAATTGCCTCCATCGATGAGGATGTCACCAGTCTGGATCCGGGACTCAAGGTCATGAATCGTGTCGTCTACGATCGCGGCGGGCACCATCAGCCACACGGCCCTGGGCGCGGTTAGTTTTGCGATGAAATCGTCCAGCGACTTGGCGCCCTTCGCGCCGTCGCTCTCCAGTTGCCTTACATGGTCCTGGTTGACATCGAAGGCGACGCACGAATGGCCGCCGCGAAGAAGACGGCGAACCATATTGGCGCCCATTCTGCCCAGACCGATCATTCCAATTTGCATAGTTAAGATGACTCCTCTTGTGATTGTCGCGTTAGTTGGCGGGCGCCAGCGCCGTTCCCGAGACGACCACGCCCAATTCACGCGTTTCCGTCGCGGTCGGCTCCAGCGCCTTGTCAAGTGAAAACTCGATGCGGTCCGATCCGGGGCTCAGCCATGCTCCGGGCACGTCGCGAGTCAAGGTGTAGGATCCGGGCTTCGCGTAAGTCTCCGGCTTCAGTGGATGATGATTGAGCTGCGCCGAGATGGTGATCGGGCCAAGCTTTGCGATCGTCGTATCCGGAACGTAGAGGTCCAGCGTGAGCCGGGCGTTCCCTCCCGCCGGCAGTTCCGGAGGCGCAAGAATTACCGCGAATTCCCGCTTAGTCCAGCGCCATCCGGCCTCCGCAATCGGATGGAACCCCTCCAATTGATTGCCCCGCCGCGCATCACCGGTCCTTAGAGAGGAGACGGGACCGATGTGCACGGTATTCGGAACGATGTCGAAGATTTCGGCGTAAGGAGCCCCGTTGCGTTGAGGAATGATGATCCGATGCGCCTCCGGGTTTCCCTGCTGGAACGCCTCCAGAAAGCCCTCGGAAGCGGCAGGCAACTGGCGGTGATCGGAGCCATTCAAAACAAAAATGCCGCCGTCGCGAATTTCCTCGATCCACGGGCGGGGAACGCCGCTTTGCTCGCGCGTCGCATTCCAGAACATCTCGCGGGTCTGCAATCTTCCATCGGTCACCACATACAAATTGTCCTGCAAGCCCCAATCGAGGATCTTGATCTCGCGCGTCGGGTAATTTCGCTCCAATTGTTCGGCCAGGGGGATGAGCGCGTCCGACCATATGCCGACACCGCCGGTCGCCCGCAGGCCCTGGATCGCCGCGCCTTGCCAATACAGCGCGGAGGCGATGTAAAGTAGCGCAAGAGCCGCGATGATCGCCCGACTGATTCGGAATCGCTCGGTCAAAAGCGACGAAGCGAACACCGCTATCGCGACGGCGAACGGTAGAAGTTCCACGAGATGGTGCTCAGAAACCTCCAGGCGGGAATAGAGCAGAATCGCGCCGAGAAAGACGAACGCCAGCGCGGTGACGCGAGGCCACACCTTGCGCGACGCCAGACACACAGCGCAAGCTCCGAGGACAATAAGGGGGAAAAGCCAGCGCTCCCAAACGGGCATGGGAGGGCCGTTCCACATCGCGCGATGTTCACCCTCCGCCAGTAGTGTTTCGGAGAACATCACCAGCCTCGAGAGCAGGCGTTCGCCCAGACTGTCCTGCGTCGCAAACATGTCTAGCGCCTGCCACGTGCCACCGCGTGAAACGGCCTGATAAATCAGGAACGGGAGGCCGCCGAGAATCGCCCCCGCTCCCGCGACAATCCAATGAGCGCGCGGCACGAGCATTTGTTTCCCAAGCGTGAGGACGGTCGCTGCCAGTACCGCGATGATGACCCAGATAAAATTGGCGCGCGCCCAAATCGCGAAGCCCAGCGTAAGTCCCACGACGAATGCCGCTCTGGTGCTTGCACGTAGGAGGTATTGCGATAAAGCCACGCAGCACAGTCCCAGCGTCGCCATGGAGATGCCGACCGCGTTGTTATCGAACACCGTCATCCACGCGTACGCCGGATTCACCGCAATCAGAATCGAGACCAGAGCCCCCGCGGATGGGCTGACCTGTTCACGAATCAACCGCCCAATTCCCCACAGGCCCACTGCGCCGAACAGCAAAGATACGGCTCGCACCAGCGAGGTTCTCGGACCGAACCACGCGAACAAGGGAAGGCACACGAACTCATTGATCGCCCCGACGTAGCGCGCCGTCATGAGAGGAAACCAAAAACCAAATACGTGAATCCGGGTACGTGGATCATGCGGCAGCGGCAGGTCCTGATGAGGGGAGTGCCGCAGGTGAACCGCGCCCCGGACGAGCAGCGCCTCGTCATACTGGAGCCCGGGCTTTTGACGGATCAGGAGAGCGCCGAACAAGAGATACAGGAAGATCGCGAAACGCTGTAGTTGCAGCCAACGCGAAGCGGCGCGAGATACCATCTCCATAAGCATAATGAAAAAAAGGGGACAGACGCCAATTTCGGCCCTTTTTCCCGCTCTCCGCGTGGCCGCGATCTCGGTTTTCATCGCGGCCTGGTTCCTGTCGCACTCGTGGCGAGGCCTGTACATTTATTTCTCGCCCGACGACATCATGAACCTGTACGGAGCGTTCCGAGTGCCTGTGGGCCGCTTGTTGCTCGAAAACGTCTTCCCATTCACCACGGGATATCGCCCACTCGGGACCGCCTTTTATCGAATTTTCTTCACCTTATTCGATCTGAACCCGATCCCTTTTCGAATCGGCGTTTACATCCTGATGATGGTCAACGTCGCGTTGCTCTACCGCATCGCTCGGAAACTTTCGGGCTCCATTGAAATCGGCGTCCTGTCGGCGCTGCTGTATTCATTCCATCCCGGCCTTACGGACCTATATCTAAACGGCGGTACCGTTTACGACGTGCTCTGCGCATGTTTCTATTTCGCAACCCTGGATTATTACATTTCCATTCGGGAGCGGCAGATGTCACTTCGCGGCCGGCAATGGGTCGTATTCTGTGCCCTGACCGTCGCCGCTCTTAATTCCAAGGAGACTGCCGCGACCTTACCAGTCTTATTGCTCGTCTATGAACTCGTCTACCATCGAGCGCCGCCCAGAGTTCTCAGCGCCGTCTGGGTCGCCGGGATCATTTCCGTTGGGACGATCGTGGCTCGTCTGCGAGAGGGAAGTCCGTTAATCCACAACGCGGACTATGCGCTGCACCTCGGCGTACGTCAGTTTTTCAGATCCAACGCCAGTTTCTTGGGGACGCTCTTTCTGCTGCCGGATCACACGTTGGGGATAGCCTCGGTGGCTGCGTTGTGTCTCCTCTTGTTCTCCATCGCCTTTGCCAGCCGATCCAAGTGCCTGCAGTTTTGTGCATTTTTGGTCTTGCTCGCGCCGTTGCCGGTCAATTTCATCAACCCGCGAGGCTTGTACGCGGTTTATATCGCCGTTGGTGGATGGGCGATTTATTTGAGCGCTCTTTGCGTGAACCTCAGAGACTGGCTGTATTGCCGTCTCTGGAATCGTCCCGCGCTGAGTCCCTCCGCTCTCGAACCGGAACGCGTATTCTCGTTCTTGTTCGCGCTGGTACTCCTCTCCGCCGCGTACAGTACAGCTCCACCGATCCCCTGGTCCGATTACGGACGGGCTCATAGCGACCTGTATCATTTCCATGCGGATATATTGCGGGTCCAGCCAAGCATCGCACCTGGCAGCAAGACTTTGTTTTTGAACGACCCCTTTCCGCCCGGGGAATGGTGGACGGAAATGGTCTACGGACTTACGTATCGGGACCCGTCCTTGCAAGTGGACCGCGTCAAGAAAATGCCAACTCAGCCCCCCGAAGCTGAATATCAATACGTTTTCGATTACAAAGACGGCCAGATCGTTCGCATCAAGCCCGCAAGTTGATATAATCCCGCTCATGAGCCGCAAGTCCGTTTCCGCGCTTTCGGCGATCGCTTTTGTCCTAATCCCCGCGCTCGCCCAGACCTTGCCGCCGGGTGTCCAAAAGAAGGCTTCGATGGGAGGCGTGACCGAATACGACTTCCCCAACGGACTCAAGGTGCTGCTCTACCCCGATCCGGCGAGCCCTAAGATCACGGTAAACGTAACTTACCTGGTTGGCTCACGCCATGAAGGTTATGGCGAATCGGGCATGGCCCACCTGCTCGAGCACATGAATTTCATCGAGACCAACCACGGCCGGCAAATCAAGAGCGAACTGGTCGCACGAGGCGCCAACTGGAACGGAACCACTTCCGACGACCGGACCAATTATTTCGAGACCATCCCGGCTACGGACGATAACCTTCAGTGGGCCCTCAGCCTGGAAGCGGACCGCATGGCGGACATCAAGTTCACCAAGCAACTCCTCGACAGGGAAATGACCGTGGTGCGGAACGAATTCGAGCGCGGAGAAAATAGCCCGCAGAATATCCTCCGGGAGCGAGTCGCGGCGACCGCGTTCCTTTGGCATAACTACGGCAAATCGACAATTGGCTCGCGCGAAGACATCGAGAGAGTCCCGATCGACCGGCTGGCGGCCTTTTATCGCAAATACTACCGGCCCGATAATGCGGTGCTGGTCATCACCGGGAGGCTGGACGAATCGAAAACATTAGCCGTTGTCGCCGGCACGTTCGGGAAGATTCCACGGCCCAGCCAGCCGCTCGAGCAGACCTATACTGTCGAACCGCCGCAGGATGGCGAGCGCTACGTGGAATTGCGCCGCGTCGGACGAGGTCAGGAAGTTGTTCTGGCGTATCACGGACCGGCAGCCGGTCATCCGGATTCCGCTGCCTTGCAGGTGCTTTCGGGCATCATGAACGGCCCCGGCCGGGGTGGGCGCGGAGGACGCGGCGGAGGCGAGGAGGACGGCCGCTTGCGGAAGGCGCTGGTCGAAACCAAGATTGCCGAGTCCGCGAACATGTCGGCCGACCGACTGCACGATCCCGGCCTGATCATGGTGAGCGCGAATCTCAACAAAGATCAATCGCTCGATGCGGCCAAAAAGGCGCTGATCGACGTTCTCGCCGAGATTGTGAAATCGCCGCCCAGCAAAGAGGAAGTCGAGCGGGTTCGGATCGGCCTCCTCCGCGGACTCGAACGTAATCTCGCCGATTCCCAAACGCTCGCGATGGGCCCGCTCAACGCCGCGATTTCGCAAGGGGATTGGCGGTTGATGTTCCTGGAGCATGACCGGCTCGAAGACGTCAGCCCGGCCGATGTGCAGCGGGTGGCGCAAGCGTATTTCAAAGCGTCCAACCGGACCGTGGGTTATTACATCCCAGATGCAGCGCCCGATCGTACGGTGGTGCCGGCTGCGCCGAATCTGGAAACGGTGCTGGCGAACTACAAGAGCAACATCTCCGTGAGCCATGGAGAGAGTTTCGATCCGACGCCCGCGAACATTGAGAGTCGCGTGGTGCGCGCCAAGCTCGCCAACGGAATGAAGCTCGTAATTCTTCCCAAGCAGACTGCGGGCGAACGCATCACCGCCAATCTGGACCTTCGGTTCGGCGACGAGAGCTCCCTCAAAGGGCGCAACGCGGCCGCGGAGTTCGCCGGAGATCTGATCATGCGAAGCGGAACGAAGACGCATACTCGGGATCAACTGCAAGAGGAACTTCGGAAGCTGGATGCGACCGTCATCATCAGCGGCGGCGGAAATTCGGGTGGGGGTGGGCGCGGCGGTTTCGGTCCAGGCCCAGGCGCCAACATCTATAGTGCGAATGCAAACATCACCGCCCCGGCGAAGAATTTCGCGGCTGTGCTGGGCATTGCGGTCGCGATGTTGAAGGAGCCGGTCTACTCGAGCACGGAGTTCGATCTGATGCGGACGCAGCGGGTCAAAGCTCTCCAGATTCCCCCCACCGAGCCCACCCAGATCGCGGCGGAGAACCTGCAAAGACACTTGAGCCCGTTTGCCAAGGGCGACGCGCTCTACATACCGACCCGCGAAGAGGAACTGGCGGCCGTCGAGAAGGTCACCATCGAGGACGTCAGGAAGTTCCACGACCAGTTTTACGGCGCGAGCGCCGGGGCTTTAGCGGTAGTGGGCCCCGTGGATCCAGCCGGCATCCAGAAAACCGCCGCGGAGCTGCTTGGCGTTTGGAACACGCCCATGCCCTACCGGCGAATCGACGCCCGGTTCAAGAAAACCGAAATGATCAATCAAAAGGTCGAAACGCCGGATAAAGCCAACGCCCAGTTTGAGGCCGGTGTCCGCTTCCAGATGACGGACACGGATCCTGATTACCCGGCCATGTTGCTGGCCGGTTACATGTTTGGCGGCCCGATCACCTCGCGCATTTCGGACCGCATCCGCAACCGCGAAGGATTGAGCTACGGAGCCGGCGCGCGGGTGACGATTCCTACCGACGGGGATTCGGCTTTGCTGTCCGGTACGGTCAGTTTGAATCCCGTCAATGGGCCCAAAGTCGAAGCCAGTTTCATGGACGAGCTTCGCAAGACCCTGCGGGACGGCTTTACCGGACCCGAAGTTGCTGCCTCCAAGAAGGCCTATCTGGATGCGCGCATGGTCTCCCGCGCGCAGGATGCCGCGCTGGCGACACTGTTGGCACAACGCGAGTTGCAAGGCCGGACTCTGCACTGGGATGAGCAGTTGGAGCAGCAGATCCAGGCGCTCGCTCGGGACCAGATCAATGCTGTCTTCCAAAAACACATCGATCCGGCGGCGGTTTCGATCGTCAAGGCCGGAGATTTCAAGTCGGCACGAGTGTACCAATAGCGTTTGCCGGGTGGTGACGTTACGCTGACGAGGTTCGACCTTCATGACGACGGGCCGACGCACCGCTCACTAACTCAGAAGACGGTCCTGAAGCATTCCATGCAACGGATGGCTTACACGGAGCGGGCGGTAACTAGGGTAGCGGCCCTTTCGTCTTTGGAGACCTAATTGCTCACCGAGACTAGCCATGGCCGCCGAAACGGTTGTTTTCCTCGGAGAGGTTTCTGACGAGTGTTTTGCACTGGGTGAAATCGCCCGAAGCTTCGGGTGGTCTCTCGAGACGGTAGCGGATTTGACTCAGCTTCGGAGGCTGAGCCGGCACCGCGACGTGGTTGCGATTCTCTTCGATCCCGGGGCCCTAACCGCCTCGGCCGGCCACGCTCTGCATCTAGTCCGGAACGCGGTGCCGGATGCTCTTCAGATCGTTTGCCAGCGATTTTCGGACTCTATCCCTTGGCCGGATCTGGCTGCGGAGGGCGCGTTTCACTCCTTGCGCAAGCCGTTGTCGCCATCGGAATTCCGCGTGAGTCTGGGCTTCGCGTTTGACGCGACGCAAGCCGCGAAGAATCAGTTGATCTAGACTATCTCGGGTGGACTTGCGCTCGCGTAACCCCATCTGCGACCAGGTTCGCCATGGTAAAGCTAACCTGTGGCGGCTCCGCCAGAGTACGGCCGACGAGGCACGCCTCGACCGCCTTAAGCAAACCGGTCCGGAAGCGAGGGGGAAGGCCGGCCGCATCCACATGCACAGCAATCTCTTGCAGCCGAACTGGAGACCCGCCTTTTTCACCGGTAACGCGCAACTCGACACTGTCAGTCGAAAGGCCTCGGGCCTTCAGGTACTCAGCCGCGTAATACATGGCGCAGCATCCTAGCGCCGATAACATCAGTTCCGGGGGCGTCATCCCGGAATCACTACCACCCTCGTCGAAAGGCTGATCGCAGACTAACTGATGGAATCGAGCGAAGGCCAGCGACTGCTTGTCTTTCCCCTGCCTAACGCGAACTTCCATTGCAATGTCCCCCCCGGTAATGTCGGTTGAGGGAGTGCAAGTGGTGTTCCAGTGGACAAAGGTCCCACTTTGCAGCGCTTTGGCGAACCTGGCGTCTCCTTTGGGCGCGCCTGGGCGCAGGCCGATCGGGTTCTCTGTGGGAAACCACGCAGGCGCGACCAAGGGGACGTCTCGTACCACCGCGTCTCCATAGTCCAGCGGTGGGTTCGCACGGGTTCGGTACCGTCACCAGTCCGCCCCGTGCGATATATCGAGCCAATCTTCAACTGGCTCTCTTAGTGATCATAAATAACGTCATTCTGGTAAGCCTTGGCTGCCGCCGGGTCCTCCGCGGGTTGCTTGCTCAGAATCCAGATGCCTTCCGGGTTAGCCAGAAAAATCAGATTACGACCGCTGTCGTTGCCAACGGCGGTGACGCCGGTAAATTCGCGAGCGATCTGCGGATGGCCCGGGTCAGCGAAGCTCACGATCCGCACCGACTGCGGCGCCGGTTCTGGTGATGGGGACGCTGGACTGCCAATCATGGCAGCCGTACCGGTGATCGCCAACAGGTCGCTCGACTTTTCATTCACCGGGTGCGCGACCTGAACCACAGACGGAGCTGTGACATCGGTTACATCAATAACCGTTACTGTTCCCCGCCTTGTGTCCTCCGCATACAAGTAGTTGCTGCTGTAGTGCAGGGTGGGTATAAGACTATTCACCTCAAAGCGGCACGTAAGCTTGGCCTAACGGAGATTCCGGTCATCCTCTGCGACGAGTGGACTCCCGCGCAGGTGAAGGCTTTCCGGCTGATGGTCAACCGCTCGGTAGCCTGGGCCGACTGGGACGAAGAGTTACTTTACCTGGAGTTGCTCGATCTGAAGGAGTTGGACTTCGACCTTGGATTGACTGGCTTCGACGACGACGAACTGACCCGCTTCATTGCCGGGCAGGAGGCACCTCAAGGGCTGACGGACGAAGACGCCGTCCCCGAGCTTCCCGAGATACCGGTCTCCCAGGCTGGTGACCTTTGGATCCTGGGAGACCATTGCCTACTCGTCGGCGACGCGACCGATACGGACGCGGTCGCGAAGCTGATGGCCGGCGCCGCCGCGGACTTGGTCTTCACTGACCCGCCCTACAACGTCGATTACGAGGGGTATACCGAGGAGCGCCTGAAGCTTAAGGGCGATCGGATGTCCGACGCCGACTTCAAGCAGTTCCTGGAGTCTGCATTCAAGTCGTATCGCGGGCTGGTGAAACCCGGCGCCTCGATGTACGTTTGTCACTCATCTTCGTGGCAACGCGAATTTCAGAACGCCCTGGAGGTGGTGGGCTTCGAGGTTCGCTGCCAGATCATCTGGGCCAAGAACACCTTCGCCTGGGGCTTCGGCCGTTATAAATTCCAGCACGAGCCAATCTTCTATACCCATGTGACAGATCAAAAGGACCCATGGTACGGAGACAAGTCCCAATCGACGTTGTGGCAAGAGAAGAAGCCAGCGGCGAATCGTATCCACCCGACGGCTAAGCCCGTGGAACTCGTCGAACGAGCCCTCCTTAATAGCAGTAAGTCCGGGGACACCGTAGTGGACCTGTTCGGCGGATCAGGCAGCACTCTGATCGGATGCGAACGCCGCGGTCGCAAGGCTCGGCTCATGGAGATCGACCCGCAGTACTGCGATGTGATCGTCCGAAGATGGCAGGAGTTCACTGGACGCCATGCAACGATCGACGGTTCCGGCGCAACCTTCGAGTCCGTGCAGCAACAACGCCAGATACAAACCGAAGACGCGATCAAGGACACCGTGGTCGCGGCACCAGAGGCAAACGACTAATGGGACTCCGCGGACCAGCTCCCAAACCAACCGGTGTACGTGTTCTTGAAGGGTGCCGCGCGCATCGTCCGCTGCCGGAGAATGAGCCGCAGTACCCCACCGGCGTTCCGGTCAAGCCGAAAAGGATGAGTCGGCCGGCGAAGCTGGTATGGGACGAATTGGTCAGGGAGATGGCGCCGGCTAACGTCTTGCACAGTGTGGACCAGCGAGCATTATGGCAACTTACTGAAGACGAAGCTCTGCTCTCGGAAGCTTACTCCGGCTTGTGGAAGATGACCAAAGCGTTGGAGAACAAAGCCCAGAACGAAGGCAAAGAACTACCGCGTTTGGTCCGAAAACTGGATCTGCTTGAATTCGCGCTGCTTCGCCACCGTTCGATATTGAGGCTCGCGATAATAAGCTAACAGATGCCGAGAGTCCTGGATCCATTCCGGTTCGTTCTAATCGCCGTCTCCGGGTGGATGAACCTCTACGCGAGCAACTCGGCGGGCAGCGAGTGCGGCTCAACGACGATCAGCGCCGTCGATTGGCCGCCAGGGCCAAAGGATTGGGACGGAAACTTCTTGCGGAGGTGGCCACCATCGTTACACCCGAGACTCTGTTAGCCTGGCATCGAAAACTGATTGCCCAGAAATACGACGGCAGCGGCAAGCGCGGACCGGGGCGACCGCGCACTGCAGGAGAGATCGAGACTTTGGTGGTGCGAATGGCAGAGGAGAACCGGGACTGGGGCTATCGTCGCATCCAGGGAGCGTTGTCGAATTTGGGGCACGAACTTGCCCGCAGCACGATCGCTGAGATGCTGCACCGACACGGGATTGAGCCCGCGCCGGAGCGGAGCAGGAAGACGACCTGGAAGGAATTTCTGACGCGACACTGGGAGCTGATTGTGGCTGCGGATTTTTTCACCGTGGAAGTGTGGACCCGGCGCGGACTGCGGCGGTTTATCGTGTTATTCTTCATCGAGTTGTCGACACGCAAGGTGGAGATTGCGGGCATCGCGACCGCCGCCAACGGCCTGTGGATGAGCCAGATCGGAAGGAATCTGACCGATACGGTCGACGGAATCCTCCATGGCAAGCGCTACCTGATTCATGATCGCGACCCGCTGTTCACTGCGGAATTCCTGAGCCTGCTTGCCGATGTTGGCGTTAAGTCCGTGAAGTTACCACCGCAATCACCGAATCTGAATGCATACGCCGAGAGATTTGTTCGCAGCATCAAAGAATCCTGCTTGGAGCGGATGATCCTGTTTGGTGAGGGCTCGTTGCGCAAAGGAATTCAAGAGTTCATTCTGCATTATCACGGCGAACGAAACCACCAAGGTCTCGGCAACCGATTGATCATGCCGGAGGAGCGGCGTGCGGGTCAGCGTGGAGCAATCCAGCGCCGCGAGAGGTTGGGCGGAATGCTGAACTATTACTACCGTGTCGCGGCATGAGAACTTTGGCAGTTGCCTGGACGCGACGCCGGCCACACCTATACCCGATACGCCCGAGGCTCGGCCAAACTGCTTTAACGCATTGGATGACGTGGAGTGCGGGCCACTCGCTCCATGGTTCGCTGCCTTCGCTCAACTCCGCAATCGACCGCGAGAGCTAACGTTCGAGTTTTCGGACCTTACGCCATGGAGGCGACTACGAAGAAGGGCGGAAAAGTACTTTCGACGAACCGCAGCGTAATCTCGAAGGATGGGAAGGTCTGGACGCTCACAGCGAAAGGCAGGGATGCGAACGGCAAGCCGACGAACAACGTGACGGTCTGGGAGAAGCAGTAGGCCGCTCACACGTTCAACAGCCCACAACGGCGAGGGCGTGGCGCCTCAGCCCTGCCCGGCTGTCTTTGCGTTGGGCTTCTTCTTGTCGAGCGGCTGGCCGGATGCCATTTCCGCCGCTTTCATCCAGGCCGGTGGGCGTCCTCGGCGACGGTGACCACCCGCCATCCGCTCAAGCGCGAGAATGGCCTCCTCGACTCTAGTGCGCTCGTCACGCAACTCTGCGAGCATCGTTAGCAGATTCATGGTGGCGAGCGATCCTCAGAGGGCAAACGTCCCGATAAGCTATACTGGCCGGTTCGTTGGAAAATTCTCAACAAAATTCGCTTGAGAAGTACGAATTCCGAACGCGCCAGGCTAGCGGCGTCGCAGAGTCCGCGCCTACCAGAAGCGCGGCACTGCCGAGCAGGCCACAGACAACCCAGGTGGCGAGTGGGGTTGGATTGAAACTGCGCTCTGGTACCCAAGGTTCAGTTTGACTGTGCTACCTGTAGAGAAAGGAGCCCAATGCCAGAATCGTACGGACACAAAATCTCAGCCATCCACGCCGACCCAAGAATCAAGTGTGACCATTGCCGTCAACCTGCGGTTTGGGAGACGGACTACAAGTTCTTCGGCGAGCACGCCAACAGGGGCTCGAATCCTGAGCAAGTGTGCGATGCGCACGCCAGAGCGTTTGCCGCGCAATGGCCGTCAGCGCAGTTCCCCTTCAATGCAAAATAGTCGCCATCCTTGATCTCTTGAGCGCCGATCTCGCGCTCATATAGATCGGGCCCGCCATGGCGGGCCCGATACTAGTCTTGATGAGTCCTCCAGGCCCTGCACCTAGACATAGTAGTACCAATCCCACCTTGCCGACCTAGAACTTACCAGTACTAACATTTCGGCGCTATTGGATTGACAGGCTGCAATTCAGACCTATACTCACTAACGAATCGCGATTACGTGCCAATTCGGTTCAGTACTTTTCGAGAGGGTACTAATTTCGCTCTCGGATTGAAGGAGCAAAATGGCCATGCGTCGAACACGCCTCGCTGCACGAAGTGTTTCCCAATATCGCCTTGCCGGAGGTTTCATCACGAGACGGTCATTAGGCCTGCTCAAATCGATTCTGGTAGTGAGTTCGATCGCGACGGCCTCGGCGGGCCCCATTTCCGATGTCGTGGCTGGCTTCTCGGACAGCAACAATCCAAACGGGGTGTGGAGTTATTACTATGGCACTGGACCGAGTTCTGATTCGCTGTACAGTTCCGGCCAATCGGACGGCACAACCTGCGCTATAGCCGTTTGCGGCTGGTACAACGGGGGAGCCGAACCGGACAGCATTACCATCATCCAGAACACCACGGGCAGCACGTTCAACACCTCCACGACGGTCTACATTCCTAACAACTACGTGAATCTGGACCCGGAGGAATACAATGTCGAGGTCGTCTTCACAGTTCCTTCGGCGGGTACTTACCTCATCAGCGGTAATTTCTATGGTGACGACAGTAGCGAGAACTCGCACCCAGTTGACATCCTGGATAACGGCAGCAATGTGTACAGCAACACGATCGCATCCTACCAGCAGGAGGACTCCTTCAGCTTTTCTGAGACCCTCGCTGTAGGCAACACGATCACGTTTTACGTAGGAACGGGCTCATCCGGCTGTACTTATTGCGATCTCAGTACGGGGCTCCAGGGCACCATCACCTTGACTAGCGCCAGCAATGTTCCAGAACCCACGACTTGGCTGCTCACTGCCGCCGGGCTGGTGGCGATCATAAGTCGTAGGCGGCTGCGCAGGCGACGAAATCAAAGGGCCGTGTCCCATCCTTAGATCGGGCGCGCCTCAGCGCGCTGCCGAGCCGGAGAGCAGACTGCCTGGGAAGGCGGTCTAGCGTCGTCCACGCAGATTGGAACGGCGGTAGGTCTGTGGGAGCTTCTCCCCGTGTATCCAGCGATAGATCCGAGGCGAGACGCGAACCAGCCAGTGCAGCATTGCTGAGTCCCTCACGGGCAAAATATCACAAACAGCCGGGCGGCGTCACCCATGAGACCACAGCCTGAGCATGTATAATTGCGAATTAACTGGAACCTAACCCTTGCGCATCGGCCTCATAGTGCCATCCTCCAACACGGTGATGGAGCCCGACTTCCACCGGCATCTCGACGACTGCGTCATCAGCACGACGCGGATCTTCCTGGAGAGCGTCACCCGCGAAGCAGAGGTGCGAATGCTCGCAGAGCATCTGCCGAAGGCGATAGAGCTTCTGCGCACGACCGCACCTGACGCGGTTGTGTTCGGGTGTACCTCGGCAGGGGCGCTCGGCGCGCTCGCTCACGACGACGCCATTGGCGAGGCGATCCAGGCGGGCACGGGATCTCGCGCAATAACGGTGCTGAGCGCTGTGCTGGCGCAGTTGCGCAGAATTGCGCCGCGCAGGCTGGCCGTGTTCACTCCTTACGTCGAAGATTTGACCCTCGGCATCGCAGCGTCGCTCGCTGAAGGCGGATTCGCGCCCGTGAGGGCGGTTGGGATGGGCATTCAAGCCAATCTCGATATCGGCAGGGTCACACCGCGTGAGATCGCAGAGTTCGTTGAGTCTCAAATTGAGGGTTGCGCTGCGGATTGCGCCTTCCTCTCCTGCACAAATTGGCAGGCAATTGAGGCCATCGAGCCGCTGCGAAGGAAGCTCGGGATACAAATCGTCACGAGCAATCAAGCCGCGATCGAGGCGGTTCGAGCGATGCGCGTTCCTGCGCGACACTAAGCCGGGGCACGGCTTCGGCGCTGCTTGACACCAGTCGCGTCCGCCCAATAACATCGGTTCGTGAAAGGTGGAGGTGATCCTCGGTGCTTCTCTCGGCAGTGTCGATCCTCTGGGTAGTGGTGACCGTGGCGCTCGTCGCGGTGATGATTTGGAAATCCGTCGCTGGGATGAAGGAGGAAGATACTCTGTTTCTTACCGAAGGCGAAGCCAAGGAGGCCGCAGAGCAGCAGAAGATAATCGCACAGATGGAACGGCTCGCGTATTGGGCAAAGGTGCTCGGTATCGCGTCGTTAGTCCTGCTGCTGTTAGCTGGTGGTATCTGGATTTACCACGCTTTTGTCGCGTTCAACAATCCTCAGGGACTATAGCCAAAGGCCGAAGCTGGAAGTCTTTAACAAGTTGCTCATGTCACTCGGAACCACAGCCAAAGCCTGATGATGCTCCAAGCCTGCCAGCGCTCCGCTTTGTGAGCCTATCCTAAGAAGTAGGGCCAGGGTCTTAGCCCTTCTTCCTCCGTCTCGCCCAGTAAGATCGCATCCTCGCACCGAAGGCGGCCCGCTGGGCTGCCGTGAATTTGCGGCGCTTTCGCTTCACCGGAGCGGCGCTCGCTGCCGGAGCGGCTGCTGCCGCCGCACTCTTTGGGGGTCTGCCCCGGCGCTTCGCAGAGCCCGCGAGGGCTTCGATGGCGCGAGTGAGTTTGTCGCGCTCGGCGATCAAGAGGGTGAGAATGTCTGAGGTTGGCATAAGCGGCAATACTAGCATGTCCACCAGCGGCAGCGGTGGACAGTTTACTTCGACAGCACACTTGAAGCCGCGCCATTCGAGAGGCAAATCGCCGCGCTTGACACCACCGCTCAGGCGAGCGAGACTCTACGAAAATGGGTAAAGACCGACCCACATGCCGGAGGCGAACCCAGACGGCCCCGTATGCAAGCCGTCTGGGTTCTCTGGCACATCCTTGACGGCATCGGTGCGACCGTAAAATAAGTGCACAAAAGTGGTAGGTCATCCCACCACTCCCGGTGCGTCTTCCCTCCCCAGGCTAGACAACCCTGGGCCTTCCTCTTAGCTTCGTCGAACGACCCCCGCGCCAATTCCGGCATTGCCACTCACTAAGGTGAGTGATTTCAGGAGCCTCTCAGGGCCATTTCACGCGGAACGTGGGCATCCAGGAAGCTAGCGGTCGGCCACGATCCCCAAAATACTAGCTTGCATTTGGAAGAAGCGTCCCTGATTACCAGGTAGTATGGCTTCATGAGACTCGCGCTTATTTTCCTGGCGGGGTGCATTACGACTGCCGCACAAGGCACCCAGCCCGCCGACTTGTGGAAGCAGCCGGTTGCATAGCAAACTGGCCTATGGCACGGACGCCTTACAGTTCGGTGAGGTGCGCCTGCCGAAAGTGAAGGGGACACATCCCGTCGTCGTGTTGGTGCACGGGGGATGCTACGTGGACCGTCTTCCTACGCGGGATCCACGCGACACCACCTTCGAGCCGCTTCGCCCCCTGGCCGCGGCCTTGGCCGACGCGGGCGTCGCCACCTGGAACCTCGAGTACAGGCGCGCTGGCAATCCTGGCGGCGGATGGCCCGGCAGCTTTCTCGATTTAGCCGCAGGCGTTGACTTCCTGCGAACCATCGCGCGGGTCAATCAGTT
>JBEKBK010000123.1:0-17805 GCA_050015435.1 Bryobacteraceae bacterium
GTGAACGAGTGTTATGACTACCTGCGCAAGAAGCGGGTTCGCAAACTCGTTTATGAAAGTGATTTTTCCGAGGAGGATGCCCAGCGGATGGAAGCTTCCGATCCGGCGATCGATCCTTCGCCCGCCGCGGACACCAGGCTGGCACAACGGGACCTGGTCACCAAGCTGCTCGAGCGGGTATCGGCCGAGGATCGGAGCCTGATTCTGTTAAAAGAAGTAGAAGGGCATTCCGTGGAAGAATTGGCCGCAATGACGGGGCTGAACGAAAACACGATTAAGGTAAAGCTATTCCGGACCAGGCAGAAGTTGCTGAAGGCCGCGCAGCGGCTGACCCGCAACCGTCCTTTGGGTAAGCCGGTAAGTTAAGAAGCGCACCGAACGGGTGCGGGCAAAAAAACAGCGGGCATTTTTAGACCCGCGATGATGGAAAAGTTGTAGTGACGAGGGAAGGAAGCCATGCATCGTTTGATCCGAGATCACCTGGAAGAGGTACTCGCGGGACCAGTGTCCGAATCCCGCGGATCTGATGGGAACGCCAGCCGGCACCTCCACGAATGTGACGAATGCCGCCAGGAAGTCGAGGCCATGCGCGAGCATGCGGCCCTGCTTCGGGAACTTCGAGCCCCCGCTTCTATCGAGTCCGGACTCCAGCCCGGATTTTATGCGCGGGTCCTGGAGCGAATTGAGGCGCGAGGAGCGGGCTCAATCTGGACCGCTGTGTTTGAATCGTCCTTTGGGCGGCGGATTGCGTTAGCATCCGTCACGCTTGCGGTGCTTCTCGGTGTGTACCTGGTGACCTCGGAGCAATCGTTCCAGCCGTTCGACGCTTCCAGCGAACCCGTTCAAATGATTGTTGGTGAGGACCAGCCCGGGTTAGTCCTGACTCAAGGGGCTCTTGACCGGGATTCCGTCCTCATGAACCTGGCCACTTATCAGGAGCGGTAAGAATGATGGTCGCCGCCGAACGGGCCCCCTGGCAGAATCCCCGAATCCTGTTCACGCTTTTGCTGGTTTTTCTGGCAGGCGCTTCCACCGGCGCGCTTTCGATGCGTATGGGCCTGCACGAAAAGCTGCATCGAACTGCGGCCGCTTCCTCCCATGAGTCATCTCGCGCGGCGCTCCTCCAGAAGTTTCAGACCGAGCTCGGTCTTTCGGGACAGCAAACGCAAAAGCTGGCGTTGGTTCTCGATGACTATACCCAGTACTATGAGAGCCTTGAGGAGCAGCTTGACGATCTGCGCGCCACGGGCAAAACGAGTATCCTCCAGATCCTGAATCCCGATCAGCGCGCCAAGTTCGAAAAAGTGATGACGGACTTGACGCCCGAGCTTTCGGGAAAATAGCCCGCACAGGGCCGGCGCGGCACCGCAAACGATGAAGTAACTTGCCGCGATCCGCCGCGACAGGCTCCGTTGTGCGGGCGAGTTCCATAATAGAATACTGATCTCCCACTCGTTGTTAATCACCGGTCCGGCCGCTTCGGGCAAATCGCGGGCGGCGATGGATCGTTTTCTGTCGCTGCAAAACTCGCTGCTGATAACGCCCACCGCGACCATGGCGGAACACGTTCGCCACGAATTGGCGCGAGCGAAAGTGCCGGTGCGTCCGAGCCGTGTGACTACGCTGGCGCAATGTTTGGACCGCTGGACGCCGCTCAATCCTGTATCGGAAATGTGCCTCCATTTCCTGATTCGTCAGGCGCTCGAGAAGGAACCGTCCCTGCGCTTTGCTGCCGTCGCGGAGTTCCCTGGCTTTCATCGCGCGGTTGCGGCGCTGCTCGAAGAGGTCCCGGCGCACGCGGTGAGTGGCGTGTTTGAAGGGGACCTCGCCAGGCTATTCGATACCGTAAGCGCCGCGCTCGCCGCCCGTAGCATGGGTCTGCGGAATCAGCGTCTGCGAAGTTGCAACCTCGATACTTTGCCGGCGGACACTTTGCGTGAGCACCTGGTCTTCGATGGGTTCTTCTCGTTCTCAGCCGTCGAACTCGATTTCGTCCAAAGAATCGCCGCCCGGTCGACCGTCACGTTGACGTTGCCCGATTGGCCCGGTAATGCTGCGATTCGGCAGAGCCTACTCTCCCATGGATTCATCGAGAAAGGCCAAACAGAGGTTCATCGAAAGCCGCGCAGTCGAGTGCTGTTGTGCGCACCGACGCTCGAACGCGAGACTGAGGAAATCGCGAGACGGATTATCGAAGAACACTCCCAGGGGCGCCCGTTCGGTGAGATGGGAATCATCCTCCGCGCCCGCGACCCTTATTTGCCGGCTCTTGAGACGGCCCTGGCGCGCTTCGGGATTCCGGCGCGCTCTTACTTCACTGACCGTCTCGATGCACACCCGGCCGTTCAATATCTGAGCGGGGTGGTCCGGACCATGCTGCAAGGTTGGGATCACGCGTCTTTGCTTGCTCTGCTACGGATGCCGGTTTCCGGCGTGGGCGCCACTGCGGCAGGAGATCGCCTGGATTTTGAATTGCGGCGACGGCTTCCTGGCACGGGGCTTCCAGTTCGTGGCCTGGAGGACTATCCGGAGGTTACGCGTGTACTCCGTTTCTTTGACACCCGCGATTCCTGGCGGAGAGATCAACTCGCTCCGGAGGAATGGGCCAGGCGCTTTAAGTCTTTGCGTGAACTTCTACCAGAACCGATCGTTACCGACTCAGTTTCTCGCGATCAGGTGCGTATCTGGAGATCGACCGAGGGGGCTTTGGAAGCGTTCGAATCGGCGATCGAGGAAACTGCTCCGCTGCTCGGGGATGGCGGACGAATGAATCTCGAAAAATTCTGGCGGCATGCGGAAGCCGCCCTCGCGCTCGCGCCGATAAGAACCTTCGACCGGCGCCGAGATGTGGTCCATATTCTCGACGTATTCGAAGCGCGGCAGTGGGAACTACCGGTCGTCTTCGTCTGCGGGTTGGTGGAGCGCTACTTCCCTCAGTATCATCGCGAGGATCCGCTGCTGAGCGACGCCGCGCGCCGGCGGACCGGTCTCAAAACGTCCGAGGATCGGCAGGGCGAAGAGCGGTGCCTGTTCGACCTCGCCGTCACGCGCGCCACCGAAAAATTGATTCTGAGTTATCCGCGGCTGGATGACCGGGGCGAGGAAACTTTGCCGACTTTCTTTCTGCAAGGCATGGAGGCCACGCCATGTGAGACTCGCGTTCGGCCAAGGCCCGTCCGAGTGCAGCCTGACGTGTCTTCGAATGCGATCGGAGATCCCGTCCTACGCGAGCGTCTTGTGGAAAAACACAAAACCCTTGCGCCGACCTCCATCGAAAGTTTTCTGCAATGTCCGTTTCAGTTTTTCGCCGCCAAGACTTTACGATTGAAGCCGCGGCCCGCTGCGCCCCGCGACCGGCTCGATCTGCTTCTTCAGGGCAGCATCTTGCATCGTGCGCTAGCCGAATTGGCTCGATTCCCGCTGCTCGGCCGCGCGCTGCTCGATCAAGTGTTCGATGATGAGACCCTCCGCGCCCGGATTCCCATGACCCACCGGACCGAAGCGGTTCGTCTGGAATTGCTGCGTCATTTCGAGGCATTTCTACTCGACCGCCAAGTCGATCTCGGCTGGCCGAGCCGTTCTGAGGAAAAATTCAGCTTCGCTCTGAATCCATTGCTGACGATTACCGGACGCATCGACCGCATGGACGTCGGTCCGCATCAACAGGGGTTGGTGATCGACTACAAGTACAGCGCCGGAAACAAGATTCGCGAACGAATCGAGGAGAACGGCAGCGGCCACCTCGTGCAAGGCGGCCTGTATCTGCTGGCGTCTCAAGAATCGTTCGATTTAAAGCCAGCAGGAATGCTGTATTGCGGCCTACGCAAGGAAGTCGTATGGGACGGTTGGCATGTTCCGATTCCGGGCCTCGAGGCAATCGGCGAAGTCGCGACTCCTGATGTCTTGAATGAGCTGATAACCCGCGCCGCGAGCACCGCCGCGGACACCTTCGAGGCGATCACTTCCGGCCGCATTGCCCCCCGACCGGCCGATACAGACAAGTGCCGGTGGTGCGACTTCCGCGACATCTGCCGAATAGAATCCGCGGAAGCCGCGCTCAAGGCCGAAGCCCGATGACCCTGACCGAAGCTCAATGGGCCGCAGTGCGGCGCACCGGTCAGGATGTGTGCGCCGTCGCTGGTCCTGGATCGGGCAAGACCCGCGTGCTGATCGAACGGTTCGCGTGGTTGGTTCAAGAGGCCGGTGTGCCTGCTTCCCGAATCCTTGCGATTACGTTTACGGAAAAGGCCGCCCTGGAGATTAAAGAACGGCTCATCAAACGGTTCCTGGATTTTCCAGATCTACGGCAGCAGATCGAGCGCGCATGGGTGTCCACCATCCACGGATTCTGCGCACGCCTGCTTCGGGAGCATGCGATTGCCGCGGGTCTGGACCCGGAATTCGGCGTGCTGGATCAGGGCCGCGCGGATCGCCTGGAGCGCGAAGCTGCGGAAGACGTCCTGGATTCGATGTTTCGGGAAAGCCCTCAGCCCATGCGCCAGTTGCTCGAATCCCTGGATCTCTCGACCGAAGACGGCGGGCGGAAACCAGATCTTGCGCAGAGTCTTTTGGAAGTTTACGGAACCCTTCGCGCGGCTGGGCTTCAGGAGCTTCCATCACCCAGCCTGGATCCTGCCATTCGCACTCGAGCTCTCGGACTTGCGAGGAGTATTCTTTCCGATCCTGAACCTGGCCGGACGGCGAATCAGAGGCTCGCGCACACGGAGCTTCGCCGCTGGGCTCAGGGATTCATCAACCTGCCGCACGCGCCGGTCACCATCGAACACTTTAATGGCATAAAGTTCAGCCTGCACCTGGGTCACCTGGTGAAGGGCGAATCCCGCGAAATCGCCAAGGAACTGAAGAATGATCTTCTGCCGCATATCGAAGCGCAATTCCTGGGAGCTTTCTATTCTGACGTCGCGGACTTACTGCGCCTCGCGATCGCGCGCATTGACGCTTGCTACGGGGAAAAGAAGCGCCGCGCATCCGTGCTCGATTTTGATGATCTCGAACAGAAGACGATCCAACTGCTCGAATCCGATGACGCGCTGTGCGAGGAAATCGGGCGCCGTTTCGATCAGATCCTCATGGATGAGTTGCAAGACACGAACCGGTTGCAGTGGCGTTTAGTGAATCTGCTTCGCCGCAACTTCTTCGGCGTCGGGGACGTAAATCAATCGATCTACGGATTCCGCTACGCCGATCCTGGAGTTTTCGAGGAGTATCGTCAGGAACTGACGTTGGCAGGCGCGGCGATCGAAACGCTCGCCGAGAATCATCGCAGCCGTCCTGAAATTCTCGAGACAGTGTCGCGCGTACTCCACGGCCAACCTGGCATCGAGCCGCGGCCTTTGATTGCGGCGGGAGATTTTCCCGATTGTCCCAGCCCGGTCATCGAGCGCCTGGTGGCCCGAGGTGACGCCGCAAGCGACGTCGAAGCCGGTCTGGTGGCAGCTCGAATTCGCGAATTCCAGTGTGCCGGACAATACCAACTTGGAGACATCGCTGTCCTGGTGCGGACGCTCGCTTCCACGGAGCCGTTCGAGCGCGTGTTCGACCGTTTCGGGATTCGCTTCGTGGTGAGCGGCGGCAGGACGTTCCTGGAGGCTCGCGAGACCCGTGATGTGCTCGCGCTTCTGGCAGCACTGGTAAATCCGCTGGACGACATCGCACTCGTGGGGGTGCTCCGCAGTCCTCTTGTCGGCATCGGCGATGAAGAGATCTTTCGAATCGGGAAGGACGGCTGGCTGGCGGAGTTCGATAAGCATTTCGGCCATTTGCGGCGCTTGACGGGATTCGTCGCGCCGGACCGCTTGCTCGCCATGGCCCTCGACGAATCCGGCTACTGCGCGGGTCTCTCCGATCGCGCCCGCGCCAACCTCGAAAAGCTCTTCGGATACATCCGGCGCGAGCATCGCGACCGGCCGCGCCCGCTCTCGGAGATGTTGGACGACCTGGAATCGCTGCGCGAAACCCAATCGGAGGCCGAGGCGCCGCCGCCGGAATCCCGCGACCTGGTGCGCTTGATGACCATCCACGCTGCTAAAGGTCTGGAATTTCCCGTGGTTTTCGTGAGCGCTCTTCACCGCGGAACGGACCGTCGCCGGCCGGTGATTACTTTCCACGCCGGCGCCGGATTGGGCGCGAAATGGCGCAATCCGGCAATCGGAAGAGGAAATTCCGACGAAGCTCACCTGCTCGCGGTCGACGACTTGAAGCAGAAGGAACAAGCCGAGGAGAATCGGCTGCTCTACGTCGCGATGACCCGCGCCAAGGATCGGCTCATCTTCTCTTACGTGGAGGGAAAAAGGCCATCCACATGGCAGAAACTCGTGGAAGCCGCGGTTCCGGCAATGACGGTCGCTGAACAAATCCCGGAACAGCCGTTATCGAATGCGGTAGACGCAGCGGTCGTGCCGCCGGAAATACTACTCGATCCGCCGAGTCTCACTTCCCAGCATGACTCGTCGGCTTCCGTCACTGCGGTGGCTGCATTTCACGCCTGCCCCCGCAAATACTATCTGGCCCATTATCTCGGGATGGACCGCGCGGCAAGGGCTGCCGAAGGTGACGCTGGAATTGAGCCGCCTGCGCGTGACCTGGGTCTTGAAGTTCATCGCATTCTGGCGGGCGAAGCCTCTTCGTCCGAGGAAGCAATCGCGCTCGCCGAGCGCTTTTCGTCCAGTGAATTGGGCCAACGCTCTGCTCGCGCGAATCGAAGAGAGCGTGAGTTCGACTTCATGCTCTCGGTCGAACACGTTGTCCTCCGCGGGCAAATCGACCTGTGGTTTGAAGACGCCGGTGAACTTCTGCTAGTAGATTACAAGACCGATCGCGACGCTGGATCGATGGAAAGCTACGAGCTTCAAATCAGGCTGTACGCTCTCGCGCTCGAGCACTACGCTGGACGGATTCCCGATCGAGCCGTGCTGTACTATCTGCGTTCGGACCGGGCGACTGAGGTGAGTCTCAACGCCCAGGACCTGGACCATGCGCGCGACTCAGTGCGGGCACTGCTCGAGGCTCAACACTCGCTGGTGTTTCCGATGAACGTGAGCCCTCAGTGCCGACGATGCCAGTTTCTAGGGAATCGATGTCCGGCGGAACTACCGCCGGAATAATCGATTTTCACGCCTGCGGTTGTTTCCGCGCCGCCATCTTCCGTTCGAGCGCCTTCAACAATCTGGTCTTCACGTCTTCCGGGATGGTTTGCGGTTCTATTCCCTTGTAGACTTGCAGCGTCTTCTCGGTCGTATCAACTATGACGAAGCAGTTCGGACACTGAGTAACATGGGATTCGAGGCGACGCTTCATTTCGGGGTCGCCGGATGGATCCAAATAATCGTTGAGTTCCTGAAGGAACTGCTTACAAGTGAGCAAAAATATCTTCCCCCTTCCGCTTGAATTGACGGGTCAACTTCTCCCGCAACGCTAAGCGGGCCCTTAAGAGTCTGCTCTTCACCGCCGGCACCGAAATGCCGAGCGTTTCAGCAGTCTCTTCCGTACTCAATTCTTCGATGTCTCGAAGCACGAAAACGGTGCGGAAATCAGGCTTCAAACTTTCCACGGCATGATCCAGAATCTCGCGCATTTCCTCGCGGGAATACCGGTCCTCCGGGTTGTCTTCCCACACCGCGATCTCCCTTGCCACCATTTCTTCGCCTGTGTCCACCGGTTCGTCGAGGGGAACCGTGCGATCCCCTTTGCGCTTACGCAGCTTCATAAGCGCCTCGTTCACACCAATCCGCACGATCCACGTATAGAATTTCGAGTTGCCCTGGAAAGTGTCCAGGTGCTCGTAGGCCTTTAGAAAGGTCTCCTGCAGCACATCTTCTGCGTCTTCGTCGTTCTGGGTAATGTGCTTGGCAAGCCTGTAGATCTTGCGCTCGTAGTGGTTCACAAGCTCGGTGAAAGCTTGCGCATCTCCGGCTTGAGCCCTGGCGACGAGGGCGGATTCGTCAAAAGTGGCGGGCGATCCCTTGGTTGATGTCACGCGTTTAGCTACCAATATAGCAAGCGACCTCTATAGCAAGCGACCTCGAAAGTCACTCTAAACACCACTACGAAGAGGGTGGGTTGATAGTTCCTTCCGAGTTCCGTCACGTTTCCACGCGCAGCCCTTGGGGGGCGAAGTGGCTGAGATAAGAAGCCGTTCGGAAGGGATGGTCTGGTAATCTGAGATTACCGATGAGTAATCTTCAGGTCACCCTTCCGGACGGCAGTGTCCAGAGCGTCGCCGCAGGCACTCGGCCTATCGATATCGCTCGCTCCATCGGTCAGCGCTTGGCCGACGACGCAGTGGTTGCCCGCGTCAATGGCAACCTGTGGGACTTGAACCGGCCCTTCGAATCCGATTCGACGCTCCAAATCCTCACGTCGAAGAATCCAGAGGCGCTCGAAGTGTATCGCCACTCCACGGCGCACCTTCTCGCGGCTGCCGTACTGGAACTTTTCCCCGAGACCAAGTTGGGTATCGGTCCTCCTATTGAAACTGGGTTTTACTATGATTTCCAGCGGGCGGAACCTTTTTCGTCCGAAGACCTGGAGCGAATCGAAAAGCGCATGTGGGAGATCCAGGCGCGCGACTTGCCGTACGAGCGGAAATACACGGCCAAAGAAGAAGGATTGAGGCTCTATAGTGATCAGCCGATGAAAGTCGAGCTGATTAACGAACGCGCCGGCGACATTTTCTCCGAGTACACGCTTGGGCCGGGATTCATCGATTTCTGCCGCGGCCCGCACGTTCCTTCCACCAAACGGATCAAGGCTTTCAAGTTACTATCCATCGCCGGCGCCTATTGGAAAGGCAATGAGAAGAACGCGCAATTACAACGTATCTATGGAACAGCGTTCTTCTCCCAGAAAGACCTCGACGCATATCTACACAAACTAGAAGAGGCTAAGAAGCGCGACCACCGTAAGCTCGGCCAGGAGCTGGACCTCTTCAGCATCCAGGAACTCGCGGGTCCAGGGCTGATCTTCTTCCACCCCAAGGGCGGCATCGTCCGCAAGTTGATTGAAGACTGGATGCGCGATCAATATCTGAAGCGCGGCTACTCGCTGGTCTACACGCCGCACGTGATGCGCGCGGATCTGTGGCGCACCTCCGGTCACCTCAAGAACTACGCCGAAAACATGTTCGCCGGTATGGAACTGGATGACGCGGAATACCGGCTCAAGCCGATGAACTGCCCCGGCCACATTTTGATTTACCGGGACAAGCTGCGCAGCTACCGCGAACTTCCGGTGCGCCTCGGCGAGCTCGGAACCGTGTATCGCTACGAACGCTCCGGCGTCATGCACGGATTGATGCGCGTCCGCGGATTCACTCAGGACGACGCTCACATCTTCTGCACCCCGGACCAAATTGAAGACGAGATCGTAAACTGTCTCGAGTTCGCAATCGACGTGTTGAAGACCTTCGGTTTCGAGGAATATGAGGCCGAGCTTTCCACTTGGGACGGCGGAAAGAGCGGCAAGTACGACGGCGCCGCGGAATTGTGGCAGCTCGCGGAGAACGCTTTGAAGCGGGCGACGGAGCGGCTGAATCTCAAAGTGACCATCGTGCCGGATGAGGCCGCGTTCTACGGGCCCAAGATCGATATGAAGCTGCTCGACGCCCTGGGCCGCAAGTGGCAGCTCTCGACGGTGCAATTCGATTGGAATCTTCCGGGGAAGTTCGGCCTCGAATATGTCGCCGAGGATGGCAAGAAGCACCAGCCGATGATGGTGCACCGGGCGCTCTACGGCAGTGTCGAGCGATTCTTCGGAATCCTGATCGAACATTACGCGGGCGCTTTCCCGCTATGGCTGGCGCCGGTTCAGGTCGCGGTGCTTCCGATTACCGACCGCCATACGGAGTACGCGAGGAGCGTACACGCGAAGCTCGAGGCGCGAGGGCTGCGTTCTCATCTGGATGATCGCCAGGAGAAGGTGAACCTGAAAATCCGCGACGCGCAGTTGCAAAAAGTGCCCTACATGCTGGTGGTCGGCGATCGCGAAGCCGAGTCCGGCTGCGTGTCGGTGCGTCATCGCAAGCACGGCGACCTCGGCGCGAAGCCCGTCGATCAATTTATCGAGGAAGCGTGCCAACTCGTGGCGTCGAAATCCGTGACGGAATAGAGGCGAGGACCATCCTCAGCTCCACCTCCGGTTTCATTGCCGAAGCTGGGTTTACGCATTCGCTTACGCCCGCGCGCAACTGCACCTTCGGTTGTACCTATTGTTATGTCCCGACCCTCGGGATCTACGGCGGCTTAAAGCCTGAGGACTGGCGGCGCTGGGGCCAGTTCACGACCTTCAAAGCGAACGCCGCCGAGTTGCTGCGTCGCGAATTGCGGCCGCAACAGGCGATCTACTGTTCTCCTCTGGTAGACCCATATCAGCCCGCCGAAGCGGAAGAACAACTCATGTCGCGCGTCATTGATGCGCTGATTGAATCGCCTCCGCGCGTCTTCGTCTTGCAAACGAGAGGGCCGCTGATTCTGCGGGATCTCACACGGTTGCGAACACTCGCGCGCCGCACGGTGCTCCGCGTCAGCTTCTCGGTCACGACAAATCGCGATGACGTGCTTCGGCTCTACGAACCACATTGCCCGTCATTTGAAGTGCGCTTGCGGACCATTCGTACGCTCCGCGAGGCCGGCATCGAAACCTACGCGACACTCGCCCCGCTTTTGCCGTGCGATCCCGAAGAGCTGGCGAAATCAGCGATTGAAGCAGCCGGTCGCGACCTGATCGGCGACCCTTTGCACGTCCGTGCCGTGAAGGCGCGCGGGGCCACCACGCGTGAGGCCGCCTGGCGCGTGAGTGCCGCGCATGGTCACGAGGATTACCTGGACCCGGTATTTCAGGCCAACCTGGTTGCTAGAATCCGCACGGCGGCTCGAGCGGCCGGACGTGAATTCGTAGTCGGTCCTGAAGGATTTTCGAGATTATCCGTATGAGCTTGCTAACCGAGATTCTGCAAAAAGATCACATGAGTGCCTGGGGCGGCGAGTGGATCATTTCCTGCAATCCGGCCGACGGAAGCGAACTCGGCCGGGTGCGTCTCGCCACGGAACAGGATTACGAGCAGGCAGTGTCACGGGCAGCAGAAACATTCAACCGATGGCGATGTGTGCCGGCGCCGAAGCGCGGCGAAATCGTGCGGGAAATGTGCGACGAGCTTCGAGCCGCGAAACACGACCTGGGAACACTGGTCACGCTCGAAATGGGCAAGATTCTGCCGGAAGGCCACGGCGAAGTGCAGGAGATGATTGACATCGCTGTCTTCGCCGCAGGTTTATCGCGGCAGCTCTACGGGCTCACCATGCATAGCGAGCGTCCGGGCCATCGCATGTACGAACAGTGGCATCCGCTGGGGCCGGTAGGTGTCATCAGTGCGTTCAATTTTCCGGTCGCGGTCTGGAGTTGGAACGCGCTCATCGCGATGGTCTGTGGCGACACCGTGATCTGGAAACCGTCTCTCAAAACGCCGCTCACGGCGATCGCGGTTCACCACATCTGCGAGCGGGTTATGGAGCGGCACGAATGGAAGGGTGTGCTCAACCTAGTGATCGGCGCGGACGATGCAGTGGGACGTCGTCTCATTGAAGATCCTCGCGTGCCGCTGATCAGCGCCACCGGTTCGTGCCGCATGGGACATGTGGTGGCACAGACCGTGGCAGCGAGGCTCGGACGCACCCTGCTCGAACTCGGCGGCAACAACGGCGTGATCGTCATGAATGACGCTGACCCGGATCTGGTGGTGCGCGCCATCTTGTTCGGGGCGGTGGGGACGGCTGGGCAGCGTTGCACGTCGATCCGCCGTGTGTTCCTGCAACGCGGGATCGCGGCGAGTCTCACGGAAAAACTCATCGCTGCGTACCGACAAGTGAAGGTAGGGAATCCGTTACAGCCGGAAACTCTGATGGGGCCGCTGATCGATGCTGCCGCAGTGACCAGCATGATGCGTGGACTCGAACGGATCAGGGGCGAGGGCGGAATCGTGCTCTACGGCGGCCGCCCGATGGATGTTTCAGGCGGATGCTTCGTCGAGCCGACTCTCGTGAAAGCTCATCCAGGAATGCCGATCCTCAAAGAGGAGATCTTTGCGCCCATTCTGTATTTGATCGAGTTTGATCAGTTCGACGAAGCGATCGCCTGGCATAACGATGTTCCCCAGGGGCTCTCTTCGGCGATCTTCACCACGAACTTGATTTCGGCGGAGACGTTCTTAAGCGCACGCGGTAGCGATTGCGGGATCGCCAACGTAAACATTGGCACCAGCGGCGCCGAGATCGGCGGCGCATTCGGTGGTGAAAAGGAAACCGGCGGCGGCCGCGAATCTGGAAGCGACGCGTGGAAAGCTTACATGCGGCGGCAGACCGTCACGGTGAATTGGTCCGGTGAGTTGCCCCTGGCGCAAGGCATCAAGTTTAATTTGTAAGATAACCGCTTCTGAGTGGTCGCGGCAGAACGTGGGGCCGGCAAGCCGGTTTTCCAACCGGCCTCTCTACGTGCGGAGACAAGCCGGCATGAGAGCCGGCTCGCCGGCAAGACTGCCGGCCCCACTTCCGAATGGTCGCGGCTGGAGTCAAAAACTGCGCGAAACTCCTTACGGTCGCGGCTCGGCAGGCGGAGCTTTGGGAGCAGCCTTGGCGCCTGCCTGGAACTTCAGCAAGCTGTCCACCATCGCGCGAAATGCCTTTTCCTCTTGCTTGAAAATCGGGTTATCGCCGTAAAACTGCTGCTGCACCACGCCCGTGCGATCAATGAACATGGCAATCGGAACGAAAGGGCGCATGCCCGGCGGGATGTCCGCAATCTTGATCGCGGCTTGCTGATCGAGAAAGCCCAGCGGAAAATTCGGCCGGTAACGCGCCGCAAAAGCGAGCACTTGATTAGCTGCGTTGTCATCAAACGCGGCGCCGACTACCTGGAAGCCGCGCGGGCCAAAATCCGTCTGGAGCTTGTTAAAAATCGGAACACTCGCGGCGCAATCTCCACAAGTGGTCGAGATGAGCACCAGGAGCACCACTTTGCCGCGATACTGCTTGATTGAAATCCTCTTGAAGTCCGGCGTCTGGATGGGAACGTCCGCCAGCGGGCGGGGAGTGGCAGCCTGGGCGACGGAAACCAGGCACACAAATGCAAGCAAACGGAACAGCATCAGAATCCGATTTTATCTCAGTTGATTTTCGACTTCTTGCAGCCAGTCCGGACGTTTCAGCACCTCGCGCGGCCGGCTGCCATCCGGCGGGCCAATGATCCCTTCGCGCTGCATCATGTCGAGAATACGCGCCGCGCGGCCGTACCCCAGGCGCAATCGCCGCTGCAGCGTGGATGTTGAGGCCTTGCCCATTTCGATGACGATGCGGACTGCGTCCTGGTACATGGGGTCTTCGCTTCCTTCGAACTCCTCGCCTTCGCCTTCGTCCTCGTCGGCGGGCGGCGGAAGCAGGAAGGTCTTGTCGTATTCCGGCTCCGCCTGCTGTTTCCAGAATTCGACCACGCGGTTGGTTTCCGCCTCGCTGACGTAGGCGCCGTGCACGCGAATCAAACGTGACGAACCGGGCGGCAGGAACAGCATATCGCCCTTGCCCAATAGGTGCTCCGCTCCCATGACATCAAGCACGGTGCGCGAGTCGACTCGGGTGGCGACACGAAAACTGATGCGCGACGGGAAGTTCGCCTTGATCAGGCCCGTAATGACGTCCACGCTGGGACGCTGCGTGGCGAGCACCAGATGCATCCCAACGGCGCGCGCCATCTGGGCCAGTCGCGTCACGGTCTCCTCCACCGCGGCACGCTCCAGCATCATCAAGTCGGCCAGCTCATCGATCAGGATCAGAATGTACGGAATTTGTTCCAGCTCTTCCTCGGCCGATTCCTCTTCGAACAGATTGCGCGGCTGGTCTTGCAGTTGGCGAACCTTCCGGTTGTACTGATCGATATTGCGCACGCCCTGGGAAGCGAGCAATTTCAAACGGCGCTCCATTTCAAGCACCGCATTGCGCAGGGCATTGGTCGCCTTCTTGGCGTCCGTGATCACCGGCGTCAGGAGATGTGGGATCCCTTCATACAGCCCAAATTCGAGGCGCTTCGGATCCACCATGATCATGCGAACCTGATGCGGTGTGGCCTTGGACAGGATCGACATAATCAGCGAATTGAGCATCACGCTCTTGCCTGAACCGGTCGACCCGGCGATGAGCAGGTGCGGCATCGAATCGAGCGCCGCCGTCTTGATTCGGCCATTGATATCTTTGCCCAGCGCCACCGTGAGGGGCGAAGGCGAACCGGTGAAATCTTCGGACTCGAGTATTTGCCGCAGGCTGATTACTTCTCGCTTCGAATTGGGCACCTCGATCCCGACCGTCGGCTTTCCGGGGATGCGTTCGATCAGGATCGACTCGGCCTGGAGGCCCAGGCACAGGTCTTCGCTGAGGGTCGTGATGCGGGAGTACTTCACCCCGGCTTCGGGTTTGAATTCGAACGTGGTAACGACGGGGCCGGGATTGATCTGCACCACTGCGCCGAGCACATTGAACTCCTGGAACTTCGACTTGATGCGCGCCGCGATCTCCTTTAGTTCAAGACTGTCGTAAGCGGCTCGCTCGGGCGGTTCTTGAAGCAGGTCCGTGGGCGGAAGGCGAAATTCCGCGCGCGACTTGGGTGGGCCAGGCGCGTATCCCACGCGGAGCTGTACCGCTGTCTTTGCTCTCCGCACGGCGGCAGCTGGTTCCGGGGCGATCTCGCCTCGCGCGACTGGGGCCGGCGAGGACTCGAGCGTCCGGATCGGAATATCCTCGAGCGCTGCAGGGCGCTCTACGGGTTCTGGCCGCGTAAGGGGATCAACGATGGGTGGGGCATCCCCGGCTGGCGGGCCCGGTCTTACGCGACGCACGTTGGCCGGCCTGCTCAGATCTTCTTCCTCTTCTGCGTCCGCCAGCGCTTTTCTCAGAGCGCGCTTTTCGGCACGCTCCTTGGCCTGCTCCTCCGCGATACGAATTCGCTTGGCGCGCCACGCACTCCAACGGTCGCGGATCTTCCGCAGCAGGGCAAGCGGACCGCGCAGCCACACCAACAGCCGTGACATTTCAAATCTGGTCGCCAGGTACAGTGAGACCACCCAGCATGCGGCCGTGAACAACACGGCTCCAGTCAAGTTCAGAGACTCGATGAGATAGTCCGCCAGGATGAATCCAATCATCCCGCCCGCTGGAATCACGTTGGCGATGGGCTTCCAGTTCGGGCCGAGTCCGAATGCCGTGCAGGTGGAGGCGATCAGCATCCCTGCCCCCAGCAATTTCGCCCATGGCGATTCGATCGGCGCGGAGCGAATCCAGGTCCAGCCGAGCACCAGGATCAATACGGGAATCGCGTACGCGACCAGCCCCAGCATCTGCAAACAGAGGTCGGAGACGAGCGCCCCGACACGGCCGGTCAGATTCACGGCTCTCGCTGCACCAGCGGCAGTGTTCCACGATGGATCTAACGGCTGATAGGTGATGAGACTGGCGAAAACAAACAGGCCAGCGAGCAGAGACACCACCGCGACGGCTTCATTGAGCCGGGGATGGGGAGTGGGTCCTAAATATTTCATCTTCCGCCGAAGCGGAAGACAGCCAGAGCAATCACTATTATGCCAAAAACGATCCGGTACCAGACGAAGAACGCCAGCGACCGGCGCCGGACGTAACTGAGGAAGAATCCAATGGCCAGGCATCCGGTAATGGCGCTCACCAGGATGCCGGTGAGAAAAGCCGTCTGCATGTCATGCGGGAGCCCGCCCCCATGCTTCATGAGGTCCCAAAACTTCTTGAGTCCAGCGCCCGCGATGATCGGCGTGGAGAGCAGGAACGAAAAGCGCGCGGCCGTTTCCCGGTCCAGATTGCGCCACAGGCCGGCTGAGATCGTAATTCCGCTTCGCGAAACCCCTGGAATGATGGCCAGCGCTTGTCCAGCGCCGACGAACAACGCGTCCATCATCGAAATGTGCCCGATGTCGTTCTGCCGGCGGCCCGACGAATCGGCAAGCCACATGACCAGGCCGATAATGATAGCGGCCGTCGCGATCACATATGGGCTGCGCAAAGACGTCTCGGCTTGTTTCTCGAACAGAAAACCGATCACTCCTCCGGGGATTGTCCCGGCTACCAACAGCCACAAAAGATTCCGATTCTGTTCCAACGCCAGATCGTGGCCGATGCGCAGCCCGATCCCCTGCCCGATAATCTGCACCCAATCCTTGAAAAAGTACAGAAGCACAGCCACCAGCGTTCCCAAGTGCAGAGCCACGTCAAACGTCAATCCGCCATCGTCCCAGCCCAGGATCCACGGCACGATAATCAAGTGAGCGCTGCTGCTGACCGGCAGAAATTCGGTGAGACCCTGGAGAATGCCCAGGACGATCACGTGCGCGAGCGGCATAAGTAAACCAGCGTAGCGCAATCTGGATCGCCGGCCGCCGATGAAATTGAGATGTAATATAGAACAAACGGGAAGCGCACAGCGCTCCCATGGAAACGGAAAATCGCAGACCGCTGCATGTGTGCGATTTACGGGGATTGAGTGATGAATTGGTTTCTGATCGCCCTGCTGTTCGGGGCGCTGGTGTATTCGCTGCTGTCCATCCTGGCGGCACTGCGTTACCTGGCGGTGCGCCCGGCTGCCTTCGCCCAGCCCGTTCCCATTAGCGTCTTAAAGCCTCTGGCCGGGCTCGATCTGGGGCTCGAATCGAACCTGCGAACCTTTTTCGAGCAGGACTATCCGTGCTTCGAAATTCTCTGCGCGGTTCGGGACGCGGACGATCCTGCGGTTACCATCATCGAGAAACTGCAGCATGACTATCCGCACGTCCCCTCGCGCCTGCTGGTGACCGGTGAGCCGCCTTACTCCAACGCCAAAGTCTACAACCTGGATCGCATGCTCGCAATCGCGGCAAACGATCTGGTGGTGATGAGCGACAGCGACATTCGGGTAACGCCCAAGATGCTGCGGACCATCGCCGCCGAGTTTCAGAATCCTGACATCGGCCTCTCGACCTGCCCTTATCGCGCCGTGCCCGGCCCGAGTTTCTGGTCGGCCTTGGAGGCCACCGGAATGAACACGGATTTCTTCGCGGGGGTACTCGCGGCACGAATGCTGGAAGGAATGCATTTCGCAGTGGGCCCGACCATCGCCGCGCGGCGTTCTGTCCTGCAGTCGATCGGAGGATTTGACCGGTTCAAGGATTATCTGGCCGAGGATTTCGTGATGGGGAAATTCGCGGCAGAGGCGGGACATGGCGTAATCCTTTCTTCCTACGTAATCGAGCATCACATTGGCAGTACGGATCTGCGCTGTAACGCGGCCCACCGCTTGCGTTGGGTTCGGAGCACGCGCCGCTCGCGGCCGATGGGCTACATCGGGCAATTGTTCACCATGCCCGTGCCGCTGGCGATCTTGGTGTACGCAGCGAATCCTGCCTGGTGGCCGGTGCTTCCTATCACGTTGGCCGTGAGAGCGGCGGCGGCCTGGGTGATCGCCCGGCGAGTGCTGAAAACCGGTCTGAGGTGGTGGCTCCTGCCGATTGAGGACCTGGCGGCGTTTGGCTTCTGGATCGCCGGCTTCTTCGGCCAAACCATTATGTGGCGCGGACGCCGCTACCGGCTTCACGCCGACGGACGATTTGAGCCGGTGACGTAGTTCACTGAGGGTTCACCGTCAAAACCTGCCTGGTATCCACCTGATGAAACTCCATCGGGAAACTGGTGGCGCCGTAATAGGCATTCCATTGATCCCTATAGTGCGATGACAGGAGCTGGCCAGACTCGC
>JBEKBK010000124.1:0-17693 GCA_050015435.1 Bryobacteraceae bacterium
GGGCACGAAGCTCGATGCGGGGGAGTCAACGGCTTCTAAACATTTAGACTCTCAAATGTTTTGCCTGCTGTCCAGCGTTTCTTCGGTCTGCCCGCTCTCTATCCACCTGAACTGTTACGTTGTTTTAATGCTCCTTTGACGTTTCAAATTAAAACCCTGTTCTTTCCCCTTGTGTATGTATATACGGATGATCGGGCGTTGCGTTCCGTCGCCCAAATGAATTTGTCAAACTTTTTACAATTGCGAGTTAAATAAGAGAGGCTGACGTACGATGCCGCGATCCTGCGTTCGTTTTCGTGACGCCGGATCGCAGCGGAATTGCGGATGGTTAGTTGTTAAAAACGAGCGTTGAGTGCGTACCCTGCACGTGGATGGCTTTGATGTGCTTCTGATCGTCCATCTCGATACTCGTATATGCGAACTTCTGATCGCCGGTCTCTACCTTGACATTTGCCTCGACGGGTTTGCCGGCAACTTTAACAACTGCTTTGTCGCCGGTAACTTCGATCTTATAGTCGCCGGGCTTCAATGCGGTATTGCCGAGAAGGGCCTGTTGGGCCACAGTTACGTGGTAGGTGGAAGCGGCGCTGGCGATTGCCAGGGCGAATATGCCCAGCAACGCTAATTTGGAAAGCTTCATAGTCTCCTTTGGTTCTCCGTGGAATTTAAAACTCGAGTCAAACTGGGACTCGCTACCAATTATAACATTTCATTTGACCGATGCTTCCCTAAATCGTTAGGGAAAAATACTCAGCGTACGTATTCGAGACACTGTTCAAGTACGAACACGGAATGGCCGAATCCGGACAACCACTTGATTTGAGGGTCTCGCCGGAACCAGGTGAGTTGGCGTTTCGCGTATTGACGCGTTTCGAGCTGCGTCGATGCGACGGCTTCCTCTAGCGTGATCGAGCCTTGCACGTAGCGTACCGCCTGTCTGTATCCGATCGATTCGAAGGGCTTTTCCAGACCGGAGCAACCGCGCGCGAGCAACTCCTTCACTTCTTCGACCAGGCCTGATTGAAACATCTCTTGCGTACGTGCATCCAGCAGTTCGTAAAGTTGTGATCGTTCCGGGTTGAGCCCAACCTGTAAAATTCTGTAGCCGCGCAGGGGCTCCGCCGTGTCGTGCGAAGGCACGGGACGTCGCGTGAGAATCCTGACCTCTAGTGCCCGGATCAGCTTTGGAAGATCGTTCGGGTGAATTCGCGCCGCAGCGGCGGGATCCAGGCGGCCAAGCAGTCGGTGTAGTGCGCCGCGCCTCCTGTTCTCCCGCTCAGCGAGGCTCGTTCGCAGTGACGGATCTTTGGGCGGGAGGTGGGGAAGACCATGCAAAAGCGCCTTTAGATAGAACCCCGTACCACCCGTGATCACCGGCAGACGTCCCCGCAGCGAGATTTGCCGAATGGATTCACGAGCGTGGCGGGCGTACTCGCCAGCGGAGTAACCTTCCTGGGGACCCAGCACGTCGAATAGATGGTGGGGTATCTCCTTGCGCGCGGCGAGCGGGGGTTTCGCGGTACCAACGTCAAAGCTACGGTATAGTTGAAGAGAATCGCAGTTGACGATTTCACCGTTGAATTGCCGGGCAACCCGCAGGGCGAGCGCACTTTTCCCGGCGCCTGTCGGTCCGACGATCGCGAGAAGCCTGAGATTCTGGGGCTCGTCTGGGGGCATTGGTATGGCGCTCAGCGGCGATCCCGCTTGACAAAGTAAGCCTATATACTAAAGATGGTACGTCACGGAAAGAGGACGCAATGCTAAGAACAGCTTTGGCAATGTTCATGATCGCGGGCACGGCTGCGTGGGGACAGGCGCAGAGTGACGCCGCTGGCGCCGCGGGTAAGGTTGATCGGGCCAGCGCCTATTATTACTACACGCTGGCTCACATGTACGCACAGTTGGCCGCCGATACGGGAGGCCGTAACCGCGACTATGTGAACAAGGCGATCGAGAACTACAAAGCTGCGATCAAAGCGGATCCGCAGACGCCAATGCTGAGCGAGGAGTTGTCGGAGATCTACATCGATACTGGCCGGCTGCGTGAAGCCGAGACCGACGCCGCTGAGTCCCTGAAACAGAATCCCAACGATATTAACGCGATTCGCCTGCTGGCACGCATCTACACCCGCCAGATCGGCGATTCCCAACAGAATCGGATCGACGAGGGGATGCTGCACAAGGCCATTGAGCAGTATCAGAAGATCACCCGGCTCGATCCGAAGGACGTAGACTCATGGCTCATGCTTGGCCGTCTGCAAAAAGTAGCTCAGAATTCCGTCGATGCGCAGGATGCCTATAAGAAAGTCCTCGAAATCGACGCGGACAATGAGGATGCGCTGACCGGCTTGGCCTTGGTGTATGCGGATTTGGGCGACAATCAGTCCGCAGCCGCGCTGCTCAAAAAACTGGCTGACAAGAGTCCGAGTGCGCGAAGCCTGCGGTCACTAGCTGCTGCCTACGAGCAGATGCATGAATACAAGCTGGAAGCGGACGCTCTCAAGCGTGTTCTCGATATGAATCCGCCCGACGCGACGGATGTGAAACATGAGCTGGCCCAAAGCCAGACGCGTGCTGAAGAATACCAGGATGCGCTGAGCACCTACCAGGAACTGGTGGAGGAAGAACCCAGCGACGCCGAATCCCTTTTGCGGATTTCCCAAATCTACCTGCAACTGAAAAACTTCGCCAAGGCGCGCGAGGCCTCTGAAAAGGCGCGCAACCTCAAGCCGGACAACATCGAGATTCGCTATAGCCTGGTGTCCATCCTTCAGGCTGAGGGCAAGATGCCGGAAGCGATCCAGCTCATGAAGGACATCGTTTCGAGCACGGCCAAGCGCACCTATAGCCCGCAGGAAAAGCAGGTCCGAGTCGAGCTTTTGGAACGTCTGGGCGCAATGTATGCGAATGCCGATCAGACCGAACCGGCCGTGGAGACGTTCCGGCAGGTGGCCGAGTTGAGCCCAGAACTGGGCCCGCGCATGTCGTCGGAAATCATTTCGACCTACGAGCTCGGCAAGGAATTCCCGAAAGCTGAACAGGAAGCCGACGGTGCCGTAAAGAAGTGGCCGGATGACCGCGATGTACGCCTTACCCGCGACAATCTGCTGGCGGACCTGGGCAAGACCGATGCTGCCGCGGCCGATGTCAAGAAGCTGTTGGGTGGGAAAGAAGATCGCGAAATTAACCTGCGGCTGTACGACATTTACATGAAGGGCAAGCGCTTCGATGAGGCCGGCAAATCGCTCGACGCCGCCGAAAAGCTCTCCCAGAGCAAAGAGGAAAAGGAAGATGTCTGGTTCAAGCGCGGCGCGATGTTTGAACGAATGAAGAAAGCCGACCCTGCTGAAGCGGAGTTTCGAAAGGTACTGGATTCAGATCCCAAGAACTCGGCTGCCCTCAATTATCTGGGCTACATGTTGGCCGATCGCAACACGCGATTGCCGGAAGCGTTGCAGTTGATCACTAAGGCTCTGGACATGGAGCCGAACAGCGGCGCCTATTTGGACAGCCTGGGCTGGGTCTATTTCAAGATGGGCCGTCTGGACGAGGCGGAGGATAATCTTCGCAAGGCACTCGAGCGGACGCCGCGCGACGCCACCGTGCATGACCACATGGGCGACGTGATGCTCCGGCAAGCCAAGGTGCGTGAGGCGATCTCTCAGTGGGAGGCTTCGTTGAAGGAATGGGAGGCGAGCTCGCCCGCCGACCTCGAACCTGCCGAAGTCGCCAAAGTGAAGAGCAAGCTCGAGGGAGCCAAGGTTCGTCTGGCCAAAGAAGGCAAAGTTCGGTAGCTAGACCAGTTTCGGGGATAACGTAGACCGTCTCAGGAAGCGCACTCTGTTGAAAGCATTGTTACGAGCCGTACGAAACTGGTCGACGCAAAAATCAAGAAATGGTCTAGCCCGCGAAGGGCGCAGCGGCGCCCTCATTGCAACCAAGTAACACCGCCGCCGCGCTCCGTCTTGCGGGCTATTACTTAGAAGAAGCTACTGGAGCATCTCGGTCAGCACGCGGCCCACTGATCCACTCGGCTCAGTAACTCCGAGAATCGCAGCCAATGTCGGCGCGATGTCGTTGACAGCCACCGTCCTCGAATACGTTCCCGGCCTGATTCCCGGCCCGAGGAACACGATCGGCACGTGATTGTCATAGGTGTATGGCGTGCCGTGGGAAGTACCCGTGGTGCCGCCAAACAAGTAGTAAGGCTCCTGCAGAATATACAAGTCGCCGGAACGCCGCCCATAAAATCCGAGCGTTACAGCGCGTCCGATCGTATCCTGCTGCACCCGTCCGTTCAGGATATCTTCTCGCGTGTAGGCCCGCGCAATGTGACTTTCCGTCAGTGCGGCTTCCGCGGCGACTCGTTCCACTTCCGCACGGTCCAGCTTGTGCGAGTCGATTAATTCGAGATTCAGGTACGGTGTCGCGGCTGGGCCGGGCAATAGCCATTTTCCCGGTCCGAAGCGCTTCGTCAAGGCCGTTGTCATCTTCTGGATCAATTCGGCGTCCGGAATGCGGCCGCCCGGCATCTTGCGAGCCGCATTCACTTCCGGAACTGGTGCGACTCCGTGGTCTGCGGTAAATACAACCAGCGTATTTCCCGTTCCCACACGCTGATCGACGAAGGTCAAAAGCTTCCCCAATAAGCGATCCGTGCGGATCGAGATGTCGCGGACCGAAGGATCGTCGGGACCCACGGCGTGGCCCACGTAATCATTCGCTGAAAAACTGACGGTCAGAACGTCCGTTCCCGAATGACGGCCCAGATCCTCACCATCAATGGCGCGCTCGGCGAATTCCTCGATCATTTCATTTCCCCACGGCGTGGCTTCGATGGAACCGCAGATGCCGGCTTTTGAAACGCCCATCGTGCAGAAAGGCTTGGCCGACCCATCGGCTGCGTCATAGGGCAGCCATTTCGCGCCAATATAGGCTTTGTACGGCTCTTCCTGATTCACCTTTTTCGCCCACTCCGGAAGTGCGCTGCGATAGTACGTGCTGGTGACCCACGCGTTCGACTCATCGGCATACCAGTACGCCCCATCCGCCATGTGACCCGCCGGCAGAATCGCGCTGCGATCTTTAATCGAGACGCCGATCACCTTCGAATCGCCGCCTTGCATCTTGATCTCGTCGCCTACCGTGCTCACCAGCAGCCGCCGCGGCGACGAGCCGGGCTTATCCGCAAGTCCTCCGACCAGTTTCGATGAGGGATCGAAAACGCTGGTAACCGTTTGAGCGCTTTCGCGGTCATACCACTCGTTGGCGATAATGCCGCTGATGGAGGGCGTGGCCCCGCTCAGAAATGTGGAGTGTCCGACGGCGGTTACCGTCGTGGCATGCAGGTAGTGGGCATCCGTGAAGAATGCGCCTTGTTGCAGCAGGCGTACGAATCCGGAGTTGTAATCCTGGCGGAAACGCAGCAGATAATCATACCGGAACTGGTCGACCACAATGGCCAGCACGAGCTTGGGTTTCTTCGCTGGCGCGGGCGGAGCCGGTAACAGGACTGTAACCGTAACAACGGACAGCAAAAGAGTTCGAATCGCGCGTGACATGACTTTCAGTATCGCCCAGCTTCGTGACGGGGCGCGTTGGCTGTTGTTAAAATAGCTGTTGCTAAAATAAGGGATACTAAAGGAGTCCGTCTAACCATGTTCCGTTCGTCCATCTTCTCCGTACTAGTGGTGTGCGCCGCCGGGCTCGTGTCCACGTCTACCGCATCCGCACAGTTGAAGCTCGGCGTGATTAACATCCAACGCGCCGTTACCGAGACCGCCGAGATCAAGAAAGCCCAGAACGAAATGCTGGCGAAGTACAAGGTCCGGCAGGATGCGCTCGAGAAGGCGCAGCGCGAGCTGAGCGATATTCAAACCCAGCTTCAGGCCAGTCAGGGCAAGCTGAGCCCCGCGGGCGAGGCCGATCTGCAGGCGCGCGGCCAGCGCAAACAGCGCGAAGCGCAGCGGCTGAGCGATGATTTGCAGGCGGACGTAGACCGCGACCGTCAGGATATTCTCCAGCGCGTGGGCACACGCATGACGGACGTGGTAAAGAAGCTCGCCGATGAAAAGGGACTGGATGTCGTGATCGATTCCACCACGGCGGTGACCTTCAAGCCGGCCCTTGAGATCACGAATGACGCTATCGCCGCGTACGATAAAGCATTTCCAGTGAAGTAATCCCATGGCCGGGTATTTGGACTCTTACGAACCGGGGGCAGACCAGCGGGAACGCCTTATCAAGCGCATCGTTGTTGTGGTCCTCGTGGTCGCGATCATCGGCGTGACGCTTTATTTCACGATGCGCAACCGGCGTCAGGAGCAAACGCTCAAACAGTTCCTCAGCCTGTTGCAGCAAAAGAATTATCAAGGCGCCTACGCATTATTTGGGTGCACCCCGGACACACCGTGCAAGTATTACCCGCCCGAGCGCTTCACGGAAGACTTCGGACCTTCCAGCCCATTCGCCGATCCGAGTGCGGCGAAGATCATCCATGAAGACGTCTGCGGACCCGGGGTAGTCTTCAATCTGGAGTTCCCTCAAGGAAATGAGGTGGGCCTCGCGGTCGAGCAAAATACGAACCTGATCAGCTTCGCGCCCTGGCCCCGTTGTCCCGGCCGTCACCTGCAATTGTGGGAGTTCCTGAAGTCTCGATTCAGTTAGGCCACTAAAAGCCCGGCCGGGGGGGCGGGCGGCGGGCGGCGGACGAGGCGTCCGCCCCACTTACAACCCCATGCGATCGAGCAAAACACGCTGACCCTAAGAATCCGCTCCCTGACGGTCGCGGCTCGATTTGGCTGTCCGAGCCGCGACCGCCAGGGAGCCGGTTACAGTCCCATCCGCTCGAGTTTCCGGTACAGAGTCTTGCGCTCGATACCGAGGATCTTCGCCGCGCGGCTCTTGTTGCCGTTGGTAGCTGTCAGCACGCGCCGGATTTGATCGGTCTCCGTGTCCGCCAATGTTTCACTGGCGCGATCGCGCGAATCCATCTGGTCGATCGCCTGCTGAACAGCGGCATCATCGATGCGCCCACCGGGCGCCAGGATGGTCAGCCGCTCCATCATGTGCTGAAGCTGGCGAATATTTCCGGGCCAACTGTATTCCACCATCGCCTTTAAACCCGAGTCGGTGAGGCGAGTGTCCAGATTGTAACGCTGGTTATAACGCTTCAGGAAATAGTGGACCAGCAGCGGAATATCGCTCGCGCGCTCGCAAAGTGGGGGCACCGTCAGGCGGACGACGTTGAGGCGGTACCAAAGATCCTCGCGGAATTTCCCTTCGTCCACCATCTTCTGGACGTCGCGATTCGTGGCGGCAATCACCCGTACATCCACCTTCTTGGCTCGCGCTGAGCCGAGCGGGCGAATTTCGCGCTCCTGGAGAAACCGCAACAACTTTAGCTGGAATCCCAAGTCGATATCGCCGATTTCATCCAGGAAAACCGTCCCGTTATTGGCCGCCTCAAACACACCCATCCGGTCCCGATCGGCGCCTGTGTAAGCGCCCTTCAGTGTGCCGAACAATTCGCTTTCGAGCAAGGTAGGGGCAATCGCTCCGCAATCCACGGGAACAAAGGCGAATTGCGCGCGCTTGCTGTTGCGATGCAGCATTCTCGCGATCAGCTCTTTGCCGGTTCCGGTTTCACCTTCGATCAACACCGTCGCGTCGGTCGGTGCAACTTTCGAAATGGTCTTGTAAATTTCGATCATTCGGGCCGAGCTGCCCACCATTTCGGTATCCGGCAAATCGTCGATCGCGGCAGCCTCGTCGTCGTCCGAATCCTGGCCCGATTTTTCGGCGCGCTTGACCGTATCGATCATCTGCACCATTTCAAATGGTTTGGCCAGGTACTCGAAAGCGCCGCCCTGGGTCGCCTGCATCACCGTTTCCATGCTCCCGCGCCCGGTCATCAGAATCACGGCGCAGTCCGGATTCTGCTCGCGCGCGGTGCGCAGCACGTCGATGCCGGTACGCTCGTCCAGATAAATGTCCGAAATCACGATCGGATAGTTTTGTTCCCGGAGCCGGTTGATCGCCTCCCGGGTAGAGCCGACCGCGTCGACCGCGTACCCCTCCAATTCGAGGCACGTAACCATCGTGGTTCGGACAGAGGCATCATCCTCTACGATCAAGAGTTTGTGCATGCGGTGATTTATCGGCATTTTCCGAAGCCGACAATATCATGGTAAAGCATGATCCCTTTCCCGGCTCGCTGACCACCTCCATGCGCCCGCCGTGATAGGTCACAATCTGTTCGACGATGGAAAGGCCTATTCCGGTTCCCACTTCTCCGGAGGCCTCGGCCCGCTTGGTGCGGTAAAACTTCTTAAAAATACTTTTTAATTCGGCCGGTTCCATCCCAATGCCCTGGTCGCGAACCGCGAGACGGAGTTCGTGGCCGTGGCCTTCGGCAAGTACGTGGATCTCGGTGTCAGCCGGCGAGTATTTCACGGCGTTCGTCAGCAGGTTGTAAAACGCGTATTCTAAAAGCTCGCGATCGCCGGTGATGATACCGTCCACAGGACTATCCAGGAACAGCGAGATCTGCTTTCGCTCCGCAAGCGGTTGGGTACGTTTCATGCAGGCCTCTACGACGGCCAGGGCGGGGAATTGCTCGCGCTTCAGCTCCATTTGTCCGTCGGCCAGCCGTTCGATATCCAGAAAGGTTTGGATCATCCGCGCCATCCGCTTGGATTCAGCGTTGATCATCTCGCTTAACTGCTGGCGCTTTTGTTCCGGCAGATTATAGCGGGTCATGATCTCGCTCGAGCCCTGAATCGCGGTCAGCGGAGTCCGCATTTCGTGGGCGACCCACTGCATCGCCAGCCGATAACGCGATGTTTCGGATTCAGAGCGGAGAAGCTGGCCCCGGACGAAGAAGTGCTGGAAGCTGAAGGCTCCCACCCAGGACAGCCAGGCCACGCTGACCGGCGCGAAAAATGGGAACACGATATCGTTCCGGAAGAATACGAGCGGCGTGAGGTGCGCCATTCCGAGTAAAACCGCTCCAAGCGCATGCGCCTGCCAGCCGGAGCGCAGCGCGAAGATCAGCCCCATGGCAGCGGCAATGAGAATACAGAGCGAAAGCTGCGCCAGCGTCCCAATTGGCTTCAGGAACCTGCCGCGCGCCAGAGTCTCATAGGCGTGAGCGTGCACTTCTACTCCCGGAACGTTGTCTCCGTAAGGATCTAGCAGCCGGTCATTCGCCAGGGCCATGGCCGTTGCGCCGATAAACACGACTTTGCCGCGCAGCTTGTCCAGGTTCTGGTCCAGCTCGATGACTGGAATGGAGGGTATACCGTTTTTCAAAAATCGGATCAGCATCGGCCGCCCCTCCCCGCCGCGCGCTGCAGGGATCACGAGGTTCCCCACCTGGACATCGTCCGGCGACTCAATGATCGGTTGGCCACGAGCGACGCGAAACGCCTCGAGGGACAGAGCCCACCGCCGTTTTCCCTCTGCCGTGATTTCGAGAGGAATCTGCCGGCTGACGCCGTCTTCCCGATCCGTCTCATTGTGCACGTGGCCCAAGGCGACGGCCTTGTCCTTGAAGAGGGGCAAAGGATCTTCCCACTTACCCCCGGCCAACTGGCACGGCAGAACCAGATGCGGGGTTTCTCGCAATGCCGCCGCCAGGCGCTGATCCTCGGCCTGATCTTCAGGAGTCTGCCCGGCGTCCGGCAACGTGATGTCGGACGCCACCGCCAGCGGTTTCGCTGCCGCAATCTTTTCCAAGGCTTCCGCAAGAATCGCCCGGATCCTTCGTCTGCCTCCGCGCGCGTTCAGGGTCGGCTCGTCGATAGCGACCAAAACAGACTGAGGACTCCACGTTTCCGGCGGCTGGAAGTCTTTCATCATCAAGTCATACGCGTAGTTATTGATCCTAACCGCGATGGGAGTCCACGCCGCCAGCATGCCGGTGCCGAAACAACCGGCGATCACGGCCACGTACCCTAACGTCCGTTTTGTGAGACTACTTGCCAACCAGCCGCTCGATTTCCTTGGGTTCCCGCGGGAGCGATCCGCTCAAATTCTTCGCCCCTTCCGCGGTGACCAGTATGGTGTCTTCAATCCGGATGCCAATATTTTCTTCCGGGATGTAAATGCCCGGCTCGATGGTAATCACCATTCCCGCCTCGAGCGGCGCGTTCATATCGCTCGAGTCGTGGACGTCGAGCCCGACGTGATGGCTCAGCCCGTGCGTAAAGTACCGGCCCAACGACTCGCCATGCAAGTCGTGGCCATGCGAATCAATGTACTGATAGGCGATCTCCTGGAGAGAGCCCGCGCCGTGGAGTTTGGCGCCCGGCCTGGCCGCCGCAATCGCGGCCTTTTGCGCGCCGAGCACAACCTCGTAAATCTCGCGTTGCCGGGGCGTGAATTTTCCACTGACCGGCACGGTGCGCGTTACATCGCTCGCATAATCGGAACATTCCGCGCCAACGTCCATGAGCACCAGTTCCCCCGAATCCAGGCGTCGGTGGTTCGAGGAGTAGTGGAGGATGGTGCTGTTCGGACCGCTTCCGACAATGGGTGCGTAGGCACTCCGCTCGCAGCCGCGCTCGAAATAGACGTCGGTCATCGCCGCGGCGATCTGGTACTCATACAAACCGGCTTTGATCTTGCTCCACGCCGCCAGGTGGGCCGCTACCGTCGCATCGGCGGCGGCGGTCAGTATTTGAATCTCCGCCGGCGATTTGATCATTCGCAGCTTCGCAATCGGCGTGATTGCCGACTCTTCTTCGTGAAACAGCGCCAACGGTTTCAGCTTGGTGGCCCGGATATCGTCAGGAGCGAGGTAGATTCGCCTGGAGGATTCAAGAACACGTTGAAGATTTGCCTGGAGTGCATAGGTGGGCAGAACCTTGGCGAATCCCGTAACGGCTATTGCGTTGTCGTCTTCCGCCCCCAGTTTTCGACCCGTATATCGTTCTGAGATCAGGTTTCTGGGAGGGAGAAAAAGGATCTCTTCTTTCGGTGTGAGCAGGAGAATTGCCCCTGGTTCTCTCCATCCCGTGAGATACAGAAAGTTGGTTTCCTGGAAGAATCCGGTATGCAGGTCGTCCGATTCGTTGGCCCCGAACAAAACCATCACGCCGTCCAGCGACTTCGCCAGTTCGACGCGGCGGGCCCAGTACTCGTCCTTTGGAATGCCGTCGGCGAACAAGGGACCGATGATCGCCAGGAGTGCTAAAACTGACCGCATGTTCAAGAGTTTAACGCAGCGGCATTGTCTACACTGAAGAGGGTGGAACACGCTTCGCGGGTCGGCAAGTACGAGATCGAGGAGTTTCTAGGCGGAGGCATGTCGCAGGTGTACCGCGCGCGGGATAGTGTGCTTGGGCGTCAGGTGGCGCTCAAGATCCTGACAGCCGCGAGCGCAGCGGACGCCGAGGCCCAGGCACGGTTCCTGTTTGAGGCCCGCACCGCTTCTAACATCCGCCACGAGAACGTAATCTCCATCTATGATTTCGGCGAGGATCAAGGCCGGCCTTTCATCGTCATGGAACTGCTGGAGGGCGAAACTCTTCGGGACGCGCTCCGCAACGGCGATCTCGGTGATTTCGAGCATCGCATGAACATCGCCCTGCAAGTTGCACGCGCGGTGAATCATATCCACGCTAAGAAGATCATTCACCGCGACCTGAAGCCGGAGAACATCTACCTTGATTCGGCCGGCAAAGCGAAGCTGATGGATTTTGGGATCGCCAAGTCCGAGGGCGCAGCGGCGGCGGGGACCGTGCTCACCGTGGGCACGCCCTTCTATATGTCTCCCGAGCAGGTGCTCGGCGAGACGCTCACGCGCCAGTCCGACGTTTATTCGTTCGGCGTGATGCTGTTCGAACTCCTCACCGGCTCGAAACCGGTCACCGGGGACACGGTGGAGCATATCTTCCACCAGATTCTCTACGATCCCGTGGATCTTGCTCCAATTTATGCGCTCGGGCTCCCCGTTGAAGTAGCGCAGCTCATCGAAGGCTGCACCATTAAGCCGCCCGCGCAGCGCCTGCACAGCTTCGCGGAAATATGCGCCGAGATTGAATGGATATTGAACCCGGCGTTTCCCCCGATGCCAGAGCCGGAGATTCCGATTCCTATCAAGCAGTCGCCGAGTCTGATCCAAAGGCTGCCGCCGGTGTTCCAGAATCAAGCGGGGCTGATGTTCCTGGCCGCCTCAGTCGCGCTGGTCGGGACCAGTCTCATCGTCCTTGCGTTTCTGTATCTGCATGGCCTGTTCAGGTAATTAACGGTAATGGAGCCAGTCGAAGGCCGGCTGCGACTGGTCCATAGTACGATCCACGATTTTGGGAATCGCCTTGAAGCCGTTCTCGCTGTTTGTAAAGATCACGACTCCTCGGCCCTCTTTGGGCAGGCCGATCTGAAAACATCGGAAGTAAGAGTTTTCGCCCCAAGGCCAGAATGCGATGCCCTGGGGAGTCTGCTCCAGGCCGACTCCCAGTCCCCATGAAATGGATTCCGAGGGATGCGTGACCGGTTTACCGACGCAATTAGCACAACTCGCGTCCACGTGAACCTGAGTGGTCAGCATGGCTGATCCTTTCATCAGCGCGAGCATGAACTTCGCGTAGTCCGTCGCGGTCGAATGCAGGCTCGAAGCCGCGCTAGGCCCGCCTCCGCCGTTGATAGGGGAGCCGCCTTCTACCGGCTTATACTTCGGGACGGGATCGCCATTCGATTGATGACCTGTGGCTGCCAGACGTTCGTAGGAATCCCGCCAGACATAACTTGAGTTTGTCATCCCAAGCGGCTGGAATACTTCGTTTCGCACGAACGCATCCAGGGGCATGCCGGCTAGGTGCTCGACGACGGTTTGCAGATAGACGAATCCTTCACCGGAGTAACTGAAGCGGGTTACCGGCTCGAATGCGAACGCCAGCGGCTTGTCACGCGGCCTCCAGTTCGGGAGGCCAGACGTGTGGGAGAGAACCTGCCGTGCCGTGACGGTGCGGATACGCGGGTCGTCGATGTAGCCGGGAACATATTGAAATAAAGGCACATCCAGGTCGATGACACCGCGATCCACTAGCTTCAGAACCGCATACGCGAATATCGGTTTGCTCAGCGAGGCTGCCTCAAACACCGTATTGGGGTCGACCTTCTCGCCGGACGCGGTGTTCTTGACGCCAAAACCCCGCTCCCAGGCAATTTCGCCGTGCTCGATCACCGCAATGGACAGACCAGGGACGTTGGAACCAATCATCGCCTCCGTAATGAAGCCTTCGAGCGCCTGACGATCCTGGGCTTTCGCTGGGAAAGATAATGAAATCAATAGAATGCAGGGCACGCACCGAATCATGCTGATTGCTTATATCGTTTCCGGAGAGAAAAGTTACCAGCGTGATACCCTCGAAGTATGGGCTTTCCCCAATCATTTTTCGGCGAGCGATTCGGCATCACGGAGAACGACTTAGAGAACTATCTGGGCGAGGCGCTTTCCGCGGGCGGGGAATACGCCGACCTCTATTTCGAATACGTTGCCACCAGTACCATCGGTATGGATGAGGGAATCGTCAAGACGGCTACGGAGGGTGTCACGCTCGGTGTCGGGATTCGCGTGATCGCGGGCGAGCGCACTGGCTACGCCTACAGCGACGACTTGAGCCCCGAAAAGATCCGCAAAGCCGCGCGCGTAGCGGCGTGCATCGCGAAGGGACCCGGGAGCGTTGTGAAATCCGGGTTCGAGGAAGCACACAGCCACAATCTGTACCCGATGCTTATGGCGCCGCATGAAGCGGGTCTTCTGGAGCGGGTCGATCTGGTCAAGCGGGCCGACGCGGCCGCGCGCGCTTACGATTCGCGTGTGTTCCAGGTTCAAGCGACCTATGCCGATAGCCTCCGGCACGTAGCCGTGGCAACCAGCGAAGGCCGGTTCAGCTTTGATCGGCAGCCGATGGCGCGAATGAGCATTTCAGCGCTCGCCCGTGAGGGTGATGGCGTGCCACAGCGCGGCTATTCAGGCGGCGGCGGGCGAGTGACGCTCGACTTCTTCCTTAAGGAGAAAACTCCGGAGCACTTCGCCCGCGAAGCCGCCCGGCAAGCGATCGTCCAGTTAGGCGCGGTGGACGCTCCTGCGGGTGAAATGACGGTCGTCCTCGGACCGGGATGGCCCGGCATTTTACTGCACGAAGCGGTCGGCCATGGCCTGGAAGCGGATTTTAACCGCAAGGGCGTTTCCGCGTTCAGCGGACGCGTGGGCCAGCAGGTCGCGAGCCCACTTTGTACGGTGATCGACGACGGCACCATCGGCAGCCGGCGCGGCTCGCTCAATGTCGACGATGAAGGCATGCCCACCCAGCAGAACGTGCTGATCGAAAAGGGAGTGCTGCGCGGCTATTTGCAGGACAAGCTATCGAGCCGGCTGATGAACTCCACTTCGACCGGAAGCGGCCGCCGCGAAAGCTATCAGCATATCCCCATGCCGCGCATGACCAACACCTATATGCTCGCCGGCGAAAGCGACCCCGAAGAAATTATCCGCTCCGTTCCCAAGGGACTGTATTGCACGACTTTCAGCGGTGGACAGGTGGACATCACCAGCGGGAATTTCGTCTTCTCCGCTACTGAGAGCTACCTGATCGAGGACGGGCGTCTGACCGGGCCGGTGCGAGGCGCTTCGCTGATCGGAAATGGACCGGAAGCGTTGAAATACGTCAGTATGGTCGGGCGCGACCTGTCGCTTGACGAAGGAATCGGGGTCTGCGGAAAAGAAGGGCAGAGTGTCCCGGTCGGCGTCGGGATTCCTACGGTGAAGATCGACCGGATGACGGTGGGTGGAACGGCTGCATGACGGATCTCGAACAATTGGCGTCGGACTCCGTAAAACGCGCCCTTGAAGGCGGCGCCACCGATGCGGAATGCACTATCTCCGAAGGAGACGAATTCTCCGCAGGCGTCCGCATGGGTCAGGTGGAGAGCTTAAAGGAAGCGGGCTCGCGCGGCGCGGGAATTCGAGTCATGGCCGGCGGCAAAACCGGCTCCTCTTATACCTCCGATCTCTCTCCGGAGGGCATGGAACAGATGATCCGCGCGGCTCTGGAGCTCGCCAAGATCACTAGCGACGATCCCCACGCGGGACTTCCGGACCCGGAAGACCTGGGCAAGATCGGCGGCGATCTGCGGCTGTATGACGACACGATCGCTCAAATGGAGACCGAGTGGAAGATCGAGCAGGCTCGGCACGCCGAAGATGTGGCGCTGCACTTCGATCCGCGCATTCAGAATTCCGAAGGCGGGTCGTTCGATTCTTACCTCGGCGTTCGCGCCTTCGCTAATTCGCGCGGTTTCGTCGGCAGCTATCGCAGCTCGAGCTGTGGATTGAGCGTCTCTCCAGTTGCAAAGCAGAACGGCTCCATGGAGCGCGACTATTGGCACTCCGCCTCGCGCGTGGCCGCGCGGCTCGAGAGCGCCGAACATGTCGGCCGTCTCGCGGCGGAGCGGGCTCTGCGCCGGCTGAATCCGCGCAAGATCGCGACCCAGAAAACGGCGGTCATCTTCGAGCCGAGAACAGCGCGCTCGCTACTGGGCGATCTGTTCGATGCGGTGAACGGTTCGGCGATCTACCGGCACGCCTCGTTTTTGGTGGGCAAGCTCGGAGAAAAAATCGCATCTGAAAACCTGACCCTGGTGGATGACGCCACGATACCAGGCCTGTTTGGCAGCTCTCCTTTCGATGACGAAGGCGTCACGGCGCGCCGTACCGTGGTGATCGAGCGCGGCGTGCTCAGGAGCTATCTCCTGAACACTTACGCCGCTCGAAAGCTAGGGTTGAGGACGACCGGCAATGCTGCGCGGGGCATTACGGGGAACGCGGGCGTCGGTCCGGGGAACTTTTTCATCGAAGCCGGATCATCCGCACCCGAACAGATCATCGCGGGTCTTCGCCAGGGCCTCTACGTCACCGAACTGATCGGCGCGAACATGAACACCGTGACGGGCGACTACTCCTCCGGCGCCGCTGGCCTGTGGATCGAGAACGGCGAGTTGGCGTATCCTGTTTCAGAGATCACGATCGCCGGAAATTTCAAGCAGATGCTTTTGGACGTCCAGCAAATCGGTTCGGACCTCGATTTTCGAGGGTCGATAGCCGCTCCGACCATCCTGATCGGGGAGATGACGATCAGTGGCCATTGAGCTCTCCTACGGGCGCGCGACGAAAAAACGCGATCTCAAACTGCCGATGTATGTCCTGGGAGCCGTCCTAGTTCTCGGCATCGCGATTTTCGTTTACCTTCAATATTTTTCGAATCGAGCGTCGCAGGACGTGCCCTTAACGCCGGAGGCGAAGGCCTATGTACGCAATCTGAATCTCAGCGACGTAGAGATCAAGGCTACCGACAGTTATGTGAAGCAGACCATCGTCGAGATCGACGGCAAGATTGGCAATACTGGCGATCGGACGCTAAGTTTGGTCGAGATCTACTGCATCTTCTATGACCAATACGGCCAGATGGTGCTGCGGTCGAGGGTGCCGATTGTCAGCCAGCGCATGGGCGGGCTCAAGCCGGGCGAAACGAAGTCGTTCCGGCTGCCTTTCGATGAGATTCCTGAGCGCTGGAACCAGGCCATGCCTCAACTTGTGATCGCGGGCGTAAAATTCTCTTGATGGCGCGTTTGCTGGTGGTCGATGACGACCCCGCTGGTCTTGAGATCCGACGCCTGATACTTGAGCGCGGCGGTCATCAGGTGGCTACTGCGCGCAACCCTGAGGACGCCCGCTCCTCGTTCCGCCAGGTCACGCCTGAAACCGTGCTGATGGACCTGCGTCTTCCGGAGACTGAAGACGGCTTGGCTCTCATTCGGGATTTCCGCGCCGCAGATCCCGCGGTGCGAATCGTCATCCTGGCCGGCTGCAGTTCCGATCTGGAAGGTCGTGAGGAAAAGGCGATGGTGAATGAGATTCTGAATAAGCCCGCGCGGTCAGAATCGCTATTGCGCGCGTTGTCCAGAGAAAACCGCTAGACCAGTTTCGGGGATAACGTAGACCGTCTCAGGAGCGCACTCCATTGAAAGCACTGTTACAAGCCGTACGAAACTGGTCGACGCCAAATTAAGAAATGGTCTAGCTTCCTGTAGGGCGGTCCCCCTGGACCGCGGCTGACGCCCGCGTCGGCTTCCTTCATTGAACGGGAGAGCCGGACCAGGGGGTCCGACGCGGACGAGGGCGTCCGCCACACGCCCAAATGTCCAGCACTACGACTGGGGGAGAGTTGAATCCGCCGCGCCAAGGGAACGCTGCATCAGCACCGTGTCCTCCCACCGTCCAAACTTGAATCCTACGGATCTCAGGATACCGGCCTGAGTAAATCCGCACGCCTGATGGAGGCTGATCGACGCCAGGTTATCGCGGCCGCCGATCACGGCGACCATTTGCCGGTACCCAAGGTCCTCGCATCGCGCGACAACAGCCGTCAACAGCCGGCGGCCGAGACCTTGCCGAACGTAATCCGGATGAAGGTAGACCGAGTCTTCGACGCTGAACCGGTAGGCCGCTCGCGGACGGTAGGGTGTCGCGTAAGCATATCCAGCGACATCGTGTTTCGACTCGACTACAAGGTAGGGCAGGTTTCGGGCGAGTATATCGGCGCGCCGCCGGGCCATCTCGTCAGCATCCGGCGGATCTATCTCAAATGTAGCCGGGCTGGTTTGTACCCAGTGCGCATAGATCGCAG
>JBEKBK010000125.1:0-17653 GCA_050015435.1 Bryobacteraceae bacterium
CCTCTGGACCAGCCGTAAAGCTGAATCCGAGAAACTTCCGCTCCTGCGGTCGTGCCACCGCGCTCTTCGCCTCATTCACCTTGAGCTTGAGCCTTTGCGTGATGAATCGCGTAATGCTCTCCGGGTGGGGCGCTGGTAGTTGTTCTGCAAGCAGCACAGAAGAGCATCACGCTGAACGGAATCGTTGTGCGAATCTTCATATCATCCGGCCAAGACCGTTCTGTGCTGAAGGGATGCACGAAACGCCACCAGCGGCAGCAGAACCAGACGGGAAAGTTGATCCATCGTGATGCCCTCCCAAGCACGCAGAACAAGGCAATCTGAACCATGCTACCGCTTCTGAACTCCCCGTAAAATACTTCCCAACTATCCAGGGCTGAAGGTTCCGTGAGTGTTGGTGGCAGTCAGACTGGTCCTTGTACGGAGTAAACTTGAGGCAGAGCATGTGTGTTCGTTCGGAAGAATAGTCCATGCCTATCGAATCCTATTTCAGTCAATTGGAGCCGCCTGAGGAAACAGAGATTTGGCGGTTCATGCCACTGAACCGATTTGAAGACCTGATGGCAAACGAAGAGCTTTTCTTCTGTCGGGCCGACCTTTTTTCGCAGGACGAAAGTGAAGGAATCCCGCCTGAAGATTACGTTCGCAGGGCTTTCAACCTACGCAGGTACGACGTGCAAGACGAAAAAACCCTGATTCACCAAATGGGCACTCTGGCGCAGGAGCGTGAGATGTTCTACGTAAGCTGCTGGCATCTTGCCCGAGACGAGAAACCTCAGATGTGGAAGGGTTTTGCGGAAACTGGAGTGGCGATAATCTCTCGGTACGAATTGCTCAAGGCCACGTTGCATGGCTTGCTGGATAGGGCATTTCTTGGTCTGGTTCGGTACGGTGACGAGCATCTGACCAAGACGATGCGAGTAAACATCATGCAGTACATCACGACCAAGCGAAAAAGCTACAAAGACGAATGCGAAGTGAGGGCGTTCTTGATGTGTCCGGACATGCTTGCGGGTAACAACAGGCACTTCGACGCCAACGATTGGCCGCACAGTCTCCCTTTATCCGAGAACCCACGACACCCTTGGGTCCATGAATTTAAGAAGCGCCGAATTGATTTGAAAACACTGATCAACGGCGTCGTGGTTTCACCTTGGGCATCTCAGGAGATTGTGCAAAAAGTGGAAACGTGGGTGAGGATTAAACAGCCTCATTGCGCGATTCGCCCTTCGAGCGTGACGCTGTAGCCAAGCGCATCGTCGAGATCAGTCGTGCTGTCGCCGGGTACGCCGTGGGGTCCACCGAACGGTTACAAAGGCGCTGAGAGCGTGGTGCGTGCTGCTCATCGGCACCCGGCGCTCAAGGTGCGGGCGAAACCTGGGGGGCATTCCCCTTCCCGCACTGGTGTCACGGACGCTCACGCTGACACCAGTTCCAGATTGACGATCCCCACGGTACTGGGTGAACCGTAGCTCTCGCCGCCTTCCCTTCCCGACCTGAGAGAAACGAGCTTCCGGTATACGACGGTGAAGGGCACCGGGCGGTGCGGATGCGTTCTGAGCGCCGGGGCGGGACATTAGAGCCGCAATTGATGTCTGGTGGTAAATTGGTCCATCGCTTTTCCACAGGTCTGCCCCGGTTTCGAATCCGTTGCGCCTCACGCCGTCTAAATCTTCTCTGAGGCGTAGCGGTGTGGTGGCAGGTCCTGCCCCAGCTTCCGAAATCGCTGAGGGATGCCGTGGGTCCAACGGGCGCAAACAAGAAAGGCGCTGGAGCTTTCTGTGCGCTGTGACGGGCCATCACAAGAGGACGGAAATCGTCAGCGCCGTTTTCCGATAAACTAAAAAGTGACGATCACTACAGACCAAGACCGTGAGCGCCTTCTTCAGCGAGATGTCGAAGAAGACACCAAGATTCTTTCAGCCAAATATTTTCGAACCGATGGAATTCCATTTCTTCTTGAGAAGTGGACGGCGGACGGTATCAACGGCCTGACGGCGGTGTTTCTGACAAAATCGGTTTCAGCGATGGACGATTCCGCACTTAAGAGCTTCTTGACCGGATAGGGAGTGGAGTTGGGTGAGTGCGGGACGACCATCGTTCGACGGGACGAACACGTCTTCGTCAATTTCGGTTTTGAAGCGAAATAGCCGAGTCGGAGAGAGTCCGGACGGCTATTCAAACGGCAACATGAGGTGGATCTTCGCAGGCAAAGCGATTGAAGGGTAGGACGGACAAATAGCGTCCGAGTGCAAACGATTTATGGACCCAATCGAACTTATCAAGACCGCTCCTGAACTTCAAAAGATCGTGACCACAATCGTTGCAGGGGTACCAATTGCAGAAATCGCCAAAGCCGTCGTTTTGCCATCTGCGGACGCTCTTGGTAAGCGAATTGCGAGTCGGGTGGAGCGGCTCTTTGAAAAAACAGGAAAGATCATGCTCGACTCGCAGTCGTCCGTGCAGCCAGTTTCGGACAAGCTCCTGACGGATATCGTGCGTGGTGCCTCGGTCGAAGACGATGAACGGTTGCACACGATGTGGGCAGCGTTGCTGGCGAATGCGGCGTCACCGGAGAATGCCGACAAAGTGAGGCCGGGATTCATTGCGATTCTTAAGCAGATGTCGCCAGATGAAGCGGCCCTCTTGAATTGGATTCACGACCGTCTCTCATCTACAGAGCACGTCTCTTTGCCCTTGGACGAACTCTACGCCGTTCTCGGCCACGGGACTGAACCTACCGAATCCGTCGAAAGGCGTTTGACCGTGTGTTTAGGCGGTCTAGAAGCGGCGGCGTTTTTGAGCGACATGAGTATCCTGCCGAATGAACCATGCTCGTTCACTTTCAAGTCGGATACGCCGAATGTTTTTTCCCACCGCACCCCGTTCCTCTTTACGCACCGTGCGGTGGCATTCGTGCAAGCCTGCCGCCCGCCCAAACCCGAAGATTAAATGGCCGACGCCCCGTCACCAATCTCATCACGTCCTCACCCCGTGAGTTGGTCGCTGGCGGTGTGCTTTAAGCCGTGCCGGAAAGGATGTGCGGCCATGTAAAAATTGCTAACATAGGCCCGGAATCACCATCAGCGGGACTGAAACTCCACGATGGTAGAGTTTTGCACGGTGCTCTTCGCACTGGCACTTTGCAGTCAGCGATTGTGGACGGGTGGTGTGAGAATGGCTCAGTTTCCGGCTGGGGGCAATCCTTACAAGCGTTTCGCCGATTTCGTGCGCTTCACGTCCCGCCATGTCCTTGACGAGACAAACCAACACTTCTTGAGGGTAGTCGTCGAAACCAGTCAGAGTCGTAAGAGAAGGATGAAAACAGGAACCCGGCTCTGGCGTGCGCAGATAGATTGCGTTCCCTGCAAGCGTCCACTTACCGATGAGAGTGGCAAGAACATTGGCTCCTTCAACCATGTGTCTCCATTCGCACCCGAACGCATGAAGCCCTTGGCGGATCGTGCCTACGAGGGACGTGTCAACGCAAAAGGGATTCCCTGTCTTTACCTCTCCGACGACATGAAGACAGCGATGACGGAGGTTCGACCGTGGATCGGGTCTTACATTTCAGTAGGCGAATTCGAGATCGGAAGGGACTTGGTACTCGTAGATTGTTCCGCTGATCACGGGCTTCCGCTTCTTTCGACCCCAGAAGGTACACCTGCTGAAAGGGAGCGGCTTGAATGGTGGGCGATAAACTATGCGTTTTCGACGCCAGTCACCCGCAGTGATGACACAGCCGATTACGCACCAACGCAAGTGATAGCAGAGGCGTTTCGGCAGGACGGCTGCGACGGTCTAATCTATGGCAGCAGGCTTGGAACCGGCAGGAATGTTGCGATCTTTGACCTAACAGCCGCCGAACTCTTGAACCGCCGTCTGTATCAGGTGGAAAAGGTGGAATTCACGTTTGCCGACAGGACTTGGGAGGACGATGATAGATGACTCCATGTTTGGCTTATAGCCGGTTGCAGCCTTCCATAAGGGTCGGATGTTCAGATGGTTGCGGCCAATTCCAATCGAAATGGCAGTCTGAGTACGTTCGGAGCGTTGCAGTCCCCCGCAACCAATCCATTCATAATGCCCTGGGGCAGGCGGTAGCTGATACTCACCTCCAGGTCCTGGGGCATCAGCTTTACTTCCCCCAATCAGCGTACGCAAGAGTTGCTTTCGCTCGGCTTGGCCCCCCCGAAACAGTTCATCCGCCTGACGTCGGTAGTCCATTGCAGTCGCGGCGTCAAGTTGGGGCGGACCACTTGCTTCTTTTCGGGGAGCCGTGACCAGCCCCTCCTTTTCGGTATGTAGCTCTCGTAGCCGGCTGTTCGCCCAGTTTGCGTCGTTCAGCCCGTCCTCGACGGCGCGGCGAATGTTCTCGACTTTCCGGTCGATAGCGGCGATCTGCTCACCTGCGTCCGGCCTGAAGCCCATGGACGCATCCCAGATTTGTCTGCAGGAGCTAGGTGGCTACGAACATTTTACAGCGAATGCGTTTCAGTTAGAATCGGATCACAAGGTGGTTCGATCTCGGACGGTAATGCGGAACAACAGGTCGAACATTAGCGGGTTGCCAGACTTATCGAGACGTTTTCGTATGAGGTCAGGAAAAATCATCAAGCGACGGCATCTCATTTAGGTACGTCATGTCGACATTACCTCTAGTGCAGCGAGCACATCAAGGCGGAAGCACGACAAATTACAGGTTGTAGCGCAAGCCTTCGGGCCTGCCAGCTCACCGGCGCGAGAACAGGCCGCCTCAACGCCTCAGAGCCGACTTCGGGCGCGTGGCAACCATGCCCACCGAAGCTTCGCTAACCTGTTAGACTTTGCCTCATGCGCCCGCAGATTGCGTACGTGATCCTTTCAGTCTTCGCCGCGTGCGGTTGCTCCCGGGCGCCCCAGTACGACTTCGTAATTCGCCACGGCACGGTCTACGACGGGACCGGGGTCGGGGGCCTCGTCCAGGACCTCGCGCTTCAAGGCGACCGTATCGCTGCGCGTGGCGACTTATCGCGCGCGACCGGGCGGCAGGAGGTGGATGCGACCGGGCTCGCGGTCGCTCCCGGCTTCATCGACATGCTCAACCACTCCGAGACGGCGCTGATCGCCGACGGTCGCTCGCAAGGGATGATTCGTCAGGGCGTGACTCTTGTCGTCTTCGGCGAGAGCTCGATGGGTCCGATCAACGAACAAATGAGAAAGGATCAGACCGAGCGGCAAGGCGACATCAAGTTCGACATCACCTGGAACACGCTGGGGCAGTTTCTCGACACGCTGGCCGCTCGCGGCGTTTCCACCAACATCGCCTCCTTCGTTAGCGCGGCGACCGTCCGTGCGAAGGAAGTCGGCCTCGACAATCGCCCGCCGACTGCAGAGGAGCTAGATCGGATGCGTGCCGACATCCGTCAAGCCATGGACGAAGGGGCCATGGGTCTGACGACGGCGCTCATCTACATTCCGGGCGTGTTTGCCAAGACCGACGAGCTCGTGGAACTCGCGAAGGTGGCCTCGGCGTCAGGGGGGATGTACATCTCGCACATGCGGAGCGAAGGCAATCGTCTGCTGGAGGCGATTGATGAGACGCTGACGATCGCCCGCGAGGCGCAGATCCGCGCTGAAATCTATCACCTGAAGGCCAGCGGGGAATCGAACTGGACGAAGCTCGGTCCGGCGGTCGCGAAGATTGAAGCCGCGCGCAAGGATGGCCTGGACATCACCGCCGACATGTACACCTACACCGCGGGATCTACGGGTCTCGATGCGGCGATGCCCCCGTGGGTACAGGAGGGCGGCTACAACGCGTGGGCGCAGCGGCTGCGGAATCCAAAGGTCCGCGAGCGTGTCCGCCGGGAAATGGTTGCGGCGCAGGATGAATGGGAGAATTTGATGCTCGCGGCGAGTGGCGAACGCACGCTGCTCGTCGGCTTCAAGAACGAAGCGTTGCGCGGATATACCGGCAAGACACTAGCTGAGGTCGCGAAGCTGCGGAACCGCTCAGTGCAGGACACAGCCATGGATCTGGTGGTGGAGGACGGCAGCCGCGTGCAGGTGGTGTACTTTCTGATGTCCGAGGACAACGTGAAGCGTCAGATCCAGTTGCCGTGGGTCAGCTTCGGATCCGACGCGTCGTCGATGTCCGCGGAAGGCGTGTTCCTGAAGACCAGCACGCATCCGCGTGCCTATGGCAATTTCGCACGCCTCCTGGGCAAGTACGTGCGTGACGAGCACGTGATTCCTCTCGAGGAGGCGATTCGTAAGCTGACGTCGTTCCCGGCGGCGACCCTCCGGATTAAAGAGCGCGGGCAGCTCGTCCCCGGTTACTTCGCGGACGTCGTGGTGTTCGATCCAACGACCATTGCCGAGCATGCGACCTACGCGCAGCCGCACCAGTATGCGACCGGCGTCCGGCAGGTGTGGGTGAACGGCGTCCAAGTCTTGAAGGATGGCGAGCACACCGGACAAAAACCAGGGCGTGTCGTGCGCGGCCCAGGGTGGAAGGGGACTAGCCGATGAAGATCATTGCCAATAGAGGCTTCCGATTGTTTTTCAGTCTGTCGCTATTGGCTGGCCTCGCGGGGTTGGCATCGGCGGCGGATGTCACCGTGGGTACAGCCACGGCGCATGCCGGACAGAAAGTCACAGGGTTCATTCGGGTGGCGGCCGGCGTGGACGAAGGCACTAACATCCCGGTCATCGTCATCAATGGCGCTAAGCGCGGACCCCAACTAGCGGTCGTCGCCGGTTCACATGGGACCGAGTATGCTTCCATCATCGCGCTGGAGAAGCTGGTTCAAGCGATCAACGCGGCGGATCTATCTGGAACGCTGATTGTTGTCCCGCTCATCAACCTGGCATCCTTCGCACAGAAGATTCCACATCTCAATCCGGTGGACGGTAAGAACATGAACCGGATGTATCCCGGGAAGGCCGACGGGACTCAGACCGAACGAGCGTCGTGGGCGCTTGCTACGCAGGTGGTCGCAAAGTGTGACTATCTCATCGACCTCCACGGCGGAGATCTCGATGAGAATCTTCGTCGGTATTCCTATTGGCCACAGACGGGCAAGGAGCAACTCGACACGACATCCCGTGGTATGGTGATGGCGTTTGGTCTCGACCATATCATCATCCAAAGGAATCAGGGTCCCGCGGCGCCCGGCGCGACCTCCATTTCCCGATTTGCGGTGGATAGCGGAAAGCCGACTATAATCGCGGAGGCTGGCCACGCGGGCACCACCGACGCCGGGGATATCGACGCTCTGGTTCGTGGATGCGAAAATGTCATGCGTCACCTGAAGATGCTGGCGGGCACCGTGGCGCCGGTAGAGCACGCTGTGTGGATCGGTCAAATTACCACGGTCAGAAGCGATCATGAGGGCATCTTTTATCCTCTGGTCGTTCCGGAGGCTTATGTCCAGGAGGGGATGATCATCGGCTACGTGACCGACTATTTCGGCAATAAGCTGGCGGAGGTCACGACTCCTATATCGGGTGTGGTCACCTACATCTGTTCGGTCCCTTCAATGAGAAAGGGCGACACCGCCGCGAACATTGGCGAAATAGCTCGCGTTCCGTAAACGTTACGAAGTGCCGACTCGGTCCTGATGTGAGACATTATCGTTGACTAATTGGCTGCCCCCGGAATGGTCGCCGATGTCCCGAAATAGTCCGTCGGCAGCCTTCCGAGCGCGGAGGCAAGCGAATGGGAGGCGCGTTTTATCATTTTCCCTGCCGCTCGATAACCTCGAAAACCCCCATTGAATCAATGAGATGTATCTGTCAGCATCAGTAGACTTCCGGGATCGGCAGACATCAGCCACCTGATTCAATCAACGCCCGTGCCAATCAGGCCTAGTGTCAAACTTCTTTGTTGTAACTTGTTCCGCATTCGGTCGGGATGCTGTCGCCACCCGTCCTCGGTCTGGAATCGCCCGTTCATGGCTAAATTTAGCCGTTCATAGGTTTGTTGGTTACCGCGCACGTTTTCTGTAACGTCATACGATAGCATCTCATTCTCGATGGTCGTTTCCGGGGAGGAAACTTGCGGTTGTTATTTTGGTGCATTGCCCTGTTTGGGATGATCGGAATCGCTGCGGCACAGATACCCTCAGCCGGTATACCGCCAAGACTGATCTCGATGGACGACGCGGTCCGGATCGCGCTCGCGTACAACCAATCCTTGCGGGCACAGCGGCTCAATATTGACCAGAACCGAGCCGGGGAGATCACCGCGGCGCTCAAGCCGAACCCGACGTTCACCACGCTGGTCGATACCATCCCGTTGTTTTCGCCGCAAACGATTCGCTTTAACACGCAGATTTACTCCGAGTCGCTCGCCTACACCTATGAGCGTGGCGGTAAGCGTGAAAAGCGGCTGGCCGTGGCGAAAGACAACACTGACGTATCCGTCAAGACGGTCACCGACGACGAGCGCCAGTTGCGATTCCAGGTGGTTCAGGCGTTTATCAACGTTTTGCTGGCGAAGTCCGTGCTCCAACTCGCCAAGGAGGATCTGGCGAATTTCTCGCAGGAGGTCGATCTGAACCACGCGCGTTTGGTAGCGGGCGACTTGGCGGAAGGCGACTATCTGAAAATATCCCTGCAAAAGCTTCAGTTCGAGCAGGATGTTTCCTCCGCGGACTTAAGTCTGGTGCAAGCCAGGGCGGCCCTGCGTCAGTTGCTCGGGTACCAGTCCGTCACTGACGACTTCGACGTCAGCGGAACACTGGCTCATAAAAAGCAAGTGGTTCAGCTCACGGATTTGGAACGACAAGCCCTGGCGGCGCGGCCGGATTTGCAGGCCGCGCACAGCGGCGTGAAAGTGGCCAGCGACACCGTTTCGCTCGCCCTCGGAAACCGCGCAAAGGACTGGACGTGGGCCAGCGATTACACCTACCAAAGCATCGGACCCAACGGCACCGGCAACGCGATCGGCTTTTCGTTGTCGTTCGATCTTCCGGTTCACGACCGCAATCAGGGCGAGATTGCCCGCCGCCAGGCGGCCGTGCGCCAGGCCCTTGAAACCGAATCGTCGACCGAGGCCGGCGTACGGACCGACGTGGTCAACGCGTACTATGGACTTCAGACCAACGAACAGATCGTTTCGCTGTACGAATCGGGCTAGCTGGATCAAGCTACTCAATCGCGCGACATCACCAACTATGCTTACGCGCGCGGCGCGGCAAGCGTACTCGACGTGCTCGACGCCGAACGCAGCTATCGCGCCACGCAGCTCGGCTACCGGCAGGCGATTGCAGCTTACATGACGGCCGCTGAACAGGTGAATCAGGCCGTGGGCGTGCAGGTGGTCCGGTGAGATTCGGCGTGTGGAGACAGGCGGGTTGGGCTGCGGCTTTGATCGCGGTGCTCGCGGCGTCCTCGTGTCAATCGAAGCCGGCGTCTGGAGCGCCGGCTGCGACGACGCCGCAGGTGGACGCGGCTTTGTTTCAGGTCCCACAGAATCAGATGGAGCATCTCAAGATCGCCGAGGTCCGGAAAGCAGTCTGGTCTCCCCCGGTGCGAACCACCGGCACCGTGGATTGGGACGCCGACCATACCACGCAAGCGATCACGCAGGTCAACGGACCCATTGCACGCCTCCTGGTGGATACCGGCACGGTCGTCACTGCGGACCAACCGCTGCTGTACGTATCCAGTCCTGATGTCGCCAACGCCGTCGCCACTTACAAGAAAGCGCGGAACCGGCTCGACTTTTCCAGGAAGACGCTCGATCGCAGCAAAGATTTGCTGGATCACAAGGTGATCGCACAGAAAGACCTCGAAGCCGCGGAGCAGGATTACAACGACGCCAGCGCGGAGGTTGAGAACGATCTGCAAGCGCTGAAGATTTTCGGCGTCACGCAGCAGGAAATCGACCAGGCCCAAAACCAGGGCGTTCCGATCAATCCGCAATTGGCGGTGCGGTCGCCCATCGCCGGTGTCGTGGTGCAGAAGCTCGTGACACCGGGGCTGGTGATCGAAGCCGGCACGACGGCATGCTTCACCATCAGCGACGTCTCGACTGTGTGGGTATGGGGCCATATCTACGATCGCGACCTGGAGTCCGTACGCACCGGCGATAGAGTCGAGCTGACCAACTCATCTTTCCGCCAGACGCTGATCGGTACCGTGGACTACATCGGGTCGCTTCTCGATCCGGCGACGCGCACCACGCCGGTCCGAATTGTCACGAAGAATCCGGCGGCGCTGCTTAAGAAGGACATGTTCGTCGATGCGGTAATCCACACCAAGTCCGGCCGCGGAGTGCTCGCCGTGCCCACCTCCGCCATTCTCCGAACGGACGACAATCTTCCGTTCGTGTATGTCGAGGTAGAGCCCGGCAAATTCGCCCAGCGGCTGGTGACCCTCGGCGTGCAACAAGGCGCCGATACCGAGCTGGCGAGCGGAGTGAAGGACGGCGAAAAGATTGTCGCGGAAGGCGCGGTGTTTCTCCAGTTCGCCAATACCATTCAATAAAACGCCATGATCTCCCGTATCGTTTCCTTCGCGCTCTCCCAGCGGTTCATCGTGCTCATGGCGGTGTTGATGCTGATGCTGTGGGGCGCCTATTCGTTTTCGAAGCTCCCCATCGACGCCTATCCGGATCTTTCTCCGCCGCACGTGGAGATCATCACCCAGTGGCCGGGCCACGCGTCGGAGGAGGTGGAGCGCCTGATCTCGATTCCTCTCGAAGTCGAAATGAACGGGATTCCGAAGATCGAGAGTCTGCGCTCAATTTCACTGTATGGACTTTCCGCGCTGGAGATGAATTTCCAATACGACATTGATCCGTATTTTGTGCGTGAACAGGCGTTCGAGCGGATGGCCGACGCGACGCTGCCCAACGGCGTGACCCCCGGCGTTTCTCCGCTGTTCAGCCCCAGCGGGCTCATCTATCGCTATGTCCTGCAGAGTCCGGACCGCACGCCGCAGCAGCTCAAGACGATTGAAGCCTGGGTCCTCGAGCGCAAGTACCGGTCGATTCCCGGGGTCGCCGATGATTCCGGATTGGGCGGCACCACCATGCAGTATCAGGTGCTGCTGAACCCCAACCGGCTGTTCTCGCATGGAGTCACGGTTCCGCAGGTGTTTCAACAGCTGGCGAGCAACAACTCCAACGCCGGCGGCGGATTCTACTCGCAAGGCGGGCAGTTCTATTACATTCGCGGTCTCGGTCTGGTGAAGACGCCGGAGGACATCGAGAACGTCGTAGTCTCGACCAACAACGGCATCCCCACTTATATCCGCGATATCGGCAAAGTGGAGATCGGGTACGCTCCGCGGCTCGGCCAGTTCGGATTCATGAATCAGGACGACGCGGTCGAAGGCGTCATCCTCATGCGCGTGGGCGAGCAGGCCCAGTTGGTGCTGAAGCAGGTCCAGCAGATGACCAAGGAGCTGAACGAACACGTGCTTCCGCAGGACGTCAAGATCTTGCCCTATTATGACCGCAGCGAGTTGATCGAGGAGACCACCCAAACCGTGGAGCGGAACCTGATCCGTGGGATGGTGCTGGTTTTGATCGTCCTGGGAATCTTCTTGCTGAGCGTGCGAGCGGCATTGATCGTCTCGTTGACCATTCCCTTTGCGCTGATGTTCGCCTTCATTTGCCTGGATTGGCGGCACATCCCGGCCAACCTGCTGTCCATTGGCGCGATCGACTTCGGCATTCTGGTGGATGGCGCGGTGGTCATGGTGGAAAACGTGTTTCGCGAACTCGCCGCGCGCCACGGCGAGGACTACAACCTAATCCAGGTGATTCGCACCGCCGCGCACGACGTCGAGCGGCCGATTTTCTATGCGGTCGCGGTGATTATCGCCGGTTATCTTCCCATCTACGCGTTGCAGGGCCCGTCCGGCCGCCTGTTCCAGCCGATGGCGGACACGATGTCGTTCGCGCTGCTCGGATCGCTGATCTGCGCGCTGACGGTCTTGCCGGTCCTATGCGCGTACCTGCTGCGAGGAAAGATCAAGGAGCCGCGGGCCCGCTTCTACCAGAAAATCCGTTCCGGGTACGGCAGCGTGTTGGGGTGGTGCCTGCGGAATCGCACTGTCTCGATTGTGATCTTGCTGGGAATCTTCGGGGCTTCGCTGCTGTTGATCCCCTTGATTGGTGCGGAGTTCATGCCTCACCTGGATGAAGGCGCGTTGTGGATGCGCGCCACCGCTCCCTACACTATCTCGTTTGAGGAAGCTTCCAAGCTGTCGCCCCAGATCCGGAACATCTTGCGCAGTTTCCCGCAGGTCACCACGGTCGCCAACGAACTCGGCCGCCCGGACGATGGCACGGACTCCACCGGATTCTTCAACAATGAGTTTTATATCGGGCTGAAGCCGTACAGCGATTCAGTCTGGCAGGGATCGATTCACAACAAGAAAGAGTTGATCGACGCGATCCAACAGAAGACTTCTGCTTTTCCAGGCGTGATTTTCAATTACACGCAACCCGCGGAGGACGCCGTGGACGAAGCCGAAACGGGGCTCAAGAGCCTGCTCGCGGTGAAGATCTTCGGCGGCGACCTGGCGACGCTCGAAGCCAAGGCGCGGCAGGTGAAGGCCGTGATTGCGAAGGTGCCGGGGATCACGGATATCACCGTGGTGCGTGAGCTGGGGCAGCCCAGTCTCACCGTGGTTCCCGACCGCGAAAAGATCGCGCGCTACGGCCTGAACGTGGACGACGTCAACACACTGGTAGACACAGCGATGGCCGGCAAGGCGGCGTCGGAGGTCATTCAGGGCGAGCGCCAGTTCGACCTTTTGGTCCGCATGCAGGAGCCGTTTCGCAAAGATGCGGAGGCGATCAAGAACCTACTGATCGCCACGCCGGACGGCCAGCATCTTCCGCTCAGTCAGTTCGCCGATATTCGCGTGGGCAATGGAGCATCGTTTATTTATCGTGAATCCAATTCCCGTTTCATCGGCGTCCAGTTCAGCGTGCGGAACCGCGATCTGGCGGGCGCGGTTGAGGAGGCGCGTCGTGCGGTCGATAAGCAGGTAAAACTTCCGGTTGGATACACCTACGACTGGGGCGGCGAGTACAAAGACTACCTGGCGGCGCGCGAACAGATGAAGCTCATCGCGCCACTGACGGTTCTGTTGATCCTTTTGATCTTATTCGCGCTGTACGGAAACCTGAAGTTCCCGCTCATCATTCTCTTCAGCGTGCTGGTAACGGAGCCGGTTGGCGGATTATTGGCGCTGTGGTACACCAAGACGAACTTCAGCGTCTCTTCAGGACTCGGATTCGTCGCGCTGATGGGCGTCGCCGTGCTCACTAGTGTGATTCTCTATTCGTTCATAAACAAGTTGCGTTTGGAAGGGAACGACATCGTCACTGCAACGTACCAAGCTTCTCTGCTCCGCCTGCGGCCCATCATGATGACCGCGCTGGTTGCCTGCATCGGTCTGCTTCCGGCAGCCACCTCTACCGGCATCGGTAGCGACTCGCAAAAGCCGTTCGCGATCGTGATCGTGGGCGGCCTGCTCTCGCGGCTCTTTTTGTCGATTTTTCTGTCGCCCATTCTGTACGCGGTAGTCGCGCGTGAAGACGACGTGCTGAAGGTCTGAGGGTCAATCCGCTGGCGGGCCGTGCAGTTTCGCGATCACGATATCTCCGACGCGCACGCGGAGGTGGAGGTGCGTCGCAGATGCCGGGGTCTGGCTGGTGAATTCCTCGCCCAGAACATGACGGCGCTGATCGCGCCCTTCAAAATCAGAATAGACCTCGCCGAGTTTGGATTGAGCGTCAATCGCGTATGGCCGGTCACTGGCGAGTGTGAGCGTAATCTGTCCGTTGGTCACCGTGGCATGAATGTCGCCGCTGATATCGGAGACGTTCACTCCTCCGTTATTGTGATCGATGATCAGTCTTGAGGCGCGCGGCGCCCTGATGCGGTAGCTGATCTCGATGTCGCTGCGCCGGCTGAGCGGATGCGTCAGAACGTTGCGCGGAGGATATACCGTGGAAATCACCACATCGTTTCCATTTTGTTTTGCTGTAATGTGAACGCTATCCAGGCGTCGCTGGGCTTCAGCGCGCTCTTTTGCATCGTATAGACGTTCCGTTGAGCGGACCACGGTCACTTCGATTTCTGGACGGTCCCATCCGTCAATGTCCACCTCGCCGAACGAGTTCTCAAGCCGGACCGCGCCGGTTGAGGCTACGTTGAACCGTTCCGTATGAGTCGAGCTGAGTATCTCTTTGGCGCGATCGTCAGCCAGGAGCGGGAGCGTTAATAAAATCGCAATAATCTGCACTTTCTGCATCTCAGTAAGAGTCAAGATAACACTTGGAGCGGGCCCTTTTGTCGAGGGAGTCCGAATCTCTGAATTGGAAGGCGGCTTCGTAGGCGAGTCTGCGCACGGCGCCAAGGCGCAGATTGACGGTTCCAGGTGCGAGCTTGCAGGACTCCAGGTGCATGCGATAGCGGACGACAACGGTCCTGCTGAACGATAGTCTCGGCTCTGAGCAGTACCATTCAATGAACTCATGCATCGCGTTGCGGTAACCTCATTGAGCGTCGCGGGAACTCAAGCTGTAACCGCTGATTTCGCTTGGTCGAGATCCGGCAGGCGCAAGACGGTCTTTGGAGCGGGCCGCCGTTTCTTGGGGAGCGCTTGTTTGCCATCGTGAGCGGTCCTCCTCGACCGCCAAACGATGACGCAATACTGCAAGAGTAGTGCGCCCTACTCTGGGTTCCGCGGCTTACTCCACAGCTGCGGGCGCCGTGACTATGGCCGCCGCCATTGCGAGCTTGTGATCCTTGTTCCAGGGCGGCCCGACGGCCCTCCGCACTTGGAGGAAGTGAGCGTCGAGGTTCTCTACATGCAACACCTGGCGCGCCGCATCCCATACGCTCTTCGCGTCGTACCAGTGGACGTGCCAACCCCGTGCCTCTGCCGCGAAGGCCAGGGCCTTGCGGTACATCACCCAGTCGGCAACGTTCTGCGCACGGTAGTCCTTGATTCGCTCGGCAATCGTGGGCGGAAGCGGTGGGCACCTGCGAAGGGCGACACCAAGGATACGCGGCACCGCCATCGTTACATCGTCCAAGGCAAGCACCGCGTGGCTCTCCGCCGACACGCGCACGCGCTCTACTAGCTCCACGGCCTCGTCGAGCGGGAGCCCTTGGCCTTCGCTGTGGTGCGGAAGCTTCGGCAGGCCCTCGCCCACGAGTTCCACCCGGCGGCGATCGAGGAGCGTCCCATCACACGCCACCGTCACCAGCACCGCCCAACCGCCATGATCTGATACCCCGATGATGCCACCGTTCTCCGACATTCAGTTTGTCTGTTGAACAAGTTGGACGGGATTGCCGTCCGGATCAGCGATCCAAGCAGCGCGCAGTTTGCCGTCGAGAAAGTCATGGGCAGGAGAGAGAAGAGGCACGCCCTTGGCAACTAAGGCGGTCAATGCGGCATCAGTGTTGTCGGTCCAAAGGACGATTTCGATCCAGCGCCCTTCTCCCCCGGGTCGAGGCTGTGGTGTTCTTTGGCTGCCTCTATTGTCGCGATTCCGAGGGTGAACCCGTCCAATGTGAGTTCGATGTGGACCGGTTCGCCTGACGCCGGAATGCGAAAAGCCTCCACAAAGCCAAGTTCCGAATAGAAGGCCGCTGCCCGGGAAAGATCGCGCGAGTAGAGATTTATTATTGGAGATCTAAAGGTGGGCATCGTTGTCCTTCCATTATGGCAATGGCGTTTTCCATTTGGTTGAGTCGTGGCAGGATCGCGATGAGTACAACCGTTTGACCTTTAGGTTTAAACTTGTTGCTGTCGAAGGTGAAGCTCGTTCGCCCCATGGTCCCTAACTAACGTAGGATGGCCAACCGAAAACGCAACCCTTCCCTGGACAACCGTCCGGATCGCCGCGCGAGGGATAGTGTACGGATGCGCCGTCAGGACTTAACTGCCAGCCCCCCGCCACTGGTCACACCCCGCGACTCTCCAGCCAGGGCCGTGGGACAGGCTACGCCTGATCCTGCCGGTCACTTCTTTCTCGCGGGGAGAAACTTCTTGTCGATCGATGCGACCACCACATAATTCGGGTCCACCATCTCATCCAGATGGATCTTCGCAACTTTGGACAGCAATTCATAAGCATCGAGACTCGAAAGCCCGTAATCTTTGTGGATCCAGTCCACCAGTTCTGTAAAGGCGATTCGCAACGCATCGTCTAGCGGCCGGTACGCGCCTACTGTCATGATCGAATCGTTGTTTTCAAAGCGCGGCCAGTTGATCTTCTTCCCCCTGATGATGCTGACCTGCACTCGCGCGAGCAGCGCCACTTCAATGGCCGTCCCCGCCACTTCACCATCGCCCATCGCGGCATGCCCGTCCCCCATATAGAGCAGCGCGCCGGGCACATTTACCGGAAGGTATAAAGTATTGCCCACGCTGGCTTCGGGAGCGTCCATATTGCCGCCGAACTCCGCCGGTACAATGGAGCCGCGCGCTTCCCCTCCGGCCGGCGCGACTCCAATACAACCAAAGAAAGGATGCAGTGGAATCTTCACTGAGAAGTTCGAGTCGAGAGCCTTGAACGTCGCCGTATTGCTCGCCCTGTCGATCGGATAGAACCAGATCTTTTCCGGCAGTGGCGGATGAAGCATGGGCGTATAGCTTGTTTCGTTCAGCGCCCCGAAGCCCGGCGCGAGCGCCCCCACGCCTTGACTCCCATCTACCTGCAAATCGAGGATCTTTACCGCCAGCGTGTCCCCCGGCTGCGCGCCATCCACGTAAAACGGTCCGGTCAGCGGGTTGTCTCCCTTGACCATGCTCATCTTGTCGCCGGGCTTCTTCAGAACGTTGCCGAAAGCGTCGAGGGTATTTGTCTCAATGATGTCGCCCGGCTTCACATGCGCGACAGGCGCGGCCGAGCCATACACATATTTCACGTCGCTGATGGTCGAGTGATACTTGACCACGTTGGTTGTCTGCGCCCCGGCTGCCCACGACACAACCAACAAAAACAGGTAAACTCTCATCTCATAAACCTCAATTCCTCTGCTCTAAATTTAACCGAGTCGAGAGAAACGGTTTGTGGAGCCGGCGGCATCGAAGGTCCCTCATTATGGGTTTCTGAGTTCAGGCAGTGGCCACGTGAGTGCTGTTGGACATCAGCATGCCAGCCGGACCGGCCTTTTCGCTGATCACTTCAAGATCATCGGGTCCCGCGAGTTGAGTCCGGCACTCGACGATTTCGCGTTGCAAAGCGATCGCCGTCTCGAAATCTGTTCGCTCCAACAGTACGTCTCGCAGAGCGGCGAGCGCCGAGATCCTGACGGAATATGCAGGCTCACCGCAGCAGGCGAGATGCTTAACGGAGTGTTCCAAGACGTGCTGGGCGTTGCGCATCTCACCTTCGGCCCACAGAGCCCGAGCGACGTGCACGGTCAGCACCAGCGTCTGAGGATGTTAGGGACCAAACGTGTGCTCATACGAACGCAAGGTCGCGATCATGCTCTGGAGCTCGCCCGCAGGCGAATGGCTCTGCATGGACGGTGTCATAGGCACTCACATTTATTGTACTGTATAACCTGAATTATGCGCAGAACGATCCTCGAAGCGCGTGGTTCGTATGATCTGAGCGTGCGGCGAGCGCGATCGATGTCTCGTTTTGATTCTTTCTGTATCTGACCCGGTTTCCTCCACT
>JBEKBK010000126.1:0-17461 GCA_050015435.1 Bryobacteraceae bacterium
TCCGGTCGTTCTTCCTGCCGCTGTATCTTAACGTCGATACGGATTTGCAGGCATTCCATTCGTTAGGCAACGATCTTGCAATCCTTGGAGTTCTTTTCTGCGGGCTCCTCGTTGCCGCTGCTTTATTCACTGCCCGGCCGGTTCAGTGGCGTCCCGTCTCGTTCGGATTGTGGTGGTTCATCATCGGCCTCATTCCGACGGCCGTGTATCCGCTGAACGAGGTCGAGAACGATCACCGCATGCTTCTGCCCTTCATCGGTTTGAGCCTGGCGGTCGCACGGACCACGGTGCTCCTGGTGCGCGGTCACGCCCCCGGCGCGACTCGCGGATTCGCCGTCGCCGGTCTGGCCGTGCTTGTAGCCTTCGCCTATGGGACGTATAGCCGCAACGAGGTGTGGCATACGGACGAGTCGTTATGGCGAGACGACGTCGAGAAGAGTCCCAACAACGCTCGCGGACACGATCATCTGGGAGCGGCTTTGTCCTTCATCCCTGGGCGCTTGCCCGAAGCGATTCAGGAGTATCAAATCGCGCTGCGCATCAAACCCGACTTCGCCAATTCCCATTTGAATCTGGGGAAGGCGTTCGCGAAGCTTCCCGATCACTCCTCCGAGGCGATTCAGGAGTTCGAAGCTGCCCTCCGGATCGAACCCGACATGGCCGATGCGCACATGAATCTCGGAGCGGTTCTTTCTAAGCTCCCCGATCGGTTGCCGGACTCGATTTCTCAGTTTGAAGCCGCCCTGAAGCTCGACCCCGGTTTTGTGGAAGCGCACTTCAATCTAGGAGTCGCACTGGCGCAGATCCCGGGGCGCCTGGACGACGCGATTTCGGAATATCAGACGGCATTGCGGCTCAGGCCCGCCTACCTCGACGCACATCGGAATTTGGGAATCGCCCTGGCGCGCATTCCCGGCGGCCTGCCGGAGGCGATCCGCGAATTCGAAACAGTCTTACGGGCAACGCCGGATTCTGCCGAAGCTCACATGAATCTCGGGGTAGCGCTGTCCCAGATCCCGGATCGCCGGGCCGAGGCAATCGACCAATATGAGGCAGCGCTGCGGCTCCAACCCGACTATCCGGAAGCGCGGGCAAACCTGGCCCGCGCCCGCGCCGCGATCCCTGGGCTATCGTCGGGAACGTTGGCGGATCTCGAAGCGTTGGTGAAGGCCAATCCCGGCTCCGCGGAAGCGCACTACAACCTGGGTGTCGCTCTCGGAAAAATTCCCAATCGATTGCCGGAAGCCATCGCGCAATATCAGGCGGCTTTGCGGATCAACCCGGATTACGCCGACGCCCACACCATCCTCGGTATCGCGCTTACCGGAATTCCCGGCCGCCTGCCCGAAGCGATTTCGGAATTTCAAGCGGCCCTAAAGCTCCAACCGAATTCCGCTGAAGCGCACTCAAATCTAGCACTGGCTCTATCGCGGGCCCCGGGCCGCATGCCGGAGGCGATCGCGGAGTTCGAAGCCGCATTTCGAATCAAGCCCGATCCGGCGATTCGGCAAACCATCGACAACCTGCGAGCCGGGTTAGTTGCCGCGGATAAACGCTGATTAACGCGGATAATTGAAGATTTGTCTTATCCGCGTGAATCGGCGTTCATCTGCGGCTAAAAGTGTTTTTGTTTCCTAGGCCGCGCCGGCTCGTCGCACGTGGGCCGTTTCCGCGAACAGGTAAAACCCGCTTTGGGCGCAGCGTTCGCCATCGCCCCAGCGGCTCATCCTCCACTGCACGCGAACGTGGCGGATCTCCCGGTGCTGCGAAAGATCGAGCAATGCTAGGTATGTTCCGCAGTAGTACTTCTGCGGAAACGTCGTGAGCTGACGCCAATGTGTGTGGTCGGAGGAACCCCAGATCGACACATCCAGACTCTGCTGCTCGGTGATTCTTGTGATCCCCAAGGTGAGCACCAAGGGCTGGCCTTGGCTGGAGCCCAAAGCGATTTCTCCGCCAACTCCGTCCTCGCGAGTGACCGTTTCCGGCACAAGCATTACTTCCATAAGTCCTCCAATAAACGGTTGCGGCGACGGGCAGACTTGGCGGGGCGTGCGCGCGGCAGTCCAGCCAGTTAGAGTCCCCGTTCGCAGACCAGTTTCACTATCTCCAAAGTGTCGTGGTTACAACTTTTGTCTCGCCAGAAATTTCCGCCAAACTGCTTGCGCTGCACGTAAAAAGTACCATCGGTTTTGTTGCATCTCGCCTTGATTCCGCTTTAGTTCTAACGACTTAAACTTCCTGGCTATCCACATGCTTTTAACGCTACGGCGGACGTAGTGTTCCGCTGGAAGGAGTAGTTAAGATGAACTTGCATAGTGCACTTAAATCGGGGGTGAAGGTTGGAGTGGTTGCGGCATTGATGTTCGCGGCGGGCACGGTTCCATTCCGCGCTCAAGCGGACGAGTGGAACAAAATGACTGTTCTTACCATCCACCAGCCGATCCAGGTAACTAAAACCGTTCTCCAGCCGGGAACTTATGTGTTCAGGCTGTTGGACTCGCCCGCGAATCGGAACATCGTCCAGATCTTCAACGCCGATCAGAGCCAAATCGTTACAACCGTTTTGGCGATACCGAACTATCGCCTTCAACTGACCGGAGACTCCCGGTTTGTGTTCTATGAAACGCCGGCTGGACACCCGAAGGCTCTGCACGCCTGGTTTTATCCTGGCGATAACTACGGTCAGGAGTTCGAATATCCTAAGCACTTGGCGATGTTGACCGCCTCCGCGGCTCCGGCTCCGGCTCCTGCACCGACACCGGCTCCGGCACCTCAGCCTCAGGCTGCTGCTCCAGCGCCGACACCGGCCCCGGCCCCGCAAGAGGCCACCACTGAAACGCAAACTCAAACCCAGGTCGAGATCGCCCAGAACAATCCTCCGGCGGCTCCGCCGGCTGTGGAGACTCCCGCGCCGACCCCAGCTCCGGAGCCGGACAATCTGCCTAAGACTGCAACCCCTTATCCGTTATTCGGACTGGGTGGGTTGTTTTCGCTCGGCCTCTTCGGCCTAATTCGTTCCAGACGTCTAGCCTAACTATTCAACCACTAGCGCGGGCTGTCTCCAATCTGGCGGCTGCCCGCGCTTTCGCCGGTTCAAAGATCGAAGAAAATGCGAATCTGGATTGAACGATTTCTCCTGCTGGCGGGCCTGGTCGGTATTGGCCTGTGGCTTGGGTCGGTCCTCACCAACACAGTCTGGCAGCATTGGGAGAATTGGGTGTTCGATCGAGAAGCGCGTGGCGAACCGGCGGCGATCACGGATTACCTGGCCGACAAAGAGAAATCCCTCACCGAACTCATTGAAAGTTGGCGCGGTTCGAAATCCTCGCGCGAGCAAGGAACGCGGCGGCCTGTGGTGATTCCCGATAACCACTTACTAGGCCGTCTTTCGATTCCGCGCCTGCAATTGACCGCGACGGTTCGGGAGGGCGTGGGCGAAAACACTTTGAGCCGCGCGCTCGGACACATCCCGAGCACGGCGCTGCCGGGTCAGAGGGGAAATGTCGGCGTCGCAGGCCATCGAGACACACTCTTTCGAGGGCTCCGCAATATTCAGCAGAACGATCTCATCCGGTTCGAGACTTTGCATGGGACATACCTGTATAAGGTGGACTCCACACAGATCGTCAAACCCGAAGACGTCAGCGTTCTCAACGCAAAGCAGTATCCGGAGCTGACGCTGGTCACCTGCTATCCGTTTTACTATGTCGGTTCCGCGCCGGACCGATTCATCGTGAAAGCGCGCCAGGTGACGGACGTGCCCAAGGATGAACAGTTAACGAAAACAACGGCGGAACCCGCCCCTCCAGTATATGAAGCCAAATGGACTAAACCCGCGGCTCGGACCATCCACTTCAATGTCGCGAGGAACCACAGCAGCGAGCTTGCGCCCGGCATTTCGCTCGGGGTGACCGAAACCGATGTGCCAGAGCAACGCGTGGACGGCTGGATGTGGATCGCGGCTGAACGGCGCACGATCTGGCTCCGCAATCAGGAGTTGAGCGAGCCCGTAATCTTCTACGATTATCGAGACGGTAAAAGGCGCGAGCTTCGGATCACGGATGTGACCGCGAACTCGGTAGCGGGTTATCTAATGGTTTCGGACTGACGCTAACAACAATAAGATACGGCTTCAAAGCCTCGAAGCGGTATTCGATTTCGGCAATCTCGTCAGCGGTCAAGTTGACTTGCTTCTGCCGCGATACCGACGTTTTGAAAATGCCGCGTTTCTTCAGAAGGTAGAGACGAGTGCCCGGGATATCTTGATCCAGGTTCAGCATCAGCAGCAGCTTGCTGAACAACTCGCGCTTTTCCTCCGTTTTGTTCTGCACGTTCAGGTTCCATAGCTGCGTGTAGATGTCGGCATACATCGCACCGCCGGTAATCGTGCCATCGGACCCAAGACGCGATTGATACAGCCACCCCGTGCCGAAGTTCGCGCCGAACACGCGTTTAATCGGATCTGGCCGCTTTGCGATCAGCGCTCTCATCCGCGGGATCACCGGATCGTGCTCTTCCTTTATGTATCCGAAATTCGGAAACTCACGGGCCAGGTCGACCATGAAATCGACGCTGAGGACCATTCCAGGCGTGCCGCCGGAGGTTTGGACGAACACGGGCCGCTGCGTCAGCTTGCAGAGCGCTGTGAAGTACTGCCGGTAATCATCGAGAGACGTAGCTTTAGTCGGAGGAATAGCGATCATCGCATCCGGTGCAAGCTTTTCCGCATGCTCCGCGTATTCGAGCATCTCGGCAGTGTCCGCGCCTTGCACGCCCAACACCAGCGACGGCTTTTTGCCCTTCGAGACCTTGGCCAATACGTCCATGCCTCGCATGCGCTCGTCTTTGGTCAATTGCAGTAATTCACTGGAGAGTTGCGGCCACACCAGGCCGTGTACGCCGCACCGGTCCAGAAAATCGACCTCACCAGCCAGATCTTCGTAGTCGATCGCTTTCGATGAAGTGTAAGGCGTGGAGAGGATGATGAAAGCGCCTTGCATCGGTTTGGTCGTGGCGGCCCGCCCGCCGCGTGCCGCAAGTAGCGCAGCCGATCCGGCCGTGGTCAGCATTCCCCGTCGAGTGTAAAGGTTCTCCATATGTGCGTCGCTACCTCGGTGTGTCATAGCCCATCACGTTAGGCTTCTGGCCGGCGAGGCTGTCAGTGATCGCCTGCGACACCACCACCGAAAACAGCGGCCGGATATTGAAGTGACTATACGGGTTGATCTGGATCATCATGATGCCGATGAGTTGTTCGACCGGGTTGATCCAAAACAAGGTGCCGTCGGCGCCACCCCAGGTAAATGTGCCCATCGAGAGTGCATCCGGAGCCTTGGACGGGTCGGTAAGCACCGCGAAGCCGAGCCCGAAACCGTAGCCATCCCCGCGGATGTACACTCTTTTGTTCGGTCCGCCGCCGATCTGATTGGTAATCATCATATCCACCGTCATGCGGCCGAGCAGCCGATGACCCTCGTACTCGCCGCCGTTCAGAATCATTTGCGAGAAGCGGAAGTAATCGGCCGCCGTACCGTTCAGACCGGCGACGCCCGGGAAGTAAGTGGTCGGTTCGTGATACTCAGGCTTGCGCGCGAGCACAATCTTGCCGTCTTTATCCGGAAGGTAGACGGCAGTCACGCGGCTCACCTTTTCCTTGGGGATGTTGTAGTAGGTATCGCGAATCCCGAGTGGTTCGAAGATACGCTGGCGCAGGAATTCGTCGACGGTCATGCCTGAAATCTTTTCGACCAGCGCCGCGACAAAATCGGTGGATGCGCCGTATTGCCACCGTTCGCCCGGCTGAAATGCCAGCGGCCGCCCCGACGACTTTTCGATTTCCTCGAGCAACGTTTTCGGGCGCGGTCCGGGCTCGAGGGACAACCCCGAGGTGTGGGTCAGGATGTTCCGCACCGTCACCGGACGCACGGCCGGCACGTGGCCCGAGACATCGGTCACATTCATTTTCGAATAGGAGGGGAGCCATTTTGAAATCGGATCGTCCAGCATGAATTTGCCGTCTTCCCACAGCATCATGAGCGCCGTCGAGACGATAGGCTTGGTCATGGACATCAGCGAAAAGATCGCGTCCTTCTGCATTGGCGCGTTTTCTTCTTTATATCGCCAGCCCTGCGCGTCGAAATGCACCACCTTGCCTTTTCGCGCGATCAGCGTCACGGAGCCCGCGATCTGGTTGGTGTTCCTGCATGAATTTGTGGATTCGCTGAAGCCGTTCCGTGGACATGCCGACCGACTCGGGCTTGGCCATCGGAACGTCGGACTGCGCCAACAGGCATCCGGAAAAAGCAACGGCCAGGACGGCAATTCTTGCTTTAAGGGTCATCGATAATCCCTCCACTTCCTCGAACGAGTTTACTAGAATTCATTTGCCCTGGCGCGGGGTGGTGGCCGATTTCGGCCAAGTGGTGACCTTCAGCCACGAAAAAATTCACAGGTGAATGATTCCAGGAAACTTCGTAGTGGAAAACGGATTGCACCTGCCAGGCGGAAAGGACCCGAGGAGGTTCCCCTAAAATGAACAAGACTCTGACAACATCAGCAGTGATTTTTGCGATTTTCTTAGCGCACGCAGGAGGTTTCATCGGCATCGAGCCAAACTCGGCGGGCGCTGTGAGTTCCGCGGATGGGACCAGCGGGGCTATCGACGACGCTCCACGCCCCGCAGCCCCTCCACGAACCACTCCCGGTCCCGTGCGCCCCGTGGCCGTCTCCGGATTCGTCCGCCTGACCGACCCGCTCGAGCAGTCTTTCACCGTCGAAACTCCCTCGGGCTGGCGCTCGGAAGCCGGACTAGCGCGGCGAAGCGCGCTGCAAATCAATCCATATGTGCGCTCGCTCTCGCCTGACAAGATGACGTATCTGATGATCGGCGAACCCACCCTGCCCTCCTTTACTCCACCGAGCCAGATGGGTAACGCGATCGGCTATCGGGAAGGTAAACTCTACGATGCTGGGCTAGGCGGACTGGCTCTGGTGATGCACTACATGCCGGGCCTTGAATTCGCGCGTGTGTACGGGGAAACGGTGCTAGGGGGCATGTGCCCGTCATTCAGATACTCATCCGCCCAGCAGCGCCCCGATTTGGCGCGCGCGGCAGACGCGCTGATACCTACAGTCATCCCTTCCCGGTCCGATGGCGGGGAGGCCAGGTTCTCCTGCATGCATAACCACCAGGAAATGGAAGCGCGCGTCGAAGCCGTTAGCCGGATCACTCGCGACAATGTTGGGTGGGCGGTGATTTATCTTCAGGCCTTCATTACGCCTAGGGGCCAAGGCGAGCAAGCGGAGGCGACGCTGAAGCACATCATCGGCAGTGTCCGGTACAGCGACGCGTGGGTTCGGAAGCAGAACAGCTTGAGTCAAGAGGCCGCCAGACAAATCAATCTGCGGATGCAGGAAATGCTCCGGCAAGAACAGGCATTCATGCAGAAGCTGAATTCCGTCGACGAGAATTTTGAATCCGTGGACGAGCTCATTTCCGGGTTCAGCACCTATCACGACGAAAGGACTGGAAACAACTACTCAATGAGCAACACCAATCCCAGTAAGTGGATTGACGATAGTACCGGCCGCATCATCTCCACGGCAACCAACACTAAACCTCTCTGGGCCGCCGGTTACCGAGCGCTGCCGCGTGCGTCCCAACAGTAAACTTTTCCAGAAAATCGTGCACTTTTGTAGCGCGCGTATTGGATGTGTTTGATCCCAAAGGAGAGACCGAAATGGAAATCCAGTTGCACCATCCCGTTACATGAAACGATCAGCGATCATCGCGGGATTGATGGCCGGAGCCCTTGTCTCGGCACAGGTGCCGAATCCGACCCAGAACGCTCCACAGAACGTTCCGCTAACGATTGAGCCCACGCCAATCTTTCGCGTGGAGGTCGTGGACAGAACCACGCAGGCCGTGAACTACCTGCATCGTGGCGGTTCCACCAGAATTGATTTCCAGGGCACGCCGCTCATGCCGATCGCCAAAGGCAGCGCGAAGGTAGAAAGCGAGCGCGGTGTGATCCACGTGTCGGCGGAATTCAAAGATCTTGACCAACCGTCGCGATACGGTCCCGAATATTTGACCTACGTGCTGTGGGCAATCTCGCCGGATGGGCGCCCCGTAAACCTCGGCGAGTTAACTCTGGACCATTACGGAGCCGGCTCCAACAGCAAAATTGAAACGACCAGCGATATTCAAACCTTCGGAATGATTGTGACCGCGGAACCCTATTACGCGGTTACCCAGCCCAGCGACGTCGTGGTGCTGGAGAACATCGTTCGCCCGGATACGCGCGGCGTGATCGAATCCGTCAACGCTAAATACGAGCTCTTGCCCCGTGGCATGTACACCATGGAGGGCAAGGTGCCGGGTTTCGTACCAGTGATCGTCGGCAAAAAGGATCCGTTCGAGCTTTACGAGGCTGAGAACGCCGTGCAGCTCGCCCGAGTCGCCGGAGCCGAGAAGTATGCACCCGACAGCTTCCAAAAGGCGGATGCGGCGTTGCGCCAGGCGTTGACTTATCAAAATCAGAAGCCCGGACAGAAACCGGTGATTACCATGGCGCGCGAAGCGGCGGTGCGCGCGGAAGACGCCCGCGTGGTCGCACTTCGCCGGGAACAAGCCGAGCAGCAGGAGAACGAGCGCCAAGCCGGGATTGCGCGTGAGAACGCAGCCAAGGAACGCGCCGAATCCGAGCGGGTGAAAGCCCGTGAGGAGGCGAACCTGCGAGCTCAGGCGGAGGCCGACCGTATGCTGGCGGAGCGGAGCAAGGCCGAAGCACTGGAGGCGGCTCGCCAGGCTCAGATGCAAAAACAGGAGGCCGATGCCGCCCGCTACGCCGCCGACGCCGCCCGGCAAGCGGCGCTTGCACAACAGCAACAGCTCGCGGCAGAAACCGAGCGAGCGCGGATGGCCGCGGCCGAATCCGATCGCTTGCGACAACAGGCGGAACAGAATCAAGCGCAGCTCCGGCAGCAACTGCTGGATCAGTTCAATTCAATTCTGCAAACTCGTGACACTGCCCGCGGTCTAATCGTAAACATGTCGGATGTACTGTTCGATACTGGCAAATACGCGCTCCGCCCGGGCGCGCGTGAAAAACTTGCAAAGGTGTCGGGAATCATCATGAGCCATCCCGGCCTGCGGATCCAGGTGGAAGGCCATACCGATAGCGTCGGCGGCGATGAGTACAACATGCGGCTCTCTGAAAATCGCGCGGACGCTGTTCGCGGCTATCTGGTTGAACAAGGGGTTCAACCAGGCAATGTCACCGCGCAAGGATTTGGAAAGACCCTTCCCGTCGCCGATAACACGACGGCTGCCGGCCGTCAGATGAACCGGCGGGTGGAGCTAGTAGTTTCCGGAGACATCATCGGAACCAGCATTACCACCGCACGCACGTCGGGATCGAGCCAGTAATCCGTGTCCTGGCTCTTGCGCCGCACGCTGGACAATGTCAGCAACGCGTCACCGGGGCGCAGGTTTCAACACCTGCACCCCTCCCGCGCTTGCCATATGAACCTCCGCGGTCATGCCCACAAAGAGACCATGCTCCACCAAGCCGATTACATGGTCAAGCTCTCCCGCTAAAGATTCCGGGGAGGCGATTGGCTCGAAAGCGCAGTCCAGAATGTAATGGCCACCGTCGCTCACGAAGGGTTCACCTTTGGGATTCCGGCGCAGCGTTGGTTTGGCTCCCAGCTCCGAAAGGTGGCGTGCGGTGGCCTGCCAGCCGAAGGGAACCACTTCCACCGGAACAGGGCTCCTGGAGGCAAGACGCCGTTCCAGCTTGCTTGCGTGGATGATGATCACCAGCCGTTTGCTCGCGTTCGCCACAATCTTTTCGCGCAGCAACGCGCCGCCGAGACCCTTGATCAGATTGAGACGGCCCTCCTCCACTTCGTCCGCACCGTCAATCGTCATATCGATTTGGGGTTCGTCAGCCAAGCTGGTAAGCGGGATTCCCAAGGCTCGCGCCTGAGAAGCGGTGTGCTCCGACGTCGGGATTCCGACGATACGCAGGCCCTCGGCGACCCGCCTTCCGAGCGCGCTTACCGCAAACGTGGCAGTGGAGCCGGTTCCGAGGCCTACGATCAGTCCATCTGTTACGAGCGCCACCGCCGATTCAGCCGCGGCCATTTTCAACTGATTTTCGTCTAGAGACACTGGGAGTAATCCTCTCTCAATTGATGCTTGCGCTTGTGGCTTGGGCTCGGCTGACCAGACTTTTCGGCAGCGCAAGATACCCCGAAGCGGCGGCTTGCATCTGGCCTGGTCCAAGCATCCACTTCAGAAACCAGGTGATCGCATTCCGCTTCGCGCCGTCGGGAATATGAGCCGGGACCACAAACCACGTGACAGACGCGATCGGATAAGCGCCTGCGCCCGGAGCGTTCACAACGGACACGTCTCCGATAGACTGACTCGCGGCGACGTCGATGCTTTCCAAGCTGGCTTCCACGAACTCACCGCTCCGATTGCGGACCCTCCCAAAGTTGAGGTGATTCTGCAGCGCGTAGGTGAACTCGACATACCCGATCGATGCGCCCAACTCCTTCACCAGCTTGGCCACGCCGTCGTTCCCGGTTGCTCCACGTCCGACGGGCCACGTTGGGGACAAGCCCGCACCTACTTGCGCCTTCCACTCGGGACTTGTTTTCGAAAGATAATCGGTCCAGGCGTAGCTCGTGCCACTTCCATCCGCCCGGTGGACCACCACAATGTCGAGATCCGGAAGGCGCAAACCTCGATTGGCTTGCCTCAAAATGGGGTCATTCCATTTCTTGATCTTCCCCAGATAGATGCCGGCCAGGGCTTCCGGCGTAAACGCGATTTCGCCAGAGAATCCGGGCAGATTCACGATAGGGACCACCGCGCCGACAACCGACGGGATCAGTACATACTTGCCCTCTTCGCCCGGGGCGAGCTCGCGAATCGCTTCCGGACTATCCGAAGCTCCGAAATCCAAGACGCCTGCAAGCAGCCTTCGAACTCCCGCCTCCGATCCGATCGCGTCGTAGCCGATCTCCACATTCGGATTCTCGCGCCGGTAATTCGTGAACCATTTTTCGTACACGGGATACGGGAACGTGGCTCCTGCCGCTTTCAAAATCGTCGAAGGTTGAGGCAGGGGATCTTCTCGCGACGGCGCTTCGCCTTGTTCGAGAGCCTCCGGCAGATGTTTCACAATCCGCTTCGCGAGCTCTTTGGAGACATCCCCGGAGAGGGCTCCAGGCGTTACCAGGTACGACCAGAGTGTCTCGCCCTGCCTGTCTCTCAGCTCCACGGATACAAACCCCGCGTACATCGGCGTTCCAGTAGACGGCGATCTGCCCGACCTCGGGTTAAGACTGCGATAACCCTTAATCCAGATCTCCCCTCCGCCTCCTAAGATGATGTCCGCATTCGCTTCAGACGAAACCAGAGAGATCGAGCTCATTTTGCGAAGTTCGGAGATCACGTCCTCCCGGAGTTTTTCCGACCCAGCTTGGGTAGTGAACGGTTCCACATAAAGGCGTCTGATTCCCGGAGGCTTTTGCGGCTCCCATGCAACCGCCTGCCAGACGAATAAGGGCATGGTCACTGCGCAAGCTAAACGGGTCATCGCGTGCATCGCTATAAACAGTATTTCATCCTGACATCGAGTCAAGGGTTATAAGTTACGCCAGGGTTACTAACCAGTGAATGTTTGGTGCAATTTGATCGGAATGATTGACAGTTGCCGAGGGCGTGTCCAACCATGGTAGGGCTTGCGATTTCTTTTCGCGGTCCTTCTGATTCTTACCGCCCGGCTATCCATCGCTCAAGATATCGACGTGCCCACGGCTGCTCCGGGTGAAGAAGAGACCTTCTGGGATCGCTTTTGGGTCTCGGTGCAAGGGAATTTCATTCGCCAGCAGCAGCCCGCGTTTGATGCGAAATATTCCGGACCGAACAGCTTCTTACCTGCCACGGAACACGCCACGTCACGGATCGAAACGCTGTACACCGGGTTTCAGATCACGAATCAGCTCGAGATCCTGGCCGATGTCGAGAGCGCTGGAGGAGCCGGGCTCAGCAATGCGCTCGGCATCGCGGGCTTCCCGAATGTGGACGTGGTTCGCAACCCGAGTCTGCCTGAACAGCCGTACATCTCGCGAATCATGCTGCACTATACGATTCCCTTGAGCAAAGAGACGACCGAGGCCACGCGCAATCCTTTGTCGCTTGCCTCAGTGGTTCCCGTCCGGCGGCTCGAGCTTCGTCTGGGAAAAATGAGCACTGTTGATTTCTTCGATCTGAACTCTGTCGGCAGCGACAGTCACCTCCAGTTCATGAACTGGGCGATCGTGAACAACGGCGCTTATGATTATGCCGCTGATACCCGTGGATACACGTATGGATTCGTAGCGGAATATTACGCCAAATCATTTGCAGCCAGATTCGGCGAGATGCTCATGCCGACGGTGGCCAACGGCATTGTGCTCGATTGGAACATCGCCCGGGCTCGCGGTGAAAATTTCGAGTTCGAATACCACGCGGGTTTGCTCCCCAAGCGGGCAACCATCATCCGGGCGCTCGGGTTCGTCAATCATGCCGATATGGGCAGCTACCGGGAAGCAATCGACGGCTACCTGTCAGGCCATGATCCCGTTCCAGACATTACCCTTTATCGCAAGCAAGGGCGGGTAAAGTACGGCTTCGGATTGAATGCCGAGCAGGAACTGACGTCGTTATGGCGGGCCTTTGGACGCCTTGGATGGAACGATGGGGCCACGGAATCGTTCGCCTACACGGAGATTGACCGTACTGCCGAAATAGGGAGTGATTTTCGCGGCAAGCCATGGCATCGTTCTGAGGACAAGGTGGGCGCAGCTTTCGTCGCTAATGGGATTTCCGGCGACCACAGGCGCTATCTGGCGCTGGGGGGGCTGGGCTTCATCCTGGGAGATGGCGCGTTGAACTATGGCCTGGAGAAGATATTCGAGACGTATTACACCGCTCATGTTTGGCGTGGAATCTCGGTTGCTGTCGACTACCAACATGTGACCGATCCTGGCTACAACCAGGACCGAGGCCCGGCTTCGGTGGTGAGCTTCCGCCTTCACGTCGAAGATGCCGTTCCCGTCGACAAATTCCATCGGGGGAATTGATCCGCGGCTCGGACTGGTCCGGCCGCGGACGACCTCAACTCAAGGCTTAGGCGTGATGACTATGCTCACTGGTATGGTGCTTACTCGCCTCTTCGGCGTGATGTATTGCGTGGTTGGTGTGCCCCTGGGCGATGTGCGCATGATTACCGGCGGTCTCATGACGGCCAAGTTCATGATGCTCGGCTGCGGCGCGATGGTGCTTGGCCGCATGTTCATGATGCTCTGCTGCTTTCCGATGGTGTTCGGCGGCTTCTTTGGACATGTAACTCCTCCTTGGAGAGATGCTTGGGTTTTCGTAACCCGACCCATGTTAATCGCATGTTGTGAAGCCGCGATTACACTGGCGTTAACCCGGCATGTCCTGGCCGCTGTAACTCCATTGCAAGAATCGACTGCTAACATCGTCTACGTGCTCCAGGCCTTGCGCGTCACGTCGATGTTCCTGGCACAAGAGCGCGACCGGGAACCACTGCACATGGAAACTTTCAGGGCCGGTGAGCTTCTTTTTGCGCTTTCCAGTGAGGACGGCTACACGGTCTTTTGCCGTTATGACGAGGCCGCCAATCTGGACGACCGGCCACAGTTTGAGATTGCTGACGAAGACTTTCAGCGATTGACGATTCCAGTCTAGGGCATAACATCTTTAGGGCATAACATCGCCCGATTTAAGGCAACCACAGCCTGTCGCGCGGCCCCCCACAGTGAGAGAATGGTTGTTCAGTTGCTGGTCAACAGCCGTAATCTTGTCTCTGACTCATGCCCTCAAATCGCCCCAGCTACGAGCATCCCGGTTTATTGGCGGAAGCCCGCAAGCGTTCTACATGTGAGAGATTAGCGGTTCCCTACGTCTTCAGCCCGAATCTGAGCTTGGGCGAAGCGGCGGCAGCCGCGCTGGGTGCCTTTGCCCGGATCTTTCTGGGATCGCTGCTGTTTGCGTTGTGGGGTGTTTCGAGCGTGATGATTTGGAATTCGATGGACAGCCACTTTTGGAGAGCCGTCATCACCGTACCTCTGGTGCTGGTTTTGCTGGTCTCGCTGGGTGGTTTGATGCTCGGGATCACCGCAATCGGGAATTTGATTACTCCTCGCGCAAAGTAATATTGCTGTAACCTCCGTGTCGTACCCTAGACGTTCTTTGCGTAATACACCTTAGCGAGACGGGAGCAGCATGGAACTCTTCGGCGAGACAGTATCTTTCGGCAGCGGTCTTTTTCTTTTCCTGGCACTCGGACTCGCTCTCAGTTTCGAGTTCGTGAACGGATTTCACGACACTGCAAATGCGGTCGCCACAGTCATTTACACCCATAGTTTGAAGCCGATGGTCGCGGTTGTCTGGTCCGGGTGCTGGAATTTAATCGGCGTTCTGACTTCGAGCGGCGCGGTCGCGTTTGGCGTGCTCGCGCTGTTGCCCGTGGAACTGGTCTTGAACGTGGGCTCGGGCGCCGGCTTTGCGATGGTCTTCGCGTTGTTGATTTCGGCGATCATCTGGAACCTAGGCACCTGGTATTTAGGCTTGCCAGCCTCCAGTTCGCACGCGCTGGTGGGGGCCATCATGGGCGTAGGCTTGGCCAACTCCATGTTGGCCCCGGGGCGTGTCTTCGGAGAAGGGGTCAATTGGGCGAAGGCCCAGGAGGTCGGTTTGTCCCTGCTGATTTCCCCGGTGGTAGGTTTCGTCTTTTCAGCGCTGTTGCTCCTGGTCATGAAGCTCCTGATTCACAACAAGGACCTGTATTCCGCCCCAGAGAAGGATAAAGCCCCGCCGCTCTGGATTCGCGGACTTTTGGTTCTCACCTGCACGGGCGTGAGCTTTGGGCATGGATCGAATGACGGCCAAAAGGGGATGGGACTGATCATGCTCATCCTGATCGGAATCCTGCCGACGACCTTCGCCGTCGACCAACGCACGGGGCACGCCGCAATCGCAGACCTTACGTCCGCCACCGAAACGATTTCGTTCCAGATGGACCGCCACGCGCCAGGCGTCGCTATGGCCGGTTATCAGGCTGCGGCGGACGAGTTGTCCGAGTATTTGAAAACTACCGGTGTCGTAACCGATCGTACTTTTGCAGCCGTCGGCACTAAGTGCCGGGAGATTTCCGAGATTCTGACCGGCAAGCAGACTTTGGCGGAACTGGATTCGGACCAGCGCAAGCTGTTGCGGAGCGACCTCTATCTGACCTCCGAATCCCTCGGGAAACTGGTGAAACAGCATAAGCTCCCCGATCCGGCGGAGCAAAGCGCGGCTTCGACATTGAAGAAGAACATGGACAAAGTCACCAAGTTCATTCCGACCTGGGTGAAGTTCGCGGTCGCCATCGCCCTTGGCCTCGGAACCATGATCGGCTGGAAACGCATCGTCGTGACGGTTGGCGAAAAAATAGGGAAAACGCACCTTACGTACGGCCAGGGCGCCGCGGCTGAACTGGTCGCCATGGGCACGATTCTCGCAGCCGATCAATACGGTCTTCCCGTGAGCACGACCCACGTCCTTTCCTCCGGTGTGGCCGGAACCATGGCCGCCAATCACTCGGGCTTGCAGATGGAGACGTTGCGGAATCTGCTCCTGGCCTGGGTTCTGACGCTGCCGGTAACGGTTCTACTCGGCGCGGGAATTTTCGCATTCGTCTTGAACGTCTTGATCCGGTTAGGCGTTCATTAAGCCGTTCATAGTAACGCGTTTGTCGATTTCGTTGTAACCTGCAAAATCATGTTCGAGATCGAACACCGCACTATCGCTGCGATTGGGCCACTGACGGGAGCGGTAGCGGCGCGCGGCAAAGATCTGGAGCAAGCGGCGCGGATGGCCGTAGATGAGGCGAACGCCGCCGGTGGCGTGAATGGTCACCGCGTCGAACTGACGGTTTATGACGACGGCGAACTGCCATCGAACGCGCGCGAGAAGGCGCAGCAGGTGGCAGCGACCCCGGCGCTGGCGGTGTTGGGGGCAAGTGGCTAGTTCCGCCGCAGGCGACGTCTACAAGGAACAACAGATCCCAGCCATAACCGGCGCGGCTTCCGAAGCCCGAGTTACCGTGAACAACGATTGGTTCTTCCGGTTATTTCGGGATGCAGGCGGCCAAGGCCAATTTTTGGCAGATTATGCGCGCTACCGGTTCGGAGCGCGGGAGATCGCCGTCATCCAGGAAAAAGGGACCGCCGGTGACGAGTTTGCGTCGGCGCTCCGCGATCACGCCAAGAGCGAAGGTATTCGAATCGCAGCGGATTTGGAATTCGCGCCGTCGCAGGTGACGGATGCAGCGACCATGGCCCAGATAGCTGACAAGTTGGCGAAGTTGCCCAAGGGAGAGATCGTCGTCCTGGGTACGCAGTACGCGGAAACGCCTCCGGTGTTGCGGGTCCTGCGCGACAAGTTGGGTGCTTTCACTTCCATGGGATACAGCTCATTGGCAACTGATGGCCTGAACGGGCTTTTGGGGGACGCGGAGAGCAGCGACCATAATGCCGGATACTACACCGACGGCTTCACAGTCGCCGCCCCCCAACTGGAGGATGTGGCCGAATATGCGCAGACGGTTTTTGCCAGCCGCTACAGGACGCGCTATGGCTCGGACCCGACGCCGGAAGCAGTGAGATGGTACGAAGGAGCTCAGTTGATGCCATTACGGCAACCCGCGTCTCCGGTTCCGACAAGAAAGCGGACCGGCGCCGCATTCGCGACTGGTTCGCTTCCCGGAAGACGCCAGAGTCCGCTGCGACGGGAGTCGCCGGACCGATCTATATCGACAAGGACCACAGCGCTGAACGTGGCATCGCGGTGGGGGTCTTCAACGAAGGCCACCTGGTCTCAGCGCCGGTCCAGTTCCTTCCGGTGGTCGACCCCGACCAAGTGCCCGGGTGGGACCAATTGTCGTCCAGCGGAATGGTCATTGACGCGGGTGACCAGCAGTACGTGAAAACCCCGGTGGTGTACGCCGGCATCGAACTCAATTCGCTCGATAACATTGATGTGCGCGCGAACACTTTTGCGGCGGATTTTTTCCTTTGGTTCCGGTATCAGGACCAGCTGAATTTCGATCCGCATGAGGTGGAATTCCCCACAGTTGTGTCAGGAGCCACGCTCGGGAAAGAGGTCGGCCATCACACTCGGGCGGGCTTCAGGACAATCACTTACCATGTGAAGGGCGTATTCCGCAGCGACTACGAGTTCTCACGATTTCCGTTCGACCAGCAAACCTTAAGGATCCCCATTCAGATCCACAACAGCAACAGTTATACCTGAATTATGCGCAGAACGATCCTCGAAGCGCGTGGTTCGTATGATCTGAGCGTGCGGCGAGCGCGATCGATGTCTCGT
>JBEKBK010000127.1:0-17385 GCA_050015435.1 Bryobacteraceae bacterium
GGCGACGCCTTCGTCTTCATCGACCGGGAAACCGCACGCATCACCACTATCCTCGGCTATCCCACCCGCAGGCTCGCTCAGGTGGCCTGATCGGAAAATTTCAAATATGTTTGGCTAGTTTTCAGATACTCTAAATCCGCCGTGTACTCCTTGCCCACGGCTTGGACTCGCTCCGCCACTTGGGCCACGTGTCTCGAGGTGGGCAGGCTGCTCATGAGCAGCGCCAGCTCCGACAAGTTGGAATCGAGTCTCTGCGCCAGCAACAGTTTGTGGGCATATAGTTCCACCTTCGCAACGGCGGCAGTCGAGTCGTTCAGCGCCCACTGCGCTAACCCGGCAACGCAGGCCAGGAGTACGGCGCTGATCAAGGCTCCGAGTCCCAGCTTCTTTACGATTTTTATGTTTGCAAGCTTGTTCATGGTCACGCCTCATCCTAGAATCTGGCCGGCGTCGAGCAAGGTAATTACCCGTCCGCCGACGCGGCACACGCCCTTGAAGAACCGGGCCTGCGCGCCATTCACGTTGGCCGGCGGCGGCTGCCAATGGTCGCGCTCCACTTCCACCACTTCGTCCATGCGGTCCACCAATAGGCCGATGGATTCGTTGCAGTCTTCAATAATGAAGATGCGGCTGTCGGTTCCCGGTACAGCCTTGGGGAATCCAATCCGCGCGCCCAGGTCGACGATGGTTACAATCTTGCCGCGCAGGTTGACGATGCCGAGGACCTCGTCCGGGGCATAGCGCACCCGCGTTAACGCGCCGAGCCGGATTACTTCCTCGACCCCAGTGGCATCCAGGGCACACAGCGTGTCGTGCACGAAGAAAGTTGCCAGTAGAACCGTGTGCCCGCTCTCAGTTGTCAATGTCTGTGACATGATCTCCTCGCGAAACTCAGACCTTGAAACGCTTCAAGGTAGTCTGGAGTTGTTCGGCCACCTTGGACAGCTCGGTGGCGCTGACCTTCACCTGTTCGCTGCCCTCGCTCATATGCCCGGCCGCCTCGTCCACGCCGCCGATCTCCCTGGCGATCTCCCCGGTAGCCTGCGAGGCTTCGGCCACACGCTGGTTGGCGTCCCGAACGCCGGTGGTCGCCTCCCCGATGTTCCGCGCGATGTCCTTGGTCGTCGTGGACTGCTCTTCGATGGCCGCCGCGATGGAAGCCACGATATCGCTGACATCGTGGATGATCTGCGAGACTTTGTCGATCTCTGCAATCCCACCGGTGGTGGCCGATTGCACGCCCGCGATCCGGCCCTTGATGTCTTCGGTGGCGCGGGCGGTCTGCTGGGCCAGTTCCTTAATTTCGTTGGCCACCACGGCGAATCCTTTGCCGGCTGAACCGGCGCGGGCCGCTTCGATGGTGGCGTTGAGCGCCAGCAGGTTGGTTTGCGACGAAATCTCGGTGATGGTTTCGGTGACCTTGCCGATTTGCTGGGCCGCCGCTCCCAACTGATTCATCTGTTCGCTAATGCGGGCAGCCTGGCGCGTGGCGTCTTCGGTGATGCGCCGCGCTTTCTCGGAATTGCCCGCGATCTCGCCGATGGTGGCGGTCATCTGCTCGGTGGCGGAGGCGACGCTGGCCAGGTTGGTGGTGGTCTGCTCCATTCCCGCCGCTACCGACCCTACGTTGGCGGTCATCTGCTCCGCGGCGGCGGCCACGGCGTGTGCCTTGCCGGCGGCGCCCTGCGAACCCGTTAACATCTGCGACGAATTGGCGGACAGTTCCGTAGACGAGGAGGAAAGCACCTGAATGCCGCTGGAAATCTCCCGGATCATCTTTCGCAGGGCCACGACCATAGTCTGTTGGGCGCGTCCCAGGCTTCCAATTTCATCTCCCCGCGCCTGGGCATCGGCCGGTACATCTTTCGAAAGGTCACCTTTGGAAATCTCTTCCAGATGGCCGACTGCCGTCGCCAGCGGCTTTGTAATACTATGTGTAATCAGCATGGCGCCCGCGCCAGCCAGCAGGATGACGCAAAGCAGAACGATGGACACAATGCGCTGGGTTCCGGTCTTTTCGGCGACTGCCGCTTTGTTCTCCGCGAGCGTTTCGAGCATAATCCCCGCTAATCGCTTGGCGTCGACACCGATTTGTTTGTAAATCGGACCGGTGAGGTCCTTACGGATGCGGTTGGCCTCAGCCCCGCGCCCGCCCGGGCATTGCGTGCGAGATCTTCATGATGCGGTTGCCAATCGGCGAGTTGCTTTTCGAGGTCGGTAGTCAACGCCTTAGCTTCCTCCTTGGTCAGCAGCGGCCGAATTTCACTCAGGGACTTTTGAATCAGCTCACTGCCCTGGCGAAAGGCTTGTTCATTAGTCTCGACCTCCTTGGGATCCCTGGCGAGGGCCCCAAGCACGGTTCCGCGCTGGGCTGAGATCATGTCGGAGTTCGCCAAGGCGATGGCGTCGGCAAGGTCTATCTTGCGGACAGTCTTGTCAACCGCGGTGTCGAACTGCTCCCGGAACATGGAATTCGAGGACAGTCCGTAGTAGCCCAGGATGCACGTCAGGACGAGCATCGCAGCCGCACTGGCAAACAGCTTTCGTTTAATCGTTAGTTTCGATAGCATGTCATTTTCCCTTTTTCTTTCAATTTGTGGCGCAGACCGGATCGTTCGTGTTCCTGCCGGCCGCTTTCCGGATGCTTTCAAGCAGTTGGTTCTGGTCAAGCTTCACTTGGTACTCACTCACGCCCATGGAAAGGCCGCGAGCCATATCTTCATCGCTTGCCAGCGTGGAAAGCGCAATCACCGGCAACCCGGCGAAGCGCGAATCGGCCCGGATTCGCTTCGTTAGTCCCAAGCCGTCCAGGCGCGGCATCTCGATATCCGTGGTAACGAGTGAAATTTCACCTGCATGATGGTCCAGCAATTCCCATGCGGACTGGCCATCCTCGGCCGCCAGCACTTTGTAACCAACGGCTTCGATCATGCGTTTGATCTGACCCCGAAAGAACTCCGAGTCTTCCGCCACCAGCACAGTCGCGGCCTGGTCCCGGGTATCCGGTGATGCCGTGGCCGCCGCCGATTGGCCCGCTTCCGGCAGCACGGAATCGGCCAGCTCGAAAATGTCCAGCAGCAGGATGGTGCGGTCCTTGAGAACTGCCGACGCCGCGATGCCCCGCTGCCGCAAAGTGACGCTGTCGATGTTCAGCGCCGCCTCCACCATGTCCAGGGGCTCGGCGGCCAGCAGTCCCAGCGGACGGCCCAGCCTCTCGAAAACGATCACCACCCACTGCTGCTGGCCGCTCAGTTCGCCGACCGCCGCGGTGTCGTGCAGGACCACGAGCGGCAGGCTTGCGCCGCGATACTGCATGGTGCGGCGTCCACCCAGGTTTTCGATCTGCGCCGGGCGAACCCGCTCGATGCGGGATACCTGCTCGATCGGCACCGCGCAGGTCTCCTCCGGCGCGTTGTGAAACACGAGCAAGGAGTGGATTTCGCCGGCCGCGGCGCTCTGCTCGACCACTTCCCGGGAGGCGGTTTCCGCCGCGGCGGTGGCCAGGTGCGCCCGCGCGGCCAGACCCGCCACATCCAGAATCGCGGCCACCCTCCCGTCGCCCAGGATGGTGGCGCCCGCATAGTCGTGCAGACCTTTCAAATGGCGCCCCAGCGGCTTCACCACGATCTCGACCGTCTCGTGCAGCTCATCCACCACCAGCCCATATTCAAAAGCGCCGGTGTCCACCAGGACCACGTTCAGCGCGCGCGAGGACTGCTCGGGACGCGGCGCGCCCAGCGCGTCCGCCAGATAGAGTAGCGGCACCAGCCGGTCGCGCACGGTGAGCACCTCGGCATCGCCCACGCGATCCGTCCGTTGCGCCAGTTGCGCGGCCGGAATACGGATCAGCTCGCTGACGTTCACTTGCGGGATGGCAAAGCGCTCCCCGCCGTCCGACAGCAACAGCGAGGGAATGATGGCCAGCGTCAGTGGCAGCTTGATGTAAAAACGGGAGCCGTGGCCCGGCACGGAATCGATTTCGATCTTGCCCCCCAGGCGGTCCAGGTTGGTCTTGACCACGTCCATGCCGACACCCCGTCCCGAGACGTCGCTCACCTTCTCGGCGGTGGAGACGCCCGGCAGGAAAACCAGCGCCATCTTCTCGCGCTCCGACATGTTCTGCACTTGCTCGCGCGTCACCAGGCCCTTGGCGATCGACGAGGCCGCGATCTTCTCAGCCGCAAGGCCCTTGCCGTCGTCCGCGATCTCGATCACCACCTGGCCGGCCTGGTGCGAGGCTCTTAGCGTTACGGTGCCGACGGAAGGCTTGCCGGCGGCGGCTCGTTGCGCGGGCGGCTCGATGCCGTGGTCCACCGCGTTGCGCACCATGTGGGTGAGCGGGTCGCTCAGCCCCTCGAGAATCGTCTTGTCGATCTCGACGTCCGCGCCGTCGAGCTTCAGTTGCACATTCTTTCCCAAATCCCGCGCCAGATCGTGCACCAGCCGCGGAAACTTGCTGAAGATCCCGCCGACCGGCTGCATGCGGGTCTGGGTCACAATCTCCTGGAGTTCGGAGGTTACCAGGCTGACGCGTTGCGCGCCGGAGCGGATGCCCCGGTCGTCCTGCCGGGAGAGAGACTCATTCAACTGGTTGCGGCCGAGCACCAGTTCTCCGGCCAGCGTCATTAGCGAATCGAGCAAGGTCACGTTCAGCCGGATGGTGGTCTCGCCGGCGGGAACCGGCGTGGCGGCCGCGGCCTTGGAGGCACGCTCCACCACGGCGGCGGGCGTGGAGCGGGGCGGGGGCGCGGGGGCCAGTTCAGCCGGCGGCTGGGTGGCGACTTTGTTCTCGATCAGCCGCACACGCTCCGCCGGCACATCCACCAGCCCACTCAGCAGGTCCGGCTCCAGCGCCGTGGCATACAGCACCTCCAGCATCAATTTGTTCGAGGGCTCGTCCTCCAGCGTGCCGGCCGAGTCCATATCGAAAACGGTCTCCAGAATCGTGCCGCACTTGATCAGGCGCTTGAATACCTCCCACGGCGTCTTATTCTTCCGCTCGATGTCGTGAATCAGATCGTACTCGATCAAATACACGAACTTGCCGCCCTTTCGCGCCTGGTTCAAATCGAACGCCGAGACTTGAATCGGTGTGTGGGTCGCAGGCACCTGGACGGCGACCTGCTCGGACAGAGAGCCTTTCTCGTCCGCGAGCAGACTCCCTTCGGCGAGCGAGTTCAGCGCCGCGACAAACTCGTCGATGTCCGCCTGGTTACTCTCCCGGTGATTGCCAATCAGCTCGCGCAGCTTGTCGAAGGCGAGCAACAAAATGCTGACCACTTCCGGCGTCGGCGTCATCTGCCGGGAGCGGATCAGGTCCAGCGCGTTCTCGGTCTTGTGAGCCAGTTCCAGGATCTTGGTCAGATCGAAGAAGCCGGCGCCGCCCTTAATGGAATGGGCCGCGCGGAAGACACGATTGACCAGTTGTTCGTCGATTTCCGCGCCGCGCTGCTCGATCGTGAGCAAATCGTTTTCGATGGTGGCCAGGTGCTCGCGGCACTCCGCCAGATAATCCTGTACCAGATCGTCATTAAGGTTCAGTTCGCTCATCTTGTCCCCTCAGTTTCCGGATACGCTGAAATGCTGGTGCATGCGCATGGTCTGAAACAGCTCCAGAATGTCTTCGGAAGCGTGGATAACGGCCAGACTGCCGCCGACCTTTCGCAGGGAGTTGTAGGCCGAGATCAGCAGACCGATTCCGCTCGAATCCACCATGTGAACATCGGTCAAATCCACCACCAGCTCCCGTACGCCTTCCTCGACGATTCCGCGCATCTTCGACCGAAGTTCGGGAATACAGGCGGCCACGATTTCTCCGGCCGGCCAGACCACTGCTTTGTTGTTTTCTCGTGTAATCACTATCATTGGGTTTTCCTCAACAGCACAAACGTTTGACTATCGCCACCAGGTTGCCCCGGTCGTTATACCGGACATGGTTGGCATACTTGCGAAGGATCCTGATTCCCCGGCCGGAACAATCCGTGAACTCCGCCGGGTTACGCTTCGCCGCGCGCCAGTCGAACCCATCGCCGCCGTCCTGCACGATGATGAGCAGCCGCCGGCTCTTCAGCCGTAAGACACAGTGGACCAGCTTGTCCGGATCGGTGTGACAGCCGTGCGCTACAGCGTTGGTCAAGGCCTCGCGTAACAGCAACTCGGCGGCGAAAGAGTGGTCCCGATCCAGCAGCCCGGCCTGCCTCAGCCGGAATTCCACGAAGAACTCCTCCACCGCCTGCCAGCTTGCCGGCAACGCGGTCCGCATCTCACACTCGACCCGGGGCGAATAGGTCACGGGCCCACTTCCGCTGCCAGCAGCAACAAATCATCTTCCACGGCGTAGTCCTCCGGGCGCAGTTCGCCCACAATCCTGGCGACGGATTCCCCGAGGGGCGCGGCCCGATGGCGGACGCAGGCATCCACTAACCGCTCAAGACCCTCGCGCCGGGGGGCGCCCGCCGAGGATTCGATCATGCCGTCGGTATATATAAAGAAGCGGTCGCCCCTGGAGACATGCAGGTCCCGCCTCTGGAGAATCGCCGTACCGAACATTCCCAACGGGTCGCTTTCCAACTCGACAATTTGCGGCGCACCGCTGTGGCTCACCAGAATCAGGGGAGGGTGTCCCGCGCCGACGACGGTGAGCCGGCGGGAACGCCGGTTCAGGCGCGCGTAGCAGGCCGTCAGATATTGCTCCTCGCCCAGAATCTGGCCCATTACCGAATCGACGCCCCGCATGGTGTCCTCAGGCGAGAACACCGGCCCGGCGTACTGGCGCAGCAGCGCCTTCACGGCCGAGGTGAGAAACGCCGCGCTAACGCCGTGGCCGCTGATATCCGCCACAAAATAGCCGAACCGGTCGTCCCCAAGCGGGACCACGTCATAAAAATCGCCGCCGGCCGCTTCCAGGGGTTTGTAATAGACCGCGAAGTTTGCCTCCGGGCAATCCTCCGGCTGCGGCAGAATGGCCTGTTGGGCGCTGCGCAATTGCTCCAGCCGGGCGCGTTGCTGCTCGACTAAAGCGCGGTTGGTCTCGCGGATTCGCAGATGAACCCGCACGCGCGCCAGGAGTTCCTCGCCGTGCAAGGGTTTCGCGACATAGTCCACGGCCCCGATCTTCAGACCCGTCACTTTGCTCTTGACGTCATCCAAAGCGGAGAGAAAGATGATGGGGATGTCGGCAGTCGCCTGATCCGACTTCAACTGCGCGCAGGTTTCAAAACCTGATTCCCCCGGCATCATCACGTCCAACAGAATGAGGTCCGGTTGCCGGGCGCGAATCAGACCGCGGGCGCCGGGGCCGTCGCTTGCGGTCAGGGTGCGGAAACCCTCCGCCTCCAGGATGCCCGTGACCAGGTCCAGGTTGGTTGGCGTGTCGTCCACAACGAGAATGGTTGGCGTGTCCATGGCGCACCGCAAAGCGTGAACTATCGTGCTTCGCTGCTGTTTGTATCGACAAACAATCGGCTTTCTTAGCGCCGTATTTGATTTGCAGAAGGCTCCTCAAGAGGACCGTATGCAAGCCGATACAGACACATGAGGGCCTAACCGCGAGGGGAAACGTGTGCTGGAAAGAAGCGTAGTCGACCGGGCCGGCTTGGTGGCGGCGGTAGAGCAGGCCGCGGATGGCATCGTCATCACCGACACCGGCGGGAAAATCCTGTATGTGAATCCCGCGTTCACCGCGATGTCGGGATATACCAGCGAGGAAGCTGTGGGCCAGTACCCGCGCATTCTCAAATCGGGACGCCAGGTCGCGGCGGTTTATCAAGAATTGTGGAACACGATCCGTTCCGGCCGGATCTGGCGCGGCGAGTTGATCAACCGGCGTAAGGATGGAACCGTTTACACCGAGGCCATGGGGATCACCCCGGTGCGCGACCCGCAGGGCGAAATTGTCAGCTTCATCGCGATCAAACGCGACATGACCCTGCAACGGGCGGCCGAGGAAGCGCAACGGTTCCTCGCGGCGATCGTAGAAAGCTCGGAGGACGCTATTCTCACCTGCACGCCCGCAGGCATCATCCTTACTTGGAACCGCGCCGCGGAGGCGGTTTTCGGCTACCCGGCCGGAGACGCCATCGGCAAGAACGTGTCCACCATGGCAGCGCCGGAACGGCAGACCATGCTGGCGAGCTTGATGCGGCAGGTACTGCAAGGCAAGGCCGTGGCCCAACACATAGGTTTGTGCCTGCACCGGGACGGACGAAGGATCCACGTATGGGGAAGCGGTGCCCCCATCAGCAACTCCACCGGTGAAGTCGTGGCCATCGCGGTCATTCTCCGCGACATCTCAGAGCGCCAGGCGGCGGAGCAAGCCCAGGCTCTGCTGGCCTCGATCGTGGAATCGTCGGACGAAGCGATTCATTCCATCACGCTGGATGGGACGATCGCCAGTTGGAACCGCGGCTCCGAAGGGTTGTTCGACTACTCAAGCCAAGAAATCATCGGCAAGAACGCTGCCGTTCTCGTTCCACCAGACCGGCACGCCGATATGCGCGATTGTCTCCAGGTCCTCCGGGACGGCCGGACCGTCAGCCCGTTCGAAACATTTCTTCTCGAAAAGGCTGGCGGCGAGATCGAGGCTTTGCTCTCGCTGTCCGCGATCCGGAATCCAGCCGGAGAGGTGGTGGGGGTTGCCGCCATCGCCGGGGACATCGGCAAGCGCTTGCGGGCGGAACGGAGGCTTCGGGAAAGCGACGACCTGTTCCGCGGGGTCTTCGAACAGGCGCCGCTCGGCATGTGTGTGGTGCGGTTCGACGGCCGCTTCCTGAAAGTGAATGAGGCGTTTTGCCGGATGCTGGGGTATTCCGAACGGGAGCTGCTGGAGACCACGTGGAAAGCACTGACCCACCCCGATGATCTGGAACGCTCCGTGCAGGCCAGTGAGCTGCTGGAGCGAAAGCCCGGCGAATGCGTGGAGGTGGAGAAGCGTTATCTTCACCACAATGGAGCTACGGTGTGGGTGCACCTCAAGGTCTCGACGATACGAGAGGACGGCAGCGCTCGGTATCACGTGATCCATGTGGAAGACATCACGGAGCGCAGGCGAACGGACGAGGCGCTGCGCGAGAGTGAAGATCGTTTCCGCATCATGGCGGACAGTTGCCCGACCGGGATCTGGGTGACCGACGCACAGGGTGGGACTCGCTTCATGAACCGGGCATACCGGGAATTCTGCGGGGCAACCTCCGAAGAGGTGGAGCCAAACGATTGGATGTTGCTGCTTCACTCGGACGATGCGCCGCAGTTTGTCGAGGCATTTCAGTGCGCGTTGAAAGAACACACGCCTTTCAAAGCAGAACAACGCAGCCGGCGCGCCGATGGCAAATGGCGTTGGGTGGAGTCGTACGCGGCGCCGCGCTTTTCGCCGGAGGGTGAGTTCCTGGGGCTGGTGGGCACCAGCCGGGACATCACCGAGCGCAAGGAGGCCGAGCACGCTCTGCAGGTCAGCGAAGAAAAGTTCCGCCAGCTCGCGGAGAACATTCATGAAGTGTTTTGGGTGACGTCCCCAGCGGCCGACGAGGTCCTGTATGTCAGCCCGGCATACGAACAGATTTGGGGCAGGCCCCGCGACAGCCGTTACCAGCACCCGGCGTCCTGGCTGGAGGCGGTACACCCCGATGACCGGGAACTGGCCCACCTGGCGCTTGCGACCCAAATGCAAGGGGAGTCTTTCGAATCGGAATACCGCATACGAACACCCGATGGACAGGAGAAATGGATTCGCGACCGGGCGTTTCCCATTCGCGACCAGGGCGGGCAACTGATTCGGATCGTGGGAATTGCGGAGGAGATCACCCAGCGGAAACGCTACGAGGAGGAGTTGATTCGCGCCCGCGAAGGCGCCGACGCCGCCAGCGAGGGTAAGAGTTCATTCCTCGCCAACATGAGCCATGAGATCCGCACACCCATGAACGGCATTCTCGGGATGGTGGGGTTGTTACTGGACGGCAACCTGGATCCGACGCAGCGTAAGCGTGCGGAGACGGTTCGAGACAGCGGTGAGGCGCTGTTGGACATCCTGAACGACATTCTCGATTTCTCCAAGATGGAGGCCCAAAAACTGAAACTGGAGGAGGCGCCTTTCGATCTGCGCGGTATGGTCGAGGGGGTAGCCGACCTGATGGCTTTGAAGAGCCAGGAAAAGGGAGTGGATCTACTCTGCTTCATGGAGCCGGACGTACCCACGCAGTTGCTCGGCGATGCCAGCCGCCTGCGCCAGGTGCTCGTCAATCTCACCGGCAATGCGGTCAAGTTCACCGCTGCCGGCCAAGTCTCGATTCGAGTGAAACGTAATACCGGCGGCAATTCGAGAGAAATCCGCTTCGAGGTGAGAGACACCGGCATCGGGATCCCGGAGGATAAGCGCGATCTGTTGTTTCGCCCGTTCTCCCAGGTGGATACTTCCACCAGCCGCAGTTACGGAGGAACCGGTCTGGGCCTGTCGATCGTGCGGATTTTGGCGGAGATGATGGGCGGCAAGGTCGGCCTGGAAAGTGTGGAAGGTAAAGGCTCCTGTTTCTGGTTCACCGTCGTTCTGGAACCGCAATCCGCCGTGGCGCGGCCACGGACCCTTTCGCTGGCCGGATGGCGGATCCTGGTCGTAGACGACAACGCGGCTAGCCGCGGTCTGATGACCGAATTGCTGGCGCTCTGGAATGTAAGCTGGGAGCAAGCCGGCAATGTGGAATCGGCGCTCACTCTGCTGAAGGACACGGATGGCGGCCGCTTCGACGTCGTACTGGTGGATCTGGAGATGCCCGGCACGGATGGCGAGCGGCTGGGGACTCTGATTCGAGAGAATCCCGAGCTGGACGGCACTGCCCTGGTCCTGTTGACACCCCTCAGACTGACAGGGGAGGCGGAGCGTTGGCGGCGGGCGGGATTTGCCGGACACATCGGCAAACCGGTGAAACAGGGCGAACTGGGAACCTGCCTGGCCTCCATCCTGGGCTACGGCCCCGCTCCCGCGCGCCCGGGGGTAAAGCCGAAGCCGTCACGAACCAATCGGGAACTGCGGGCGCAACTTCATTTGCTGGTGGTCGAAGATAACGAGATCAATCAGGAGGTGGCGGTGGGGATTCTCAAGAACCTCGGTTATCAAGCCGATGTCGCCGGAGATGGCCACAGCGCCCTGCTTGCCTTGTCCGAAAAGGACTACGACCTGGTCCTGATGGACTGCCAGATGCCCGAGATGGATGGTTATGAGGCTTCGCGGCGAATTCGTCAGCCCGATACCGCCATCCGCAACCATGCAATTCCAATTGTCGCCACCACCGCCCACGCGATGGCCGGCGACCGGGAGAAGTGTTTGGCCGCAGGCATGAATGGTTATGTCTCCAAACCGCTCAGCTGCAAGGTGCTGGAGCAAGCCATCGAAGAATGGACCGGTGGCAAGCCGGCGCGGGAGCAGGCGCCGTTGCCGCCGCCGGTTCCCACCCCCAAAGTGACCCTCACGGCGTTCGACTGCGCGGATCTGCTCGAGCGGCTGATGGGGAACGAAGATCTGGCACGGCGCATCATCCGCAAATTTGTGGAGGAAATGCCCCGGGAAATCGCTCGGTTGGCTCAGGCGGTGAACCAACTCGACTGCGCTGCCGTGCGATTGGCCGCGCACTCCATCAAGGGCGCAGCCGCCAATGTAGGTGGAATGGAGATGCGGGAAATCGCGTGGAAGCTGGAACAGGCCGGCACCGCCGGCGACCCGCAGGGCGCAGCCGCGGCCATGCCGGAACTGGCGCTGAACTTTGAGCGCGTGAAGCCTATCATGGAGAGGTTCTGCAACTCGCCGGCGCCGGTCCTTGATCGGGAAGCGAGGAAGGCCGCCCGGGACGAACGAGCGGCCACAGATGGTAGGAAAGTTGGGCTGGAAGGAATCCATTCTATCGTTGGAAGGGTCTGGGGCCGGGAATGCTAAACATTCACGTTCTCGGCATGGACAGACTGACCTCCTCGCGCCAACAATTTCCAGGGCCCTCCAACGATCCGCGACCGCGCGGGGCGGACCTGACAAGACCGCTATGAGCGCGATCTAGACGAATACGATCCGCGAGGCAAGCCGCTACGGTTTCCTGCGCGACACATCCATCTAACCCGCATATCTCAGTGCGCCCCAAAGGCGCAGATCACTAGTGGGGAAGGACCCACTCAAGGAGTTGCTGGTTGAACTCGATAGCTTGCGAGCGCCCGAGTCGGGAAACTGGCTAGGTGCCACAGCCCCTGCTTTCTTCGGTTGAGACGCCGATTGCCCAGAGTTGGTACAGCTCGGTCAATCAAATCACTAGCTGGGGATACGACGCTGGGGGCAACATCACGTCGGTAGCCGTACTGGGCCGATCGTCGACCTATGACGCGGAGAACCGCCAGATATCGGTGGCTCTGTATGGACAAACGACCACCTACGCATACGACGGGGACGGACATCGGGTGCAGAGGGTGACCTCAAGCGGCACGACGGCCTACGTGTACGACGCTCAAGGCCAGTTGGCGGTATCCTATTCGACGATGGCACAGAAGGTCCGCTGACGATGCTCACTGATATGAGCATGAAGACCACGATGAACGGCAAGATGGCTCTCAAAGTAAGATAGAACGATGTCTACCATTTTGTCTACCCGTTTTTCATTGTCCATGTATGTAATGGAACCATGCGAAGCATGACGGTGCGAAGCAACGTGGGAGTCGTTTCGCTTTGCTCACGACGCTTCGCATTCCTGATGTCATCATGCGGTTGGCCAAAAGGACCCAGGGCGCTTTTCGCGGTCCGTCAACCAGAAGTGCGCCCCCTCCTGAGAGTCTGAGAACTTCAGTCGAACGGGGCAGTCGCGCCACGCCGGGTGACGGTTTACCCACGAGGTGCTCATGTCCGGAGAGACGTTTTTTGGGGGTAGTGGCCATTTCCGTGGGGTTGCGGCAGCCACGCAGTTAACCAAGGATGCACAGAGGTTCGAAGTGAAATTCGTTTGGCTCCCCAAACGCAACCCTCTTCATAACCAAAAACGGAGAATTTCAGAGAATTTGGGATCACGTCGGCAGTCTGCGGAGTTCCGACGTTGCTCTCCACCGGGTCCTGTCGGGCTATTGAATTAGTGCATCCCCGCTACGGTGACCAAGACGACCACTCCATTTTGCGTGGTGACCATCAGATGCTGCTGATGTGAAAAAAGTTGACCTCACATGGTGACCACGGTTTCGTAATATTGTCTTGCGAATCGGGAGATAACATTCTTTTTACCATATATGGGTCACCAGCCTAACGGGAATCGGTCGCATTCAAGGGCGGGTGCGGAGATCGGAATTATGGCGATTGCGAGAGCAGATCGGCCGCTCCCAGGACTGCATTCAGAGGCGTGCGGATGTCGTGGCTGATCCGGGCCAGAAACTCGTTCTTGCAAGGCTTGAAGCCAATCGCGGTGTCCTTCGCCAAGGGGACGACGGGGCTCGAACCTGAACATCGGACCGGCACCTAGCGGTAACTAGGGGTAACTGTTTAACTCTACGTGTGCCAGATTTGTCGTTCTGGCAACCAGAGGCAACGTCTTTCACTAGCATATTTGCGCTATGTTAGCGCGGAAGCGGTTTGGGGGTGGCCAAGCCGAGCCCCCGCAGTCTGTGCGTCCCGGTCCAAACCCATCGAACACCTTATCGAAATAGGTGCCCAGCCCTCACCACGCTGCAAGAATCTTATCCATCGAATCAGCCTGTTTCCCGAGTTTCGCCGAACACGCCGAACAAAGTTTGTACTTTGTGATCAGCGCGGCGGCGCGATCCTTGGGATCGCTCGCTTTGTAACTGTCGGGATAATCGTTCGGACAATCCGGCGGTCCGTTCTTGTGCTCCTCCAGCCCGCAAAGCGCCGAAACCAGCATATTCGCGAGGAAGCGATTCAAACAGGTCCTCGGATTGTCGATATGTGCGAAGATCAGATCGCCCGAAACAATCGACACCCGCTGGCTTTGATCCTCGTTCCACAGCGCCAGCCCCTCCCGCTCATCGTCGGCCAGCGCGAACACCGTAATGCAGATTAGACGATTCACACCCAGGCTCGCGACATGGTCCTTGAGCTTGCTGGCCACCTCCGCGCCGTTGATATAACCGCCGGCCCCGTCCGGATCCGAAACCTTCCGCCGCCACGTGCCCAAAGGGGCCGATACCTCCACGTTTTGAAAACAGAAATCGGTTTGCAGACCGTTCAAGTGAGCCGCGAAATCGTCAAGCTGCGGAAGGACGTTATTCACGTCCCACAATCCCACTTTGGTTCCCTTAAAGCCTTTGCACAGCGCGGGCCGTGTCGTTCGCGCAGACAGCTTCATGCTGGCCGCGACCTTCGTCTTCTCCTCCTCGGTGTAAATCATCCGGCCCGGATTGCGCGCATACACTATGATGGTATCGCCCGCGATTGAATACTTCACCGCCACTCGTGCTTCGCGCGCCGCGTCGCCCACCGTGCTGCCCAACGCCAGCCAGCGATAGAAATGCTTGGCGAACTCGGTGGCCGATACGTCCAGCACCTTGTATTGATTCGCCACCAGCACTGGAATTCCTCCCGCCACCAGCTTCGGGGCCACACCGCGATTGAAATCGAACTTCAGTTGTGTCCGTCCCACCATCCCTGTTTCGCAAGCGTTCAAAAAAATCAGGCGAATCCCTCGCTGGCACAGCACCTGCCGCAAGCTCTCGGAGCTGATCAACTGCATACTCCCGTCGGGACTCTCAAAAACCAGATAGCCGTCCTTCTTGCCTTCCGAATCTTTCTGATAGGTGCCGTGACCAATGAAATGCAGAATATCGATGTCGGGATTGCGCAGCCTCTCGTGGAGTTGGTCGATACGCGCGCGCATCATATATTCCACCGTCGCCAACCCCAGATCCTCCAGTTCCTGAAATCCCCGCCGTACCACCTGCTCTTCCTCGGCAGCCGACAGCAGCGCCATGCCCACTGGCTGCGCCACCACCACCAGCATGTGCAGCGGCTTGTCCGGATGCGGCACGAACTCCTCGGCCGGCACAGCCGTCGGCACATTGCGCGTGAAGTTCACGGCTTCCGTTGCCAGGGAACTTTCGCGACTCGGATCGTAGGCAAATTCCCAAGGCTTGTCCGCCACCCAATTGATCATCGACGTGATTACGATGTCTAGCCGCCACCGGAGCGCTGCCCGCCGCCAACTGCGGCTTGGCGCCCCGCGGCTTTCGCAGATAGATCGTCTCCACCACCCGCGCGTTCCGATAGGTCGCCAGCAGAATTGCCGTCTGCCCATCGGCCAACCTCGCTGCTTCCGGCGGAATATGATCGTCCGGCGAGATAAGGAATAGTTGCAGTATGTTGTCAGCTTCGTTCAACGCCGTGGGCAGGAAGCCCTGCGAGTCGCGCGTCTGTGTCCCCGGCGAAGGTGCGGTCTGCGGACCACCGGGCGCGTCAGCAGTCGCGGCAGCGGTCAGGCTGCGGCGCAGGAAGAATGGTGGGTTGATGTCCAGATCCACGGGTTGCAACCCCAGCGGTTGGCCTAGAAATGTTTCCAGTAGAAAATCCACTGTCTCCGGCTGCGAGAAATACGTGGTGTGGATCACCCCGTCTTTGGACGACGCCCTGTTCAGGTTGATCCCGAAGCAGCCGACGCGCGTTCCCGGCACCCAGGAGGGATGCGCTTCAGTCTTCCACGCGCCGGTAGTGGGAACCACCAGGTCGTTCGCCATGCCAAAGATTGCATCGATTCCCAGGTCTAGCATCCTCGCCAGCAGCGCTCCCTGCGGCCGGTGGTTTGAAATGATCGCAAAGTACGCCGCTGCGGGAGGCGCCACCGACTTCGTGTTCAGCACCGAGATCTGGTCGCCGGACATGTCCATCGCTTCCAGCCCCGGCAGCGCGTCCACAACGTGCCGCGCGATGAACGTGAGCGCCTCGCCGATATATTCGATCGTCGTGCCCATCGGATTTTCCGGAAATTGCTCCAGAATATTGGCCCACCAGCTGATCAACTTGTCGAAGCGATCCGCGGTGGCGAGCGGCGTGCCGACATTGGGCGACGCCACCAGAATCGCCTGACCGAGTTCGAACTTCGCTGCATCGGCACCAAGGGCCGCTTGCCGTTCCACCAGGTAGCGCAACGCCAGCCCGCCTCTGGAATGCGTGATGACGTCGAATTTGGCCTGTTTCGGAAGCCCAGCGAGAAGATCCGTTGCATTCTGCTCGGGCGTCTGGCTCACCGTGAAGTGGTTGAACGCATAAATGCGATTTCCGTAGACGGGCGCAACTGCGCTGAAAAAATCCCGGCCGCTCGCGGGCTCGCGTGCTCGCCAGCGCCTGAAATGCGCCCGCCGCGTTGGAAAATGTTCCGTGAAGAAGCAGCAGGCAGCGGTCCATAGGGCTTCCGATTGCCGAAAACTCGGCGGCCTGAAGTTGCCCAGAGGCCAACATTTCCTTGGTCACCTGCAGCCATCCGAGCGGCAGTCCCTTCTTCTTCCAGATGGAACTTTCCACTTCTGACCCGATCCAAGGCACGGTCAGATCCGCGAACTTTCCCGCCCCTTTCAGCACCACGCCTTTAATCGCTTTTGTGAGGATCGAACGCCGGGTCCCCTCATCCACGTCTTCGGGGAACTCGATCTCGAACGTTGCGGTGCCCGGTGCCCCAGTCGGCGTTGACTTTGTGCCCCGTCGTTCAGGCCCTGTTTTCGGCGCGTGGAACGAAAGCGCGCCCGAGCCTTCCTGGCGAACCGCCAGCAAATACGAGGCTCCCGCCTCGGTGGGAATGGTAATTCGAGCGGAGGAAGCGGCTCGGCCCCGCGCCGCTGCGGACTCGTCGCGCGGAACTCTTTCTCCACCTCGAACCGGTCCCCAACCACAGCGGCCAGGTGCGGATCGGGCGCCACCGCCCCAACGGATCTTCTTCCTGGTGGCGGCGTTGAAACAGAATCGATCTGCCAACGGATGCTCATCAGCGGAATATCCGGCATGTCTGGCTCCTGTTTTTACTGATTTGTTCGAGTTTCATTATATGTGAATCGGAAGAAGCCCATTAGTGACGGTCTTTTTAGAATTGTGTCTTGTTTCGAGCGCCTGGGCGCGAAGTTACCGTTCGCCCTCACCGATGTTCGGAATTTCATTCCGCCGATGCTCGCACTCTGGAAGGCCGGTTTACGACGATTTGGCAAGCGCTCGGTCTCGACGCCCTGTATGCCGATCTTGAAGAGCTTGAAAAAGGGCCGACGAAGATCGGAGAAGAAATGATCGCGCGTCTTCGAGCGGGAGCAACCAGCGAGGTTATGTGTAACCGGCCCTATGCACAGGATCTTGATGGGTTGACTACAAGGTGAAAGCGGTCAACCGTTTGGGGACTCTGAGAATCCTGCGGTAAAACAGGTTGGAGTAGCGAAGATAGCGCTTCG
>JBEKBK010000128.1:0-17375 GCA_050015435.1 Bryobacteraceae bacterium
CGAAGCGCTATCTTCGCTACTCCAACCTGTTTTACCGCAGGATTCTCAGAGTCCCCAAACGGTTGACCGCTTTCACCTTGTAGTCAACCCATCAAGATCCTGTGCATAGGGCCGGTGGTATCTTCCTGCGGGTACTCGGGACCGATGCCGTAACACTGCATCCCTTTGTCGCGCAGGCCGCGCATATCGGTGCCGCCAGTCCACATCCACGGGATTGTTGGCGTATTGGGATAAATCTTTTGCTGGGCATTTTCGAGCGCGCGCCACATCTCGGTGGTTGTGCTCGATGGGTGCGAAGTGGGAGTCGTAAAATTGGCCCCTGCTTCGACGCTCACCAATGGATCGCTGATCAGTTTCGTGATCATGTCCTTGTACTTGAGCATGTCTTCGTCCGGGACCGCACGGATGTCCAGGGTGGCCTGCGCCTCGGAGGAGATCACGTTGCTCCGGAAGCCGCCCTCAAAGATGGTGGGGCTGACCGTGGTTCGAAGCTCGGAATAGAGCTCCGGGTCATTGGCGCGGAAGTAGGCTTCCGCCGCAGCGGCAGTCGCGGGATTGAATAATGACTTGAGTCGCGCGGCTGCTTCAGGCGAACTGACGGCCGCTCTCTTCTCAATAAACGTCCGCGTGGTATCGGTCAGATGCATCGGAGGCGTCCAGTTGGTGATCTTGGAAACGGCAGTGGCCAGATGCCCGATCGCGTTATCCTCGCGCGGCTGAGACCCATGTCCGGCGGTTCCGTGCGCGACCAGCCGCATGCCCCGGCCAACCTTCTCATCGACCGCGACCTTTTGATACAGGATCTTCCCGCCAACAGACCGGAAGTCTCCACATTCGCTCAAACAATATTCGGCATTAATGTCCGCCCAATTATTGCGGATGATATAGCCTATTCCGTAGGTGCCAGCTCCGCCGCCCCCGCCCTCCTCGCCAGATTCGGCGACGAAGATCACATCGCGATCGAGCGGCAACCCGCTTCGCTTGAGCAACAGAATCGTCATCAGCGAGCCCAGTACCAGCGGTTTATCGTCGAGCGTGCCGCGACCCCAAATGAAACCGTCCACAAGGTTGGCTCCAAACGGATCCTGGGTCCACCGGTCGCGTTGAACGCCCACCACGTCCGTATGGCCCATGACGATGATCGGCCGCTTCGCGCCGCTTCCTTTCAACGTCGCGATCAAACTGAGCCGCTGCGGATCGGCTCCCACGAGTTTGGTGGGAATGCCTTCGTGCTCGAGAATCGCCTGCAGGTATTTCGCTTCCACCGTTTCATTTCCCGGCGGATTGCTGGTGTCCTGCCGGATGATGTCTGTGAAGTACCGCAGAGCCTCTGTGTCAGCCGTCTTCCAGTCAATAGGTTTGCCTTGACCGAAAGCGATGGAGGATAACAAGAGCGAACAAGCAGCTGCGAGGGGATACCAAAGTTCCATAACAGAGTGTATCCCAAACCGCCTGGCTATCGGCGGGTAGTCCTAAAAACCACAGTGGAAGCCGGGATCAGCTACGAGCTTGCTGTGGTGGGCCCATCGACGGCACTCTTTGCGGGCCGTGACCCACGCTCACCTTCGCGAAAGGTCCTGCTTTTTTCTCTCCATCCTGTTTGCAAGGACGTTTTGGAGGAAGTTTTGCGTCTGTCTCAATAGCAGACAGAAGCCAAGGCGCGCCTGGGGTCCGATGTCGGATAAAACGAAGGACGAGCGCAAGCACGCAGCCAAAAACGATGGCCGCTGGAAACATAGACCACAACACGGGAAGGCCCGTGATAAATATCAACATGCTGCCGACAGTAAAAAGGGCTGCTGCGATGCCACTGCCAATAACTATCTTCGAAGCATTTATTTGCGGGCGGCCGTCTTCCTTCATACCGCACCTCCCACCACTAATCTAGACTCAATGAGCACAGGGTGCCATCATTAGGACACCACCTATTGGCGCGGGGCATCATTAATGAGCATGACGGGAGCCTGCCAGAACGCGGCCTTCTGACCCGTCGGGTCGAGCACCGTCACCTGACAGTTATATTCGCCCGGAGACAATTTGCTCAGCGAAAAACTGAACTTGAGCGGGACCGTCTTGAGGCGGTTGCTCAGACTCTCCGTCACCTCGAGCGGCGGAGTCTCGAACACTTTGGCCGACCCTCGATAGAACGTCACGAATGCGACCAAAGGTTGCGCGGACGCAGCCGCAGGCTCGTACGCTTGCAGATAAACATACATGTCGTGGCTGGTGTTGAATACCCGCGTCACGCTCGGAATCAGCTTCTGGCCCTCTTGGACCAGCGGATTGACCACTTCATTTTGGCCCTTGTCTTTCGCGGTGTACAGCGCGTCCTTCATCTCGACGCGTTGGCTGCTCAGGACTACAGAACTGATCGGGATCCGCTTGTCTTCTTTATTAAGGTTCGGAATGGTGAACTTCGCCTCGTAGGTTCCGATGCGGCCCGTCTCGGCATCCCGAGCCAGGAATTTCATCCGGTATTTTCCAGGCAGGAGCGTGAAGCCGGTGCTGTATTCAATGGGGCGCTTCGCCAACTCGGCCGCAGTCGCATCACTGAGCTTGACGTCTACCCTATCCCGGACGTTCTGGACAGTCGTCCCAAAGTCGTCTTTTACCTCGCCAAGGAAATCGATCAGGGTGTGTTCAGCGCCGCCTTTTCTAGCGAGCGCTAATTCCCGGCCGGGAATCTTCACCGCGACCGGCACGAAATACTCCGCGCGATTCAACTGGAAGTAATCGATCTCCATCATGATGGTGAGCTCAGTGATCGGATCGCCCAGCATCAACGCATCCTCGAGTTGGCGCTCTTTATCGACGGCTGTAAACTTCGCGAATTGTTTACCGGCGAAATAACCTTGACGATAATCGAGCTTGGCGGTGGTATCCGGTTTCAGCATAATCTTGATCCTTCGGAATTTGCCGTCCAGATTGGTGTTACTCGTGTAATATCCAATAATGTAATAGCTTGAGAAAGCCTTTTGCGCCTGAACGATCCCGACCGTCAGATCGTTATTATCCAGCAGCGCCTTGCCGCCGGTGTCCGAGGCCAGCGCGTAAAGCGTGTCCTGGGATCGCTGAAAAGTATTCATTACCGCCATGGCTGACCGCCCGTTGTACATCCCGCTTCCGCCCGGCGAACCCTGAGTGGCGTCCCCAAGGGGGGCCGAAGCCACCAGTCCGCGCGCGTCGATGGGCCAGAACGATACGCCGGAGCGAATCGCGGCATTGATCGTGGCGTGCAATTGAGCCTGATTGTCGATGCCATTCAGTCTCAGGCCGCTGGCAAAATAAATCAGCGATTTTTTCTCGTTCAATGAGCCCAACATCCTGGCCGCGGTTTGCAGAGCCGATAACTGCCGGTCGGTATTAAAGATGTTGAACTCGCTGTCGTCCTGTCCGAAGGCCGCTCCTGTGTCGGGAGTACTGTCATCGTTCGAGTTCTCATCGAATCCTTCGCCTTCGCCGACGATGAGGGTTTCCAGGATGCTCAACAGCCGATCGCGGTCCGTAGTGAAGTCCTGGAGCACATCGACGGAGCCACCGGAATACCGCAGTATGGCCATCCGATCGGCCGTGGTCATCTGAGCTTTGACGAACTTCTGCGCGGCCTCCAGCGCCCGGATCTGATCGGGCGGCGGCATCGCGGTCATATCGAAATAGAGGGCCAGCAAACGGGAGTCTTTGTAGTGCGTATCCCCGGGTGGTTCCGGAGCGATTTGAGTTCGAGCAAGTTTGTCGAAGGCGGTGATGTTTCGCAAATCCGGCGGTGCTAATGGCGTGGTGTTGGGTGTCTCCGGCAGCGTCTGAAACTCGAAGAACTTGATAGTTTGCGGCGCGCCGTCCTCCGTAACCGTGAAATCACTCGCCTTGAGACCCTCCACCGGCTTGCCGTTCCGATCGTTGACCACCACCGTCTCGACCACCAATTGAGTACTGCTGGTGAACGTCGCCGCACTCTGGGTGGCTACTGGCGTATTCTGGCCAACCTGTTGGGCGGCGGCCGTCCCAGCGCACGCGATACAAGTGATAAGAATCCATCGCATAGTTCAAAACCTCAAGCGCAGTGTGGTTTGCATGCTTCGCATCGCATTAGCCCCCGTCGGAAGGCCGAACTGGGCGTTCGTAACCGTAGTATTCCACGCCGTAAAGTTGACGTGGTTCAGAACGTTTGTGGCATCGACCCGCAATTCGATATTAAGGCGGTCATTCAGGCGGAATATGCGTTGCACGGAAGCGTTCAACGTGAATTGAGCCGGTCCGGTGATCGTGCCCCGTCCGGCATCGCCCCATTGGCCTGCAGGAGGCGCGACCAAGGCCGCCGGATTCAGAAACAAACCCGGCGGTGCGGCATAGAGCGGCGCGCCGGTGTACTCCGGACGAATGACTCCCGTGATGCCGGTTCCATTCACAGCCTGGAGAGAATAGACCGGCGTTAACGGCAGCCCAGTGCCGTAGGTCGTCGCGGTAGTGATGGTCCATTCTTTGAATAGCGCGCCGCGCCAGCCGTTCATTAGCGTGCCTCCTGCAACTCCCATGCCGGTGCTGTACTGCGTTTGCAGACTCACCAGATGACGCTGATCGAAAGTCGAAAGGCCTCGTTCCGCGCTCAAATCCAGCCAGTTCTGCGCGATGACTGCAGTGCCCTGTGACTTCCCCCCTAGAGCAGCATCGTCGATCGATTTCGAGTAAGTATATTGCAAGGTCGCGGTGAGGCCGTTGTGTAAACGCCGACGCAATTCGAGGACGCCGGCTTCCCGTGTGGAATTGCCATTCGAGGTCATGTACACAAAACCGGCCGGACACGACGGGCAGGGATCAGTCGCGCCAAGCGGAACCGTATTCGGCAGAAACTCCTGCACGCCCCGGGTTCCCTTCGCGCCCTGGTAGGTGGCGATTAATACCAGAGAGCCCCGTAAATCACGCTGAATCGAGGCCTGCCAGTTTTGCGCATACCCTACGCGGAAATTCGGGTCGATCGCAAACGTGTTGGGAATGCTGGGAGGAAAGGCATTGAACCCGTTCGCCAGCGTGAGCGGATCGGCCGCGCTGTTCTGCACGCTCAGGGTCTTCGAAAGGGGCGATTGCTGAGCCATTTGGATCGCAATGGTCTGATAGACGGACGTATTGTAATAGACGCCATATCCGCCGCGAATCACTACGGATGACGCAGGTAGAGGACGCCAGGAGACACCGATTCGAGGCTGGAAAGCGTGCTTGTCGGGACGAACCAGCGAATCGGGGTATGGCTGCCCGGTAATGGATCCGGTCGGATCAGAGGCCAGCACTGGAGCCGCGGCGGTAAAACCGGGAGCTATGTCCAGATTGACCAGCCGGCCGTATAACTCGGTAATGGGCGATCCATATTCCCAGCGGATTCCGGCATTTAAAGTAAAAGTGGAGTTGACTCTCCAATCATCCGTGATATAGGCGTCGTAGGCCGCCGAGCGGAAATACTTGTCGGCATTGCCGTAGGCGATCGAGCTCACGTCCGGAGTTCCAAGCAGGAAGTCCGCGAAATCAGATCCCGTCGCCGCGCCCGTGAACGTGAAAGCACCGCGCGGATTCTGCTGTGCGAGATAGTTGAACTGCTGCCTTCTGAAGTCGGCGCCTGACGTCACGTTGTGGCTGCCGTGATTCCAGAAAATGCTCAGATTCACCGCGTTGGTCAGATTGCGATTGAAAGAAGCCTGCCCGTCGGATAACCCTGTGGTTCCGCCGGAGAAAGCCAGACTCGGCGGACCCCAGTTGAAGGGATCTTGATTGTTTCCGAAGATTCCCGCCAACGCGGAAACGTTCTCACGGTTCTCAAAGTACGGCGTCGCCCGTGTCGACTGGCGGGAGAACTGGTCGCCCAGCGTAACTGCGAATCGCGGAGTGATGGCGTGACGCCAGTTGACGTTGCTGTTGATCCCGATCTGTTTCGAAGTATCCAGGAACTCGAAAATATTGGGATTATCCGAACGCACGCTCTGGAATGCGAAGAGGCCGAAGAATTGGTCCTTACGAAACGCCTTATTCAGGCGGGTCTGAAGGCTATCCTGATGCGTGATTCCAACCACCGGGATCTGATAGTTGTACCGCGTACTCCCGGTGAAATTAGGAAGTGGATAGAAACTCAACAATGCCTTCGCTTGAGGCGAGATGCTGGTTGGGGGGATCTGAATTTGCCCCAAATCGCCGTCGCGCTGCGCCTCAGTCGGCATCAAACCCGTCTGCGTGCTGGCATTCCGGTTCCGCGTCCACTGGTAGTTGATCACGAAATTCGGACCGTTCCGGATCAGGTGTGGAATTCTCAAGGGACCCGCAAACGACGCCACGCCATTCAAGTTCTGATACGCGGGCCTGGGGGTGTCCTGGCCGGTCAAAGAAAAGGGCCGCGCATCGAGGGCTGAGTTGTCGAAGAGCAGCCCGATGTTGCCGGTATACAGGGACCTCAAGCTCCGGCGATTGTTGCCGAACGCGGGAGCCAATCCAAACGGTGAACTCGCCCCGTTATTTGCGGAACCGTTGATCAAAAGTCCATCGGAGGCTCGCTGACTGAGATCCGCAGCGCTGGCGTTTCCCAACTGATCGCTCGGCGGCGCGGCGTCGGCGCTTGGAGCGTTTTGCGTCGCGTTCAGGCCGGCCCGTTGAAACGGCGTTTGTGTATTCGTGGGGGCTGGTTGTCCGTTCTTTGGCCGCGATCTGGCGCTAGCCGTGGGAGACGGCGCCTGTGGCGTCGGGTTCGGTGCGGCCCGAGGACGCGCTTGAACCTGCGCGTGGATCTCATCGAGCCCCAGCATTTTCAAATCCCAATCCGTAGCAGGCGCATTGGGAGCGACATTGACGTCCTGTTTGACCGTCGAGAAGCCCAGCATATCGACTTGAACGGTCCAGGTGCCGTCCGCGAGATCGGGAAATGAGTACGAGCCTTGCTCGTCCGTGACTGTGGCGAATCGTTTGTCATTTTGAGTCGCCGTCACCGTCGCGCCGGGCACCGGCAAGCCGCCAAACTTCACCTGCCCGTGATGTTCCGATGCCAGCAGCGCCAGCACGGTGAAAGAAGCAGCCATGCAGTAACGAATCGCGGTATGCATGGAATGTTAATTCTCGCTGGGCTGCTCCACATGATCGATAATGAGGACCTCGACCGGCCCCTTTTGCGATTCCAGCTTCAGTCCGAGTTGTTCTTGCAGAGCCGTATAAATCGACGGCCCTGAACTATCGGACGGTGGTGCCGGCAGAGGCCCCCCGGACCCGAACTGGACCTGGCTCTGGTCGGGAGTCCATTCGAGCTTTATATCGTATTTCCCGTTTAGACCGGTCTTGTCGATGACCGTGCGATCCAGAGTCCTTCCAAGAGACTGTGTGACCTGCGAAAGAAGAACCCTGACGCCCGAAAGTTGATTCGGTGCAAAGAACATACTGCCGCAAGGAGGAGTGGCCATCTTGCCCCGAGTCGGTGTTGGCAGCGGGCCAGGCGGCTGCGGCGGGCACTCCCCCTCGGATTCGTGAAGTTTCGGTCCACCCTTTGCGACCACTAACGCATAGATCGGCATTTCTTTGGTTTCACGGTGCACGATTAGTTTGAACCGATCCTCCAACAACGTCTGAAGCATTTCAGGAACCTTGGAATTGGAACCATCCTCGGCCTTCGCAACGATGTCGAATCGATCGGACGCAATCCAGTTCGGCCCACCGGAGATCTGATAATCCTGAATCCGGTACGCGATGGTCATCAACAATTTCAACGTCATACCCTCAACGTTGAGTCTTCCGCCCGGTGACGGAAAAATCACCATACGTCGATCGTCGGATGTATGCGGTTTGATCGAGGCTACTTCAAACTCCGGGCGCGCCGTCTTGGGAGCATCTGATTGAGCCTGACCCGGCATTCCGCTCATCAGGCCGAGCCACACTAATAGAGGAGCAATGCGGTTCATCTCCACTCCGTTTCTGACTGCGCTCCACCCTAACTTAGACATTGATTCATTAGTAGGACGTGGGAACTCTGAATTCGGTTCAATTCTCGCTGGGTTGCTCCACATGATCGATAACGAGGACCTCGACCGGTCCCTTTTGCGATTCGAGCTTCAGTCCGAGTTGCTCTTGCAAAGCGGTGTAAATCGAGGGTCCTGAGTTCTCGGGCGGCGGTGGCGGCGTCGGTCCGCAGGGCCCGAACTGGACTTGACCCTGGTGGGGAGTCCATTCGAGTTTTATGTCGTATCTTCCTGTAAGTCCGGTCTTGTCGACCACCGTGCGCCCTAGAGTTCTCGAAAGAACTGGAATGATGTAGGACAGTGGAATCTTTACGCCGGAAAGTTGATTAGGTGCAAAGAAAATACTGCCGCAATTAGGAGTGGCCATCTTGCCGCGAGTCGCTGTTGGCGGCGGGCCAGGCGGCTGCGGCGGACACTCACCCTCGGACTCGTTGAGCTTTGACCCACCCTTTGCGATCACCAGCGCGTAAATCGGCATCTCTTTGGTTTCGCGGTGTAAGGTCAGTTTGAATCGATCTTCCAAAAGGGTCTGGAGCCTTTCAGTCTCGAGCCTTTCATCGACCTTGGAATTAGAGCCATCTTCGGTTTTCGCGACGATATCGTACCGGTCAGACCCGACCCAACTCAGCCCGCCCGAGATCTGGTAATCCTGAACCCCATACGCTATGGTCATGAGCAATTTCAACGTCATGCCTGAAACGTTGAGCAGCCCGCCGGGCTGAAACCTGATCAGCATGTTGCGGTCGCCTGCGGTATGCGGCTTGATAGAGGCGACTTCGAACTCTGGCCGCGCGGCCTGGTCCGAATTTGCTTGACCAAACCCCGGCAAGACGCCGAGCAGCCCGAAAGCTACAAGTCGGGTAATGCGACCCACATTCGCTCCATTTCTCTCTGCGGCTCACCCTATTGTTTCATTTTTTCCGCTGGCAAGTTCCCGATTCTACGAGCGCTATGATGAAAGTCCCCAAGGAACCTTCGAGATAATGCCACGCAAGCTGATAATGACCGACGACGCTACGGCCACCACAATCCTTCGTGTGGTACTGGGCGTCGTCTTTTTCGCTCACGGATCGCAAAAGATGCTGGGATGGTTTGGAGGTTCCGGCTTCACTGCAACCATGGCCTTCTTCACCGGAGCCATGCATATTCCAGCGTTGTTTGCTTTTCTGGCCATCGCTGCGGAGTTCTTTGGCGCCCTGGGATTACTTCTGGGGCTCTTGACTCGCGTTGCGGCGTTCGGCATCGGGATGACGATGCTGGTCGCAGTGGTCATGGTGCATCGCCACTTTGGCTTCTTCGCGAACTGGTCGGGGTCTCAGAAAGGGGAAGGAATCGAATATCACTTGCTGGCGCTCGCGATATGCACCTTCTTGATGCTGAAAGGCGCTGGAGCATTTTCAGTTGACAGGAAACTTAGCGCAGCTCAATGATGATCGCGCGCGGGGGACCGCTGATGGCTTCCTCCGTATCCATCTGGCCCCGGGGAACGAAGCGGGCGTCCTTGACCGCAAGAGTCTTGGTCTCCTCGCGCCCGTTGGCCATCTTGGTACGAATCGTTCCGCCCTCGACGAAAATCTCAACCGAGTCCTTGTCGTGAACGTGCATGGCCACCGGCACATTCGTCTTCCAGGTGTAATCCCACTCAATTACGCGGGCGTTATCGAGCACGTCCTTCGCGCCCTCTCTGGGGTACGCGGTGCGCATACCCGGTTTGACCTCGAAGGGAGGCGGTGTAAAATCCTTGAGATCGCACATGATTGCCAGGCGCTCGGGATCGTTCGGACCGCCAAACGCCACCTCGCGATGCGTGATGCCCTTGGGCTGGTAATACGGCCTCGGAACTTCGAAGACGGGTCCTGGCTTGGGATTGGTGGGCACGGGATCGTTCGGTCCGGTGACGGTAATCTGGCCGAACCGCAGATAGACACCCGCCATGTCATAAAGGTGCCGGTGTACCGGCTGCATCACGTTCTTCAGCCAGTTGACTTCCCAGATGGTGACGCGGTCGTTGTCGAACAGCTTGACCGTGCCGGCGCGAGGGAAGGCGTGGGGGTAGGTCTCGTCGGCGACACTTACGCCGACGAGCACCAGAAGCCCCACGACTGCTGCGCAGATCTTCCTATTCATGCGGCTACGGGTTGATCGGAATCATGACGTGGGCGCCCGGCGTGCCCGCGAGCATCAGCCACGGCAATCCATGACCTTTTAACGCCGCGTCGCGCTGGCTGACGGTGGATACACCGATCGTTTCCGTCGTGGCGTTGGGCACCGACATTACCCACAACAGCTTGATTCTTCCTTCGTCGCCGGATAGCCTGTAAGACATGGTCCCGTACGGAACTGGCTTGAGCGTGCCGTTCTTGGTCGCTTCCGCCACGGCCGCGGAGATCTCCTTGTCGGATTTCCCCTGCGCCTTCAGCTTCGCCTGAAGCTCATGACGAGGAACCGTCACTTTGTTGTAGCACCGCGTAAAACCGTCTTCCGCCTTGGGCTCACACTCAATCTGATTGTTGCCCTGGCGAAGCACTTTGCGTTCGCCGGTGGCTTTGTCGTACACCACCACGGTGGCGCCGGCACGCAGATCCATGGGAAGCGGCAGCACGGCCTGTGCGACCTGGTCGTCTACTGTCTCCGCAGAAGCTGCTACGCCGAACAGGGTCAACAACACGGTTGCCCCTGCCAATACAATGACACGTTTCATATCCTAACTCCTTGAGAAAGCATATCATAAGGAGTCCAGTGGCTCGTCGACCACTGCGAGATGGTGCGAGCCAGCCACGAAATTAACGTCGCAGATTCCGAGCACTTTGCGAAGCTGATCCACGGGCACCTTCATTGGTCCGGGGCCAATCGGACTCCCGGGCGCGGCTTGAGGAAACGCCGTGGACATGGCTGTATGGAACGTGACGTTCCCTTCCACCTTTTGCAGCGTCTGGTGGATGTGTCCGTTGAGCACCGTCACCGCACCGAATCGCTTCAGCATCGCGAGCGCCCGAGCGCTGTCCTTCGTGGCCCAACCCCATTCCGGATACGCGGCCCACAGCGGAATATGCGCAAAGACCACGATCGGCGTACTGGCCCCGAGTCCGCTCAAATCTCGGTTTAACCACTCGATCTGCTCGTCGTCAATCGCGCCAAGGGCATCGACCTGCGCCGAATTATTCAGTCCGACGAAGTGAACTCCCTTGTGGTCGAAGCTCTGCCAGCCTCGCCCGGTGGTTCCTTTCCCGAAACGCTCGAGATACAGCTTGCCGTCATCGCGGATCAGATCGTGCTCGCCGGGGACGAAGAACGTCTGCTTTTGTTTTAGTCCCTTGAGAAGCTGATCGAGGGTATCGAACTCAGCGGCCTTCGCCAGGTGGGACAGGTCCCCCGTATGCAGGATGAAGTCCGGCTGGCGGTCGAGCGCGTTGATCTTGTCCACGGCGGCCTGAAAGGTTCCATTGACGTCCTTGTTCGCTGCCTTATCGAACCCGATGTGGCTATCGCTGATCTGCACGAAAACGAAATCTTCGGAACGGGCTTTCTTTTGGGGAGCTCCCAGCAAGCGTGACGTCGGTACGCCGCCCGCGAAGCTCCACGCCAAACCAGCCCCGGCCCATTGCATGCACTTCAAAAAGCCGCGTCTATCGATATCTCTGTCAATCATTTTTAATCACCTCGTCCACGTAGACACAGCGGCGGCTCAAATTATTCCGCGCACAAGTCCCGGGAATAAAATCGGATCGAGGTGTGTCTATAAACTAAGAAGACTTGGATAATAAGGCCAGAACCTTCGAACTGACCATGTGGCCGCACCTGCGAGCCGCCTATAACTTCGCGCGCTGGCTCGTGCGCAACAACCACGACGCGGAAGATATCGTGCAGGAGTCATTTCTAAAAGCCTACAAAGCCATCGACACTTTCCGGGGCGGCGATGCCCGCGTTTGGATGCTATCGATTGTGCGAAATACTGCGATGAACTTCCTGCGCGGGCGCAAGCCGGAAATTGCAGTAGAGTCCGAACCGGAGGACCACACGCCAAATCCGGAACGCGGGCTACTCGATCAGGCGCGCCGGGAACAGGTGCAGCGGGCGATCTCGAACCTTGCGCCGGAGTTCCGCGAGGCGATCGTGCTGCGCGAAATAGAAGATCTGTCTTATAAGGAGATCGCGTCCGTATTGAACATCCCGATCGGAACCGTGATGTCGAGATTGTCGCGCGCGCGGCCTGCTGCTCGCTGAGTTGAGTCCGTCACAGGAGGTTCGCCATGACGTGCGGTGAAGCAGAACCACTCTTGAATGCCCGCCTGGACAACGAACTGGACATGGCCAGCTCCAGCAATGTCGATCATCACCTTTCCGAATGCCAGGCATGTTCCGTGCAATACATGGCATTGCAGAACCTGCATGACGAGATCATCGCCGCCGAGCTCGCGTACAAGCCCGACCCGGCGCTCGAACGGAAGCTTGCGGGGCAGTTCTTGACGCCAGAAAAGAAATCGCCCTCTTCTTTCTGGGTTCTGGCGGGCGCTGCAGCGTGCGTGGTCGTATCGATTCTTGCTTTTTCGATGCTCCGCACGACGAGCGAAACAGACGCGACCGGGTCCGAAATCCTCGATAATCACCTGCGAGCCCTCGAGCCCAGCCACTTGGTGGACGTTCCCAGTTCGGATCAGCATACGGTAAAGCCGTGGTTTCAAGGGAAGACCAGTTTTTCACCACCAGTTCCCGATCTGACGGCCAACGACTTCATTTTGATCGGCGGACGTCTGGAGGTGATTCATCAACAGCCGACGGCAGCGATCGTTTACAAACGCAGGCAGCATGTCATGTCATCAGCCTTTACGTTTCTCCTTCCGGCGGCGCGGATGCGCAACCCCGACTCCGCGACCTGGGCGGCTATCATCTGCTTCATTGGATGCAAGGCAGCATGAGTTATTGGGCCGTGTCCGATGTTGACCCTGCGGCTCTCCGCGAATTCGCGGATCTCATTCGTGGCGCGCGCCCGTCGCCCTGAATATGTGGCATCCTGACTTACGTGCGATTCGCCTTCCTGTGTGGATTCTTCACCGCAGCCGCGCTCTTCGCGAGCGATGCTTACCCGCCTCCGCGCTTCACCGATCCAGCCAGGGTTCAGAAGCTTGAATCGGGGTTCCCCGAAATCGACCGGATCTTTCGCCGTTACGCCGCCACCAGTAAAGTTCCCGGCTTGGTATGGGGCGTCGTGATTGACGGACGGCTCGCGCACGTCGAATCGGCGGGAGTCCGGGATCTTTCATCCAATGCGCCGGTCACGGCCGGCACAGTGTTTCGCATCGCTTCGATGACGAAGAGCTTCACCTCTCTCGCCATTCTTAAGTTGCGTGATGAAGGCAAGTTGTCGCTTGAAGATCCGTTGTCCAAGTGGATTCCCGAATTTGCGCGCATGGAACTGCCGACGCTCGACACTCCGCCGCTCCGCATCCGGCAAATTCTCAGCCACAGCGCGGGCTTCCCGGAGGACAATCCCTGGGGCGACCGGCAACTGAGCGCCAGCGACGCGGATCTCGATCAATGGCTCCGCCGCGGGATTCCCTTTTCGACGCCGCCCGGCACGCGCTACGAATATTCGAATTACGCCTTTGGTCTGCTGGGCCGCGTTGTGACCAAGGCGTCCGGCATGCCGTACGAGAAGTACGTCCGCGAGGAGATTCTATCGAAGCTGCACATGGATGCGTCCACTTTCGAGTTTTCCCAGGTGCCCGCCGCCAATCGCGCAGTGGGCTATCGCCTGCAAGCGGATGGGACGTACCTCGAGGAAGCGCCCCTTCCGCACGGAGTTTTCGGTTCCATGGGTGGACTGCTCACCACCGCGACGGATCTCGGCAAATACGTCGCGTTCCATCTTTCCGCGTGGCCGCCGCGCGATGACCCGGATACGGGTCCGGTGCGTCGCTCTTCCGTCCGCGAAATGGCCCACCTGTGGACGCCTTCCAATCTGACCGCCCGGCTTTCCGGCAATGGAGTTGAGGCTTCCGAAACCGGCTACGGATACGGCCTGCGCGTCACCACCGATTGCCGGTTCGAGCATATCGTCGGCCACGGCGGTGGCTTACCCGGCTTCGGTTCGTACATGACCTGGCTCCCCGATTACGGCGTCGGTATGTTTGCTATGGCTAACCTGACTTATGCGGGTCCGGTGGAGCCGATCAATCAGGCATGGGACGTATTGCTGAAGACGAGCGGCCTGCGCAAACGCGAGCTTCCGCCATCGCCGATCCTTTCGCAGATGCGCGACCACATCGTGAATTTATGGAAATCCTGGGATGATGCAGAAGCGAAACAGATCGCGGCCATGAATTTCTTCCTCGACGCGACGGCGGCCCAGCGGCGTGCCGAGATCCAAAAACTGAAGGACGAAGTTGGCGAGTGCACGGCGTTCGGCCCAGTGATCCCGGAGAACTGGCTGCGCGGCCAGTTCAACATGACTTGCCGGAAGGGCGCCGTCGGCGTTTTCTTCACGCTCGCGCCCACACAGCCACCAGCAGTGCAGCACCTCGCGTTCCACAAGATCGATTTGGACAGCGTGCGGATGGGTGCTCCCACCGGGCCGCCCGCCGGGGTCGCCTGTTCCCAATAGGCTCGATTCCGAACGGGAATTCTCGGAAACGAACATCTCCGGTGACGGCAAACCGCTGAGAAGTCGCGCCGTGCAGCCGGAATACGGCATGCTCTATCATGCAGGCATGCATACGCTCCAGGATCTGCGCTACGCGCTGCGTACTCTTGCGAAGAGTCCTGGATTCACAGGTGTTGCGGCGCTCACTCTGGCGCTGGGCATCGGCGCGAACACGGCCATCTACAGCGTCATTGACGGCGTGCTGCTTCATCCCGGCCCTTTTCCGGAGCCGGATCGGCTGGTGGTTCTGTATCAAAAGAGTTCCGCCGGTGACAAGAATGCCGTCTCGTATCCGAATCTGCTCGACTGGCAGCGGCAAACCCAGACGTTTGAGGCGATCGCAGGTCTGCACAACGAATTGTTCACGCTCACCGGCCGCGGTCAGCCGGAGGAGTTAATGGGGGAGATGTTCTCTTCGAGTTTCTTCTCAGTTTTGAGGATCGAGCCCGTGTTTGGCCGAGCTTTCACAAAAGAGGAGGATCAACGCGGCGCTCCGCCCGTTGTCATGTTGGGAGAAGAGTTCTGGAAGCTGCGTTTCTCCGCCGATCCGAAAATTATTGGTCAGACGTTGACGCTGAATGGACGCGACCACAGGATCATCGGTGTAGTACCAGCCGGCGTCCGCATGGACCGGGACCGGGCGAATCGTACCTTCTTTAACGACGTTTTTGTCCCCATCGGCCAGAAAGAAGATCCGGTTTTCTACAACCGGGGTACCGGCGACGACACGGAGGGATTGGGACGCCTGAAGGCCGGTGTCACCTTCGCGCAGGCGCAAGCTGAGATGCGCACCATCGCGAAGAATCTGGCCGTGGCTTACCCTAACGAGGACGGGATCACGGAAGTAAATCTGATTCCGTTCAAGCGGGACGTTGCTGGCGATCTGCAACCCGCGCTCATCGCACTGAGCGCGGCCGTCGGGTTCGTGCTGCTCATCGCTTGCACGAATATCGCAAATCTTGCTCTTGCGCGTTCAGTAAGCCGCTCGCAGGAATTTGCGGTTCGCATGGCGCTTGGAGCCGGGCGCGGCAGGCTCATTCGGCAACTGCTTACAGAAAATGCTGTTTTATCGATAGGCGCAGGGGTGCTTGGGTTGTTGATTGCATCTTGGGGAACGGGTGCCGCTCTGACCGTGCTGCCTTCCGCATTGCCACCGGTTTCCCACATCGACGTCAACACGCGTGTTCTTGTCTTCGCATTCCTCGTCTCAGTGCTCACCTGTATTCTTTTCGGATTTGTGCCAGCGTTGAAAGCGTCGGGCGTGGACTTACAGCAATCGTTGAAGCAAGGCGGGCGCGGCACGATCCGAGGGGGGTATCACATCCAGCACGCGCTGATCGTAGCCGAGGTTGCGCTGACTCTCGTGCTGCTGGTGGGCGCGGGCTTGATGATCCGCAGTCTGCAAAGGTTGTGGAATGTCAATCCCGGATTCAATCCGGAGGGCGTTCTGACATTCTATACGGGTGTTTCAGGTCCGCACGCATCCAGCCCACCGGCGATCCGTACGGCTTTTCGCGAGATCAACGACAGGCTGGCCGATCTTCCAGGAGTGGAATCAGCCAGCGTCGAGCTTGGAGGGCTTCCTTTCCGGGGCAATACCACGGTGGGCTTCTCGTCCCAAGACGACTCGCAACCCCTCAATATCCGCGATCTGAGGAGCGCGAATTTCTACGCCGTAGGGCCGGATCATTTCAAGACGATGGGGATTCCGCTTCTGCGCGGGCGCTCCTTCACGAGGCAGGATACGGCGAATCATCCGCTCGTTGTCATCATCGATGAAGAATTGGCCCGGCGTGTCTTTCCCACGCAGGATCCGGTCGGGAAACACATTCGGGCTACATTGTTTGAGTCTGCCGCGCCGGCGGAGATCATTGGGATTGCAGGTCATGTGAAGCATTCGGGCCTGGACTCCGATGCATCCGTAACCGACCTTCCGCAGTTCTATTTCTCGTACATGCAGCTTCCCGACAGCATTCTTACCCTCGCCGCAAACGGCATTACGGGAATCGTCCGATCTAAAGTCGCGCCTGCGATCTTGATGGTCTCGATTCGAAAAGAGCTGGGCGCCTTCGACAATGGCCGCGCGGTCCACAACGAGGAGCTCATGACGGATGCGATTGCGGACTCGCTCGCCAAGCGCCGGTTCTCCCTGATCGTCCTGGGTGCGTTTGCGGCGGTCGCTTTGCTCCTGTCACTCATCGGCATCTATGGCGTGGTCTCCTATTTTGTCAGCCAGCGAACGAATGAGATCGGCGTGCGCAGAGCCTTGGGCGCCCAGGAGCGCGACATTTTCCTGGGCATCCTCGGCGAAGGCGGAAAGCTGGGGGCCATCGGAGTCGTGCTCGGTCTTGCCGGATCGGCCGCTCTGACGCGCCTGATGACCAGCCTATTGTTCGGAATCAGCCCGACAGATCTGACCACGTTTGCCTCCGCCGCGATACTGCTGTTCGCGCTGACGTTGTTGGCGTGTTACATCCCCGCCCGCCGTGCCGTTCACATCGATCCAAACGCCGCGTTGCGCTGCGAATAAAAGCAAATCAGGCGTGGCCAGTTCAACATGGCTTGCCGAAAGGGTTCCGTCCGCAAGATCGATTTGGACACCGACCGAGCCTTATGGCCCCCGTGCCTTATGGCCCCCGTTGACAGCGTGGGCGGGCGGACGTAGAATTGGCCAAGCTAAAGCAGGAGATGTAAATTTCGGCTTAGGGTAACAAATCCCTTCAAAACCGCCGAAAATCCCGGGGAGGTGTGCGATGAAT
>JBEKBK010000129.1:0-17230 GCA_050015435.1 Bryobacteraceae bacterium
GGAAGGTCGAACAGGGATCGCCAGATGGAGGTGGAACTCAGTGGCGGGAAGCGCAGCAGCCGATCAATCGCACCGCATCAAGTCCGGCGCTCGGCATTCAGTCCGTGCATAATTCAGGTGTCTTGAGACGTCGAGATCTGATTTGCGTTCGCCGGAAGTTGACGCCGGTGCTTTATGCCTTTTTTATGACTTTTGACGGAAACTGTAATTTCATGCGAAAAGATCCCGCACAGTATTGTGCGGGCGGGCTGGGTGAACCGTCATGCAGCGTCTTAATACGCACGGGTTCTGGCGAACTCTTAAATGGTGTGCCTTTGGAACGCTCGGCGTCGTATTGCTTACTTCTCTCGCTTACCGCCTTCACTTAAGTTTTGCCACCGCCAGCTTTTGTTCTTTGCTCCTATTGGTCCTGCAGTCGTTGTCTGGGAATTTCGCGTCTTCTGCCGTGGTCTCCGTCCTGGCGGTTGGTTGTTTAGACTACTTCTTTCTCGACCCGCTTTTTTCCTTGCAGATCAACAGTCCCCTGGACACACTGGGTCTGGCGGCATTCCTGATCACGGGTTTGGTCATTACGAAGCTGGTAACTAAGTTGCGCGATCAAACCGAATTGTCGCGCCGGCATCACGAAAGGTTGCAGCGGCTCTATGCTCTGGCTCAGCAACTGCTGGCCCTGGAGCCGGACCCGCAAGGCGGGAGTCATTTTCTGGAGCCTTTTTGCGGCAGCTTTGGCATTCGAGCCGTTTGCTTGTTCGATGCTGCCGGTGCGGAGGTTCATTTGGCCGGAGCCGCGAGCGATGGCCTTGAAAAGCAGACCGGCGAAGCATTCCTTCACGGCAAGGACGATGAGAATCTGGACCAGGGAGTCGCCACGCGATGCATCCGGGTCGGGGGCCGAACCATTGGAGCAATCGGGTTTGAAGGCCTGGAAGATCCCAGTCTGACGGCCGGGCCTCTGGCGGCTCTTGCCGCGGCGCACCTTGAAAGAACGCACTCCTTTGCGCATGCCAGCCGCGCCGCTGCGGCCGCCCAGACGGAATCGTATCGCTCGGCCATTCTGGACGCTCTCGCCCACGAATTCAAAACTCCTCTTTCCACGATCCTGACCGCGGCCGGCGCTCTCGGAGAGGCAGAATGCTTAGGCCCGCCGCAGCGCGAACTGGCCGAAACCGTCGAGTCGGAGGCGGCGCGACTCGGCAGGCTCACATCCAGGTTGATCCGTACGGCGCGCCTGGAGCGGGAGGAGGTCAGACCGTGGATCGAACTGATCGACGTCACTTCCGTACTGGCGGATACGGTGGATCAGTACACCAAGGTTTCCGCGAACCGGAGCATATCCATAGTCAAGGATTGCGAATCGAGCGAGGTGATGGGTGACCCCGAGCTGGTGCGGCTGGCAGTGAGCCAACTGCTGGATAATGCCTGCAAATACTCCAGCTCCGGCTCCACCGTGATGCTTAGAGTTTCGCGCGAACATGATCAAATTGCGGTCCGTGTTCTGAGTAGCGGCAACCCCATCCCGCCCAGTGAAAAAGGCAAGATTTTCGACCGATTTTATCGGGGCATGGATGGCCTGCGCGTGGGGCCTGGCTCAGGACTCGGATTATTCGTGGCTCGCAAGATCGCGGTCGCGTTGGGCGGCGGGCTGGAACTCGATGGCGAGTCCGGAGCTTCGGACGACACCGTCTTCCGGCTAGTCCTGCCAGTTCCCGAAAGTGAGCCTGAAGCGTGATCAAGCTGGGCCAGCCGTGTAGTGTTCTGGTGGTGGACGATGAACCCGCTTTGCGGAAAACCATCCTCGCTTCGCTCGCCGCGAGTGGATTCCTGGTGGAAGAAGCAGGGACTGGTTCCGACGCGGTGACCGCCGTAAGGCAGCGGCCGTTCGATCTGGTTTTGCTCGACGTGAACATGCCCGGTATGAGCGGCGTCGAAGCATGCCGGCAAATCCGTGCGTTTGCCCCCCGCACGGGAATCATCATGGTGACGGTCCGCGACGCGGAAGATGACAAGGTTCAAGCGTTAGAAGCCGGCGCGGATGACTATGTCACCAAACCTTTTCGCCTGCGGGAGTTGATCGCGCGCCTGGGCGCTGTCTTTCGCAGGACCCACACGGATGTCGCTGAGGCTCGCGGGATTTTGCAAGCCGGCGATTTGAAGATGGACTTGGATCGCGGCCTGCTATGGAAAGCGGGCGAGCAGATCCACCTTTCCCCGAAGGAGTTTGATCTTCTTTCATTTCTGATGAGGAATCAAGGTGTTCCCCTGACCCATCTAAAACTCCTCCGCGGTACCTGGGGTCCTGAATATGGCGACGAACTTGAATACCTGCGCACTTACGTTCGCATGCTGCGAAAAAAAATCGAGGACGATCCCGCCCGGCCCCAATATATTCAGACAGAACCATGGGTTGGGTACCGGTTTCGCAACCCGTCGGAACCGGACCAGTCCGCTAGTCTCACCGAACACGAATAGCGTCGGTCATTCAGTTCCGGGCTGCTTGCACCTGTTGAATTTTTATACTTTCTTTATCTATCGACCACTCTCTGAGACTTTAAGTGTATTGAGAAATAATGCGAATAGCCCTCATCACAATAAGTGATAACAAACCGTCTCCGTCTTTATGCCTTTTTCACGCGTTTTACTCCACACTCAATTGAATGCCGCGAACCTCCTGGATCCGAACGTCGCGGACGCCGTAGCCATTTGCGTTGTGAAGCCACGCCCATGTCCGGCGAATTCAGCGTCTGTCCAGTCTCTTTGATGAGACTTGTCGAGAGTGTCGCAAACGAGGATAAAATAAATCATGAAAAGCTACAAAGCAGTGCCGGAGATAGGGCAGGTTATGCTCTCTCCGTGGACATTTGCGGCGATCGCACGAAAGACGTGCAATTTACTGACCGTCGCCGTTGCTCCTGCCTGCGCCGCTTTTTTATTGGGGGCGTTGTCACTGCCGGCCTTGGGCCAATCAGTTGGCCTTGTCGGCGGCGTCACTCACGACGCTGACAGCGGGAAGCCGGTGGCGGAGGCTCAAATCATCGCGCACAACGTGGAGAAGGGCACCGACTACGCCACCGTCACGGGTATTACCGGAATTTTCACATTCACGAACCTCGAGCCAGGGGCGTATGAGGTTGCAGCCACCAAAAATGGATTTAAGAGATCGTCCATGCATGTCGAAGTCGTTGCCCGCCAGACTGTTCGGGTGGACCTCAGCCTGCAATCCGGGACTGAATCGCGCTCCACCACGGCGAAATCGGATAACCAGCCGCTTACCGAAAGGGAAAAGCAACTACTCGACCGCATTGATCGCCTGGAGGGACGTCTGGCGGCAATAGAATCCAGGGATGCGAGCCCAGTGCAGGCTGATGCGAAAGCCCCTGCGGGCGGCGGCGGGCCGCTGATCGCCTCGCTGAACACGGTGGCTGGACTGCCCCCCGCGGCGCCATTGCCTCGGGCTCCGCAGGCATTGGACCAGGCGTCGGGTCAGACGCCACCACAATCCGGCGGCGGCAGGTCCGGACCTCTAACCACGCCTCCGACGCAGGTCGCTCCCGCGGAGCACCGACTTCCGGAAGCCATGGAGGCTCCCGCAGCCGCTCCCGCAGTGGACAACTTCACCCCCTTCGCTTTCGGCGACTTTACCTGGCTGAACGGTTCGCCCCGTAACAAAGACACCGTGCTGGATACTAAATATTTCACCCCTGAAGTTCGCTTCGATACGCATTACATGGAGGATTTCAATCAACCCATTGATCACACCATCGTCGGGGCGACCGAATCGTTCCGCTCCGGAGAAGTCCAGATCGAGCAGGCCAGTGTGGGCGGTGACTTCCACTGGGACAACGTCCGCGGCCGAATCCTGTTCATGAACGGTTTGTTTGCCACCACCACCCCCCGCAATGACGCCAGCTTCGGGGTTGGCCAATGGGACCTTCGTGATGCATACAAGTACGTTTCCGAAGCTTATGGCGGGTACCACTTCAATGTAAATCACGGCCTCAATGTCGATGCAGGCATCTTCGTGTCCTATATTGGACTGTTCAGTTATTATAATTTCGATAATTGGACTTATCAGCCGTCGTATGTGTCCTCGAATACGCCTTGGTTCTTCAACGGCGTTCGCGTTCAGTGGTTTCCCACCAATAAGTTGAAGATCGAACCGTGGTTCATCAACGGATGGCAATCCTACGCCAAGTACAACGGCCATCCGGGTCTGGGAGGACAGCTTCTCTGGGAGCCGAAAGAATGGTTCAAACTTGTCGCGAACCAATATGGCTACGGGCAGGATAATTTGGGTCTTCCCCACACCGAACGTATTCACACGGACGATAGCATTGAAGTCAGGTACTATAACAATCCCTCCAGCTTAGGCCTCTCTAAGATGGCCTTCTCTCTTACGGGAGACGCCGGAGCCCAGTATGGCGGGGGACTCTGCGGCACCTGCGCGCCAAGCCAGGGCAAGGAATCGTTCGTCGGCTGGATGCTCTACAACCGGCTGTGGTTCCACAAGGATCTGTTCGCCATTACGACCGGCGGCGGCGAGATGAGCAACTGGGGCCGCTACCTGACGCTGCTGCCGCCGATCAACGGGGCCGACGCGGTAACGGGTTCGCCTTACTTCACCGAACTCCCCGGCCAAAGGGCCCACATGTGGGATAGCACGGTTACCCTCCAGTACATGCCTAAGCAGTACATCACCTGGTGGCTGGAGGCCGGCTATCGTCACTCGGACGTGCCGTATTTCGCTGGACGAGGCGGGGTCACGCCGCCTGGTTTTCAACTCGGCGGAACAAATGGCGCTCCCGGACAATACGCCTGCATGAACGGGGCACCGTCCGGAGCAAGCGATCTCCCGACCGCAACCACGAACTGCAGTGGCGTCGGCGGTGTTTGGTTCCCGGATCTTCGCCGGAGCGAAGCCAAGGTCTCCGCCGGAATCATGGTCAAGTTCTAACGTAAGGGTAGGCGGGAGCTAACGATGTTCACGATACAACCAAAGCGTAAATTCCCGTGGAAAACATTTTGGTCGGTGCCGGTCTCGGCGTTTCTGCTCATGGCAGCCGATCCGGGCTGGATGAATAAACCGATTCAGGATTGGACCGAAGAAGACGCGCGGCAGGTCCTGGCCCATTCCCCGTGGGCCAGGACGGTAAGAGCCGGCATCAGCCGCCTGCAGAGCGAGGACCAACGCAGAGAAGGCGGGAACATGGGGCAAGAGCAAGGCATCGGTTTCGATGGAATAGACAAGGGGCCGAGACCCAAGCCTCCTAAGAGCTTGCCGGACCTCGTCAAGCCTGAAACGGACGTGCGGCCGGCGAACCAATCTCTTACATTGCAACTCCGCTGGGAGACCGCACTGCCCATCCGCGCGGCGGAAATGAAAACAGGCGTCATTGCGCCGCCCACTTTGCCAAATGAGGGCTATAGCCTCGCCGTTTATGGTGTTCCCAGCGCGTCCGTAAAGGGGGATCCAAAGCATTTGGGCGAGCCTCTAAAAAGTCTGGCGTTCCTGAGGCGCGAGGGAAAGAAGGACGTGAGGCCTTCTAGCGTAGAAGTTTTCCAGCGCGAAGACGGATTGGACATTGTTTATCTCTTTCCACTCTCCGCGGAGATTACGAGAAAGGACGGGCGCGTCGAATTCGACGCGCAGATTGGCCGGATAGGCATTATACAGTCCTTTGATGTCGGAGAGATGGAATTTCAGGGCAAGCTTGAACTCTGAATAGCCGAGCCACTATGTTCAGCCGGAATCATAGAGCAGCGGTCCGTTGCTGCCCCGCGCCATCAAGGCTCTCCGCGGCTGTGGGCCGCGTCCTCGTGGCCGGCTGCAACTGGCAGCGCCACGTCCAATTGCGAACCGCGCTGGAGTTCGAAGGTCATCAGGTGGCCGAAGCGGAGAACGTCGATCAAACCATACAGACAACCTGCTCAGGACTTCATGACATTCTCATCGTAGACGCGTCCTTGGACACAGTCAAACTGTGCCGTACCATTCGGCCTGAATCCGATCTGGGCATCATCGTGCTGGCGGGAGAAGACACCCAGCAGGGTAGGATTGACGCACTGAATTCGGGCGCGGACGACTTTATTCCGGAACCCTTTATATTGGCGGAACTGATGGCCCGCGTGCGAGCGATACTGCGACGAGTGATCAGATCCAGCAAGCTACGTCAAATTGTCCTGGATGACCGTGAAGTCGACTTAAAGTCCCACGAGATTAAAGGTCCCGGCAGCCAGGTGAGCCATCTCACGCCCAAGGAATTTCTTGTCTTGCAATACTTGATCGCTCACGCAAACCAGTCGAGGACGCCTCAAACGCTCGCACAATCGATCTGGCAGCGGGATGGAAAAGGCGAACTCGAGTACGTACGCATTATCATCAGACAGCTCAGACAGAAGCTCGAGGCGGCGCCGGACCATCCCCGATATATTCTTACAGAGCGCTCGGCCGGGTACCGGTTTCAGATGCCGTCCTAACTGGTTGACCCTCGAGTGTCGGCCCCATGCGTGTCAAAACGATAGCCAAGCCAAGGCTCGGTAAGTATATATCGCGGACGCGCCGGATCTGGCTCGATCTTCTTTCTCAATTGATTTACAAATACCCTCAGGTATTCGACTTCATCACCATAGTCCGGACCCCAGACAGCTTGCAGAATCTTGTCATGAGGCAAAACCTCGTTAGGATTGGTCACGAAGTAATGCAATAGATCGAGCTCCGTCGGAGTAAGCCGTGTCACGCGCCCATTCGCTTTCACCTGGCGGTCACGAAAGCTGATTTCCAAACCGTCCAACTCAAGCGCGCTCGATGCACTGAGGGCAGAGCCGGGCGCCCGCCGGAGTGTGGCCCGAATGCGCGCTAACAATTCGTTAACGTCGAAGGGTTTGGTAACATAGCCATCCGCCCCGGCATCCAAAGCCTCGATTTTATCTTCTGCCCGATCGCGGACCGTCAACATGAGTATGCCCACGTCGGATCGGGCCCGGATGGCCCGGCAAGTCTCCAGCCCGCTGAGTCCAGGCAGATTGATGTCCAGGAGGATCAGATCGAACTTCTCCTCTCGTATTCTGTCCAGCGCGGCCTCGCCGGTCTCGGCATCGGCGACGACAAATCCCAGCGCGGACAATGTTGAGCGGAGCACGCGACGCAATTGAGGCTCGTCGTCCACCACCAAAATGCGGCTACTACTCACCGAACGGCCCCTACAACGGGGAGTGAAAGTGAGAAGGTGGTCCCGTAGTCCGGTTCGCCTTCGGCCCAAACCTGTCCATGATGATCTGCCGCGATCGTCTTGACGATCGATAGCCCTAATCCCGTGCCCAGGGAACACTGCTGGGCGCCAGGCGCTCTATAAAATCGTTCGAAAATGCGCTCGCGATCCGCTGGCTCCACCACCAACCCCCTGCTTCGCATGGTCAGAATTACAGCCGTGTCGCCGGCCCGAAGCCCTACCTCGATGGTGGATCGTGGAAGCGAGTATTTGAGGGCGTTGTCAACCAGTTGGGCCAGGGCGGTGAGGATCAGTTCCCGATCGGCGAACACCGGCGGCTCTTGGGCTGGAGCTGACACTCGAAATCGATCGCGATTCGCCGGCTGCTCGATCTCTTGAATCGCGGATTTCATCAGCCTGGAAAGGAGCACCGGTTCAGGCTGTGGCGCAAATTCCGCGGAATCTAAATTCGGAGCTCCCAGCAGGCGGGACGCTAAATCGTTCAGCTTCCGGGCTTCCTGATCGATCAAACTGACCAGCTCGGTTTGCAGCCCGGATAGTTGGCCGGCCGCTGGAAGACCGGAACTGGCGGTCCGAATGACTGTTAAAGGAGTCTTGAATTTGTGTGCAAGGGCGTCCAGCACTGCGGTCCGTAGCTGCTCCGCCTGCCGTGCGGCCTCGGCGTGGCTCTGCTTCTCCAGAGTGCGCGCGCGCTCCAGGGCGATCGCGGCGAGGGACGCGATTGCAGTTGCAGTGAGGCGGGTCATCTCGGTTCCGCAGAGCGCTAAAGCGCCCACGGGCCGCGCCCCCAGGCGAAGGACGCAGAACCAAATCTTCGCAGTGGATTCAAAAGCTTCCGAGTTGAGAAGGCATGCGTCGCGGGTTCGCTGATCGACCGCGAGCGGAGCCGCGCCACTCCTGTAAAAGGAGCCACACACATCATCGAACAGGACGACGCCATCGAGTTCGAAAGTCTCGCGAATCAGAGACGTGACCGGATCGCCGGGGTTGCCCGAACCGTCTAAGAGCAGAATTCGCTGGGCAGCCTGGTAGAGCGCCGAAGCGTCTCGCCGCTCCACATCCGCCTCCAACGCGCGAAGGCGGGCTCGATTGGAGAGCCGGCTGATGACCAGTGCCGTGAATTCAAATGCCCCGAGTTCGACCCAGTTTGATACTCGGGCGACGCTGAAACTGAAAATCGGCTCGTCGAAGAAATAGTCTAGACACGCAACCGAGATCACCGAGATCAGCGTCGCTTGCCAGAATCCACCGTACACCGCGGCCAGGACAACGAAGACAAGGTAGAGGAATCCGGCCGATGCCAGATTCTGGCCCAGACGGAAAGAGATCCAGGTGCAGGCTAATACACCCGCTAACGAGAGAACCCACGGCGCCAAGGGAACACACTTCGCGCGCACATTGCGGATCAGGATCGCCAAGCCTCGGCTCTGGGGCGCATCTCCTTCAGATGTCGCACGACCCGTGATTACGCGGATTACGTCCGTTGCACCCATTGTCTTAACTGTAGGACGGCGGGCGTTAAAAAGTCATAAAAGCCTTGGAATCAATCAATTTCCGTTATAAGGCTCAATCAAGAAAGTGTTCAATGTCCTAACAAATTCCTTATGCCTTCCTTGGGCACGTCCTCTTAGGCTGGAGGTGATATCAGGGGAGGTCGCCGTGCGAAGCACAGTCTCACAATTCGGTCTATTGTTTATCGCTGTCCCTATGCTCCTGAGTCTGGATGGCTGCGGCAAAGTCCACGCGGATCCGGAAACGGGTGCGCCGCCGGCCGCCAACGTTGTTCCCCTGGTGGACATCACCTTGTTTTCAGTGGAGCATCCGGAGCAGTTTCCGTTGGTCACGGCGACCGAGCATGCAACCACTTCGGAGCTGGTAGTCACGGGGACGGTAACGCCGGACCTTACGCGCAACGTTCCCGTCGTCTCGCTGGCCTCGGGCCGCGTGCTGGACATCAAAACGAAGCTGGGCGAGACCGTCCAGAAAGGCCAAGTTCTGATGACCATTCGAAGCGACGATATCTCCGGCGGCTATTCGACTTACCGAATGGCTGTGGCGGATGAGATTCTTGCCCGAGCCCAATATGAGCGCGCCAAGGATCTCTACGAGCATGGCGCCATTGCCCTGAACGATCTGCAAGTGGCGCAAGACGCCGAAGATAAAGCCAAAATTGCCGTCGAGGTTTCGGCCGAGCATCTGCAGTTGCTCGGCAACGATCCCGAGAAGCGTAGCTTCATCGTGGAGATACCCTCGCCCACGTCCGGAGTCATCACCGATCAGCAAGTTGCCGCCGGGTCTCTGGTGCAGGCCTACAATACGCCGTATCCATTCACGATTTCCGATCTCTCGGTGACCTGGATCGTATGCGACGTGTACGAGAATGACTTGGCCAATGTCCGCCTCGGCGATACCGCGGAGATTACGCTCAATGCTTATCCGGACCAGATGTTCCGGGGCAAAGTCAGCAATATCGGATCCATTCTCGATCCGAACCTCCGCACCGCCAAAGTTCGCCTCGAAGTGCAGAATCCAGGCATCATGCGGCTGGGCATGTTCGTGAAGGCCACGTTCCACGGTCAAATCAGAGAGATGCACACCGAGGTGCCCGCGTCGGCCATCATGCACATGCACGATCGTGATTTTGTCTTCGTCCCGGCGCCGGATAACAAATTCCGCCGCGTTGAAGTGGTCGGTGGAGATGTTCTTCCCGGCGACATGCAAGAGGTCGCATCCGGGTTGAAACCGGGCCAGCAAGTGGTGTCGAACGCCTTAGTGTTGGACCACGTCCTCGCACAGTAATGGCAAGCCTGCCTCCCCGATAGAGGCACGAAACAGACAGCAGAACAGGGAACGGAAAGAGAAAATGATTCGCGCGCTTGTAGACTTTGCGCTTAACAACAAGTTTGTCGTATTGGCCGTTGCGCTCCTGTTGCTCGGCTGGGGAGCGATCTCGTTCCATCAACTGCCGGTGGAGGCCTATCCCGATATCGCCGACAACTACGTGACGGTGATTACCCAGTGGGCGGGACGTTCCGCTGAAGAGGTGGAACAGCAGGTCACCATTCCGATCGAAATTCAAATGGCCGGAATGCCGCACATGACCTTTCTGCGCTCCGAGTCTATTTTCGGACTGTCGTTCATCATTATGATTTTCGACGACACCTCCGTCAACGATTGGAACCGCCAGAAAGTACTGGAGAGGCTCACGCAGGTCAATCTTCCCAATGGACAAAACCTTCAGCCTCAAATTGGAACGGATTGGAGCACCACGGGGCAAATCTATTGGTACACGCTCAGAAGCACCAACCCCAAGTATGACCTGATGGAGTTGAGGTCTATTGAGGACTGGGTTCTTCTCAAGCAGTTCAAATCCGTTCCCGATGTCGTGGACGTTTCAGACTTCGGCGGCACGGTGAAGGAGTATCAGGTACGCGTGGACCCGGCCAAGCTCGTGTCGTACGGATTGAGCATCGGCCAGGTGGAGCAGCAGCTTGCCAACAACAACATCAATGCCGGCGGCAGCTTCGTCGAGGTTGGCTTGCAACAAATGAATGTTCGGGCGCTGGGGCTATTCAGTACAGTGCATGATATCGAGCAGACCGTGCTCACCACCAAGACCGGGACCCCTCTCCGAGTGAAGGACATCGCGGAGGTGCTCCAAGGCCCCAAGATCCGGCTGGGCCACATGGCGAGAGCAAACCACATGGAGGACGGGCGCATCGTCGACGAGCCTGACGTGATTCAGGGCGCCGTATACATGCGTAAAGGCGCGCAAGAACAACCTACGCTCGATGCCATTCACAAGAAAGTCGAGGAGCTGAACAACGGCATCCTGCCCCCCGGCGTGAAGGTAGTTCCGATGTTGGATCGCAGCGATCTGCTTCATTTCACTTTGAACACGGTGCTGCACAATCTGACCGAAGGCATGATTCTGGTCAGCGTCATCCTGTTTCTGTTTCTGCTCAATGTCCGTTCCGCCCTGATCGTCGCGCTTACGATTCCGTTTTCGCTGCTCTTCGCCTCGATCTTCTTGAACTTGAGCAACATTCCGGCGAATCTTCTCTCGCTGGGCGCCCTCGATTTCGGAATGGTGGTGGATGGCACCGTCGTCATGGTGGAAAACATAGTCCGCCACCTGAGCCACCGCAGGGAGATGCAAACGCCTGCGCAAGCGATTCGCGACGCGTGTCACGAGGTCCAGCGGCCCGTGTTCTACGCCATCGCGATCATCATTACCGCCTATCTGCCCATCTTCACGCTGCAACGCGTGGAGGGCCGGTTGTTCCGGCCCATGGCGTGGACGGTTGCGTTTGCTCTTCTTGGCGCGATGACTTTTTCGATCCTCGTTGCTCCTGTGCTGGCAGCCACGTTCTTCCGCAAAGGGGTTCGGGAGCGGCGAAACCTGGTCATGGACTTTCTAGCGGAACAGTACCGCAGGCGCTTGCGCTGGGCGGTCCAACATCGTTGGGTTGTCGCGGGCGTGGCGCTCGTTTCCCTGGCGGGGACGATCTATTTGGGTTTTGGCGGCGTCATCGGCGCGGAGTTTTTGCCCCATCTGGATGAAGGCGCGATTTGGGCGCGTGGGACGCTGGCGAATAGCACCAGTCTTTCCGAAGGTGAAAAATTCACCACCAACGAGCGCTATGTTTTTGCGTCGTTCCCTGAAGTAAAGACAGTCGTATCGCAGGCCGGCCGCCCCGACGATGGAACCGACACCGGGGGATTCGGCAATACCGAGTATTTCGTCGACTTGAAACCGCACGACGAATGGCGACCGGTATTCCACAAGAACAAAGAGGAGCTGATCGCCGCCATGAACCTGGCGGTTCAAAAATACCCGGGCGCGATCTGGAACTTCTCGCAGCCCATCGAAGACAACGTCGGAGAGACGATGACCGGCACCAAGGGTTCGCTGGCGCTCAAGATTTTCGGGAACGACTTGAAGACCCTCGAGCAGAAGGGCGAGGAAGTCACTACCGTTATGGCCGCCATCCCTGGCATGCATGACGTCAAGCTGCTGCGCGATTTCGGTCAGCCGAATCTCGACCTCAAGATTGATCGCCGCCAAGCCGCCCGCTTCGGTATTAACGTCGCCGACATCCAGGATGCAGTCCAAACGGCTGTGGGCGGCAACGCTGTGAGCCAGGTGCTGATCGATGAGCAGCGGTATGACGTGGTGGTTCGCTACCAAGCGCCCTACCGTAATACCGAGCAAGCCATCGAGAAAGTTCGCCTGCTTTCGCCTTCGGGAGAGCGGGTGTCTCTGGCGCAGTTGACGAACGTTGAGGTCAAGGACGGCGCTTATGATATCTTCCGGGAAAACAACAGCCGCTACGTGGCTGTAACCTTCAACGTGAGAGGCAGGGATCTGGGGACGACGGTTGAGGACGCGATCAAACAGATCGGTCAAAAGGTGAAGATGCCGCCGGGCTATACCATCGGTTTTTCGGGCGAATACGAAAGTGAAAAGAGAGCGGAGGCGCGCCTGGCTATTATTGTCCCGTTGACAATCCTAGTCATCTTCATCATTCTCTACACGATGTTCCGTTCCTACAAATGGGCCTTGCTGATTCTTCTGAACGTCGGCATGGCTCGCATTGGCGGCCTTCTGGCCCTGGTGCTTACCGGAACGTACCTTAGCGTGTCCTCGGGAGTCGGGATGCTGGCGCTCTTTGGCGTCTCGGTGCAAACCGGGGTCATCATGCTGGAATACATTAACCAGCTCAGGGCGAAAGGTTATACGATCGTCGACGCCGCGGTCGAAGGCGCCGTCCTGAGGCTCCGTCCCATCATGATGACCATGCTGGTGGCAACTCTTGGGCTCCTGCCAGCGGCTTTTTCCCACGAGATTGGATCCGACTCGCAGCGGCCTTTCGCGATCGTCATTGTGGGCGGCCTGATTTCCGATCTGCTGTTGAGCATCATTTTACTGCCGACGTTCTATGTCTGGATCGCCAGAGATCACGACCAGCTCCCGGAACCGGAGGCGTCGTTTGAACACTAGGGTACAACTGTGAATATTCAGAATATCCGTATCGTTGCGGGCGTCTTGCTTTCATGCGCCCTCGTCGCGAATTCCGCGCGCGGGCAGACTCCGGTAGGGCCCGCGAAGATTACGCTCGAGGATGCCATCCAGTTGGCGTCCCAGCACAATCATGCTCTTCTGGCCGCTCGAACCACGATCCCACAGAGCCAGGCCCAGGAAGTGACAGCGAACCTACGCCCAAATCCTACCCTGTTCACGGATTGGGAATACCTGCCCTTGCCTGGTGCCAACATAAACGGTGGTTTGACGGGTTACCTGCAAGCTTCGACCGAGGGCGACATCGGCATGAGTTACCTGTTTGAGCGGGGCAAGAAACGGCAGAACCGCCTTCAGGCTGCGAGGGATGCGACGGCAGTGACGCGTTCGACGGTGGTGGACAACGAACGCACGCTGGCCTTTCAAGTGGCCCAGCTCTTCTACAACGTCCAACTTGCGGAATCGACGCTGGACTTGGCGAACCGGGATGTGAAGAGCTTTCAAACCACGGTGGACATAAGCGAAGCCCAATACAAAATTGGCAGCATCAGCCAGAACGACTACCTGCAGATCAAGCTCCAATTAGCGCAATTTCAGACGAATGTGGAGCAGGCGCTGCTCGCACGGAACCAGGCGCTTTCGGACCTCCGGCAACTGATTGGGTACGAATCCGTTCCGGCGGAGTATGACGTGGTGGGGCCGTTTGAGTACGAGCCCCTGACCGCCAAGATCGAGGACCTGCAAACCAAGGCCCTTGCGAATCGCCCGGATCTGCGGGCGGCGCAGCAGAGTATTACCGCGGCCCAGAGTCAATACGGGCTGGCGAAAGCGAATGGAAAGCAAGACGTCACTGTTTCTGGCAACTACTCGCACGTGAACGGCATCAGCGCCGTCACCTTCTCGGTCAGCGTCCCGCTCCCGATCTTCGATCGTAATCAGGGTGAGATCGCGAGGACACACTACGTCATTAACCAAGCGAAAGAGCAGCAGTCGGCAGCCAGCGGGCAGGTACTTACCGACGTCAGAGACGCATTTGTGGGAGTGCAGTCTAACGCCCGCGTGGTGCAAATCTACCGGTCTGGCATCCTGGACGACGCGCAGCTCAGCCGCGATATCAGCGAATACTCCTACCGCCACGGCGCCACTGCCCTGCTCGATTTCCTCGTCGCGCAGCGCAACTATGACGCCATCGAGCTATCCTACCGTCAGGCGCTCGCCGCTTACCTAACGTCTATCGAGCAGCTTCGCCAAGCGGTGGGAACCCGGAGCCCTCTTTGACCAAGCAACAGATTCGCGCGCGCATCGAAGGAATTGGCATCATTCCCGCCGTGCGCCTGCATTCCGCCGAGGACGCCCTGTTTGCCGCCGAGGCTGTGGCCGGAGCTGGAATCCCCATCGTCGAAGTTACGATCACCGTACCGACTGCGCTCGATGTAATCCGGCATCTGGCCTCCAGCAGTCCTGACCTGATTGTCGGCGCCGGTACAGTCCTGGATCTAGGTTGGGCGCATCGTTGCCTGGATGCGGGCGCACGGTTCCTGACCAGCCCTGGTTTCGATCAAAAAATCGTAGAGTTTGCAGTCAATGAGGGCGTCCTGGTTTTCCCGGGCGCGTTGACTCCTACGGAGATTATGAATGCCGCGAAGGCGGGTGCGGACCTCATCAAGATCTTCCCGTGCGCGCAAGTCGGGGGGCCGAGTTATATCCGAGCCCTGAAATCGCCCTTCCCCGAGGTTCCTTTCATCGCGGCCGGAGGGGTCAGCCAGCAAACTGCGGCTGATTTCATTCTGGCCGGAGCATCCGCTCTTGGCATTGGAAGGGACCTGATTCACGAAGATGCGATCCAGCGCCGGGAGGTGGGCTGGATTCGTGAATTGGCGCGCAGGTACATGAATCTGGTGCGCCAGGCACGGAGCCAACTTTATCCGCAGGAAAAGGAATTGCAGGCATGACCCACGGATTCGCAGTGATGTTGATAGAACTCAGCCTATTGGGATCAGCCGTGCCGCTGCTCACGGGCGAAACCTTGAAACCGCCGGTGCAGGTAAGCAAGACGGAGCGAGTGAGTTTCGGGCCGGGCGGCACGATTCGCTTCGATCACTCCTATGGCGACCTGATTGTGGAGGGCTGGGACCGGCCGGAAGTAGAAATCACCGTGATCAAGTCGATGCCGTTCGACTACAAACTGAAGCAGCCCGAAGAGGCCACCAAGCACCTGGATCGCATCCAGGTCGCCATCGAACGCAAATCCGGAGCCGAATTGATCGTTTCGACGACGCCCCAAAGGCTCAAGGGCAGTGTAGCGGCCGAATACGAGATTCACGCTCCGCGCGATACCAAGCTCATAATCCATCACGGCACGGGTTCCGTGTCCCTCAGCGACATGTCCGCGGACATCGAAGCGACTTGTAGCCGGGGCGATATTTTGCTGCTGCTCCGCGATTCGGGCTCGTACAGTATTGACGCGAAAAACAAGTTCGGTGTCATTACGTCGGATTTTGACGGCAATCCGCACCCGCTGCGGTACCGCCTGGGCGAGAGCTACGCCACGCCGAACTCGCCATCGTCCAGCCGGATTCAACTGCGAATGGGGTTCGGAGGCATCACCATCAAGGCTCTACCCCCTGAAGCTTACGCCGCGCAGAGCACGAAATAAAATACAATGAGCCGCCTTCTGGGTGTAGTCTTCATCTACACCGCCATGTTCCTGGCTTGGAGCGCCGGTGGCCTGTTCATGCTGATAGCGCCTGCTCGCTTTGGCAATCTCGTTCACGAGAGTTTTCTGATTTTTCCGGAAATTAAGCCGGGCGACTGGGGAAAGAAACTCACCGTGCGTATTCTGGGCCTGGGCCTACTCGCCTTCGCGTTGCGCTTTGCCTTTCGTATCACCGACCTGATGAACTAATTAAGGCGCAGGGTCTTCGAGCTCTCCATACCGCGACTGCCCGAGCGGTGAAGCCCCTTCGATTTCAGCAACTTGTTATCTTGTTATATCAGTAATCGAAATTAAGAGCGGAGAACTGGATGTCAAGGAGCTGACGCTATCGCAGCTCCGTGTGAGTAGATTCAGCGCTGTGGGCAAGTAGGAGCTTCGGCCACCGTTAGCCAGTTTTCCAAAATCACGCGCCCCGGCGGAACGGCATCCACAGCGTGCGGATCGATATCGCCGCAGCCGGTGGGTTGCGCCGACCAGTCCACAATCATTTCCGGAGTGATTTCCGGGTGGAACTGGACGCCATATGCGCTCCGTCCGTATCGGAATGCCTGATGGCGGCACTTCTCCGAGTACGCCAGCCACTCTGCGCCGCTGGGAAGATCGAATGTTTCTTCGTGCCAGTGGAAGAACGTGGTTGACGACGCGAATCCGGAAAATACCGGATCGTCCGCGGCGGCAGCCGTGAAACGCACCCGCTCCCAGCCGATCTCTTTTGAGGGGCTCTGGTAAACGCGCGCGCCCAGCGCCTTGGCGATGAGCTGTGAGCCGAGACAAATTCCAAGCAGCGGGACGCCGAACGCGAGGGCTTGCTCGAGCAGCTTCAATTCCGCATGCAGCCCTGGGAGGTTATCGTTGGCCGATTGCGACCCTCCCAGTATGATTACAGAAGTATGCCCGGCAAGCTCCAGCGGCTCTCCCAGATCTCGGCATAAAAAGGCGCGGCCATCTTTCTCGAGGATGGCGGCGAAGGAGCCCAAATGTACAGATGGCTCATGCCGCAACACCAAAATGGACATGGATATAGAGTAGCGATCTCTTACTCTAACGGCATTTTCGCAGGGTTCTAAAGTTGTTGCCTACGAACCAGCCCCAACATGCAGGGGCTTCGGGACCGTGTTGATCGTCTTCAGAATGCGTGAGACGATCTGATACCGGCCCTATGCACAGGATCTTGATGGGTTGACTACAAGGTGAAAGCGGTCAACCGTTTGGGGACTCTGAGAATCCTGCGGTAAAACAGGTTGGAGTAGCGAAGATAGCGCTTCG
>JBEKBK010000130.1:0-17215 GCA_050015435.1 Bryobacteraceae bacterium
CATTCGATCCGAGGCCCAAGGCGGCGCCAAGGAGGGGACTCCTGAACTCTATTTCGGTGACCCGGACGGCCTCACGGTCCAGCTTCAAGACACCACGTATTGCGGAGGGGCGGGCGTGCTCGGCGAGATCTGCCCGGCGAAGCCGGAGCCGTCACCTACGAAAGGGCTGATCCATCTCGAGGATCTGAGTCACTTCACGTTGAGCGTTTCCGATCCGGCAAAGTCCCTGGAGTTCTACCAGAGTGTGTTCGCGATGCCGATCCAGGCCCATCAAGGTCCCACGCCGCTGCTCGGCGTTGGTTCCGGCGGACAATTCCTAACCTTGGCCGGAATGGGCGCGGGCAGAGCAGGTGCGCCGCCGCGCAAGGCTGCCATCAATCACGTTTCGTTCAGAATGAAGAATTTCAATCCGGACAAGGTCCTCAAGACCCTGGCCGATTTTGGCGTGACTCCCAGGGGCGATGCCACGGGCCCGGTCGGTCCGCTCAAATCCTACGTGAGCATGCGCATGGAGAATCGGGGCGGGGCCAAGGAAGGAACGCCGGAACTGTATCTCACCGACCCGGACGGAATTCTGCTCCAGATTCAGGACATGAGCTACTGTGGCGGCGCGGGGCCGATGGGCGAGATCTGCCGGGGCTGAGCTTTATTGGCCAGCGCCTGCGGACGAACCGACCCGGTTCAGTTCCTTTAAGTAGAGTTGGTTGTTTGGAAAGCGCGCGTGCAATTCCTGCAGCAGGTCTTTAGCGCGCGCTTGATTCTTGTCTCGCAGAGCCGCCACCGCGAGGATCAGTTTGGCAAACGGCTCGAGATAATGGCCGTGCTGCGCGGTCAGGCGAAGCTGCTCCAGTCCGGTTTCACGATCCACCCGCGATCCGGTCCACCGGAGCAATACGCGCACAGGCGCCGCCTTGAAGCTGAGCAGATAATTCTCGACGCCCGGGCCCAAATAGGCGTCGTAAGCGTTCGGGTTCACGGACATGAGTTTATCCGCATAAACCCGTCCATCCTTGGTGTATTTAAGAGCGGTGAGATCCTGCTTGTCCACCAGCCCCGCGTAATCCGCCCGCAAACCGAACGTCAGCGACTTCGCGAACAGTGCATTTTGGTCGGTCCCGGAGGATTTGAGCGCAGCATCCGCTAGCTGCTCCGCTCGGTCGATTTCATTGTTGAATCGTGTTCGAACCGCTGGGTCAGGGTGCAGCTTCGCGCGATCCACGAAACGGGTATTATCCGTGAACAGCTCGGACTCGAGGGTTCCTAGCCGCGCTAACTCGGAAAACAGATATGCCGCCGCGTCCGATGCCGGACCCAAGGAGTCCTGGGGATGGGTTTGCTTCCAAGGATCAAAAACGCGGTGGGCCTCATCGAACTTTAAATCGTACATCTTGAGCCAGCCACGATAAAGTTCGTCGGTGGAAGAAACGGTCGCATCCGCAGCCCAGGCGGAAGATCCAAGGGCAACCATTCCACAAGCCAGAGCGAATGCACGCGTAATACATCCCATCATGTATCAGTTTAGACGTTCCGCAATCCCTGCCGTACGGGCGAAATCGCGCAAAGCGACCCAATGGAGCGGGTTTTTCGCGCACGGATTCGCGAGGAACTGGCGTAATCCTTTTGGAATCAGCGGGAAGCAAATGGTTGTCGGCGTGCCATATTAACACGCATGGACGAAGGTAGTACCGGACAAGACTTTCTGCACAGGCTCGACTCGGGTGAGCTCGACGGGAAGCTGTTTGAGGAGATGAATAAACTCTCTTACGAACAACTTTTGCAAGTGGGAAGCTGGCTCGCTGAACGGCACGTTGCACGTGCGCGGGGCAAGCGAGCTGAGCGGGCGTCCCAGCGCTATGAGTCTTCGAGCATCAGCCCGCCGGCGGCAGCCTCACGCCAAGAACGTTGCGCAGATAATTGATGTTGTGCGCGATGTAGTCATCCACGGCGAGATCCAAGTTCCCGCCGATGGAGTCGAAGCCGTCGTCGCCTTTGCGCGGGCCGTCGACATCGAAAATCGCCCAGCCCTTGTAGTGCCGGTCGCGTAGCACTTTGAAGACTGCCGGGAAGTCGACGCCGCCACCTCCCAGATTGTGATAGACGCTCGCCACGCGGTGTTCCTCCTGGGTCGGCGTGGAGGTGTTGCCGCGATATTTGGCGTAGGTGTCCTTAAGGTGCACTTCGGCGATGCGCGGGAAATAATCGCTGATGATTTGCGCCGGATCTCCGCCGCCTAAGACCAGATGTCCGGTGTCGGCCGTCATCCAGACATATTTCGGATCGGTGAGATCCATCACCCGGCGCATCTCTTTCTCGCGCTCCATGGGCCCCCAGATGTGGGGATGCGGCGCCAGCCTGATTCCCATGGCGATCGTTTGCCTGCCGATCTCGTTGAGCGTGTTGGCGAGTCGTTTGAGCTGATCGTCGCTCGGACCGCCGGGCGGACGCTGGCCCATGTTGACCTTCCAATGGTCGCAGCCGAGCGGCTGGAGAAAATCACGGGCGAAGGCCACATGGTCGGCGATGGTTTTGGGGATCTGATCCGGATCGATGAAATTGGTCGACTGGCCGCGCTCGCCATTGGCCGCGTCGATGAAGGTGACGCCGGCCTCGTCGAAAATCGCCTTGAGCTCCAGCGGATTCTTGCGGTACTTCTCAATGTTATCCGCGTATGACTCGATGCCCTGCAGTCCCAGGGCGGCGATTCGTTTGACTGCCCAGACGATGTCATGCTGCTGTCCCCAGATGGTGCTGGTGGTCCCGAAAAGAATGTCCGGATTGACGGGGTCAAGCGGCTGATGAGTAACCGCGCCCGACATCTTGAACGGCCCCACCACGTTTGCAACGGCCGTCATACCGGCGAATGCCAGAGCAGAGGACATGAACTCCCGCCTTTTGAGCCCACGCTCATTGGGTTTTACAGACATGGACATTCCTTCCTTGAAAGTTGCTGATTATGCACACACAAATCATAGTTCACTTGGCGAACGGGAGCAACCCCTCGCGTTCGAGGGGGCTTTTCTACCACCATGGTGTTAGCGCCGCACACACCAAGAGCGGTAGCAAAAAAACCTGCGATCTCGGGATGTCTCCTGCCTCGTTCACGCGTAATGTGGAAACACAAGGCGGCTCGCATAACGAGAGCGCCAAGAAGTAAAGGAGCTTCGAGTTATGGCTACTTTGGTTAATATGATCGCGAGCACGCCGGTGAATCCGGCGAGGTTCGAAGACGAACTGATTGGCTCCAGCCTCGGGCTCCGGCGCATCTGGAACGCGGTGCAGATGGTCGCTCCCACCGATTCCGCGGTCTTGATCCAGGGCGAGACTGGCACCGGCAAGGAGCTTATTGCCCGGGCCGTCCACGAGGAGAGCTCGCGAAGGCCCGGACCATTTGTTAAGGTGAATTGCGCGGCGATGCCTGCCGGGCTGCTCGAAAGCGAGTTGTTCGGTCATGAGCGCGGAGCTTTCACCGGCGCAGTGACGCAGACCAGCGGCCGCTTTCAGCTTGCCCATCAAGGAACTTTATTCCTTGATGAGATCGGTGACTTGCCCTTGGAACTGCAACCCAAGCTATTGCGAGTCCTTCAAGAACAGGAATTTGAGCGGCTCGGCAGCACCCGTACTATACGGGTGGACGTTCGCGTGGTAGCGGCGACGAACCAGGATCTGGCGCAAATGGTGCAGGCGCGCCGCTTCCGGGCCGACCTCTTTTACCGGCTAAATGTTTTCCCGATTGGGCTTCCTCCGCTGCGGGAGCGCACTGAAGATATTCCGCTGTTAGTGCGGCACTTTGTGAACAAATTTGCCCGGCGGATGAACAAAGAGATCAGTTCTATCCCAAGCGAAGTGATGGAGGTCCTGCAATTCCACGATTGGCCAGGGAACATCCGCGAATTGCAAAATTTCATTGAGCGGGCGATGATCATGTCTCCCGGGCCGGATTTGCGGCTCCCTGCGGGCGAATTCAAACATCTGGCGAAGAGCGACGCGCCCGCTGCGATCCGGACACTTGCCGAGGCCGAGCGTGCCCATATCCTGCGTGTGCTGCAGCAGGTTCGCGGCGTGGTGGGCGGGTGCGATGGTGCCGCGGCCCGACTCGGTCTGGCGCGGACCACTTTACTCTATAGGATGCGCAAGCTGGGAATCGTTCAAGGCCGGGTCGCGGCCGCTTCAGCCAGCGGTTTCTGACAGCCTCCCCCTTGAGCGCCTGGCTCAGGAAAATGGAATTTCGAATGCAGCGCCAACAAAGATGCCGGCCGAGCGGATCTCAATAAAAGGAGCGAGTATGACACGAAACGTTGCGGACGTCCTGTGGGAGATGCTGGCGAAGGCCGGCGTGAAACGCTGCTACGGCATCGTTGGAGACGCGTTGAATCCGGTGATCGACGCTTTGCGGCGTAACGGCCAGATCGAGTTTATCCACGTTCGTCATGAAGAATATGGGGTCTTCGCCGCCGTTGCCGATGCCTATTTCAGCGGCAGCCCCGTGGTCGTATGCGGAACCGCAGGCCCAGGCGTCACGCACCTTTTCAACGGACTGATGGACGCGCGTAAAGAGGGGGCTCCGATCATCGCCATCGCCGGCGATGTCGAGACCAGGCTGATGGACACCGCCGCCCTGGAAGAGCTGAATCCTTACAAGTTCTTCGATACTGCAGCGTTATATGTAGGCCGGGTGGTCAATCCTGAACAGGCGCGGGCTGTGTTCACGACAGCGATTCTAACCGCCGTGGCAGACCGGGGCCCGACAGTAATCTCGTTGCCCGGCGACATCGCGTCGTCGAATGCTCCCGGCGATTCTTCGCACCAGGCCACAATTGCGGCTTCACCGATATGTCGGCCAGCCGAGGCGGATGTCGACCAGTTGGCGGGAATGATCGAGGCGGCAGAGAAGGTGGCGATTTTCGGCGGCGACGGTTGCCGCGAAGCGCGCGAAGAGGTGCTGCAACTCGCGGCCAAACTGAAAGCGCCGGTTGGTTACTCTTTTCGCGGAAAGCAGTGGCTGGAGCACGACAATCCCAACGCCGTTGGGATGACCGGCCTTCTCGGCTACGGCGGAGCCTATAAGGCCATTCACGATGCGGATCTGTTGCTGCTGCTCGGCACCGACTTTCCGTTCTCGGAATTTCTGCCAGGCGAAGACGTGAAGAAGATCCAGATCGACCGGAACCCAAAACACATCGGAAGGCGAACAGCCGTCGATCTGGCTCTGGTAGGCGACATTAAGACGACCATCGCGGCGCTGCTCGGCAAGGTCGACGATAAGACTGACAGCCGCTTTCTCGAAAAGCACCTCACCGAGACCGACTCGTTCCATGAGCTTCTGCAACACTACGTCGAGAATGGACCGGAGATCAAGCCGATCCGTCCTGAATTCCTGGCCGCGACGCTCAGCGAGCTCGCCGCGGACGACGCGATGTTCTTCGTGGACACAGGCACTGCCTGCATCTGGGCGGCGCGGCACTTGAAGGGCGGGGCGAACCGGCGGATTTTCGGCTCGTTTTCATGGGCGTCCATGGCGAATGCCGCTCCCAACGCATTCGGTGCGCAACTGGCATACCCCGGCCGCCAGACCATAGCGCTGTGCGGCGACGGAGGGTTCACCATGCTCGCCCTCGGCGACCTGCTGACGCAAGTGCAGCGGAAGATGCCGGTGGTTCAAATCATCCTAAACAACGAATCGCTCGATTTCGTTAACATCGAGATGCAGGAAGCCGGCATGGTCCCGTTCGGCGTCGATTTCAAGAACCCAAACTTCGCCAAGGTCGCAGAGGCGATGGGCGCTAAGGGCATTCGCATTGAGGAGCCGGGCGATGTGAAAGATGGGCTGGCCGAGGCGCTGGCACACAAGGGCGGACCCGTGGTGGTGGATGCGGTGGTCGATCCCTACGCGTTGTCGTTGCCGTCGCATGTCCCGTTCCATGTCGCGCAAAACTTTACGCTCAGCCTCGCCAAACAGGTATTGAACGGCAAGATGGACTCCGTAATGAAGACAGTCGAACGCAACGTCAGGTTGGTCTGATTCACAGGTACCAGCAGGCTTGCCTGTCAATAGATGAGTTATGGGTCTCCATGTTAGTTTGAAACATGAACCCCTATGCATCCTTTTTGGGAGACCGCGATCCTTTCGAGGTTACAGCCGCGACAGCGGCGCACCTCGCGTCCTTGTTTGAAGAGCTAGGCGCTCAGCGCGTAGAGGAAACTCCCGCGCCGGGTAAGTGGAGCGCACGCGAAATCGTCTGCCATTTGGCGGATTGCGAACTGGTTTTTGCGTTTCGTTTACGGCAGACGCTCGCCGAAGATCATCACGTGGTTCAGCCGTTCGATCAAGAGAAGTGGGGCAGCACCTACTCCGCGTATGATGCAAGCGCGGCCCTGTCCACGTTTTCAGCTATACGCCAGTGGAATCTCGCCCTGATCCTCGCCGTGACGCCGGAGGCGCTCTCAAAACCGGTGACGCATCCCGAGCGCGGGACCATGACGTTCCAGGTTCTTATCGAAACCATGGCCGGCCACGATCTGAATCACATCCGGCAGATCGAATCGATCCGCGCCAAATACGCGTCCGCAGTATAGTCTGGAAACGGGTAAGGAAGTGGACTAAGTGCCCCGGCTGAATTCCCCAGGATCCAGCCGGAGCCTCTCACGCCTCTGTCCTCCGGACTCAAAGAGGCGTTGGCGGCGCCATAAGCCGCCCTTACAGGACGTACCGGTGCGAAACACACAGCAGCCTTATGACTAGGTCTGCAAGTCTAGTACCGATTCCGCGCATGGGCTAACTGTAAGAACCTATTGATGTCCTCTGAAGGCCTTACGACCGGCATAACGTAAGCTGGTTGCGTCATCGCGCGCGCATCTGGGTCATTAGCCGCGCAAAGGGTTATTTCACGAAAATCGTGGAGCCGATGAAGCTTTGCCAATAGTCGGTGGTGATTCCTGTGCCAGTGCTGTTCAGTGACGACATCACGGCCCAGGGCTCAAGTTGGATTCCAGCTGTCCGGTGATCTGGGACTTGTATGTTGATCTGAACGACACCGCATAGCAGGGTTGGCGCACTTCCGGCATACAGGACAGGGGTCTGTTCCAAAAATTCCACACTGAATCCCTGAGCAAGGCTAACCGCAGTAGATGGGTTCAATCCTCCGGCGGCGCAAGCGGGACTGATGGGCCCGAAGCCGGTGTCCCAGAGCGCAATCACCGAACCTGGACTGGCTGGGTTCGAGGGGCCGTTGATCGTGCCGTCTTCGTTGACTGCAAAAGCTTGGGCCGACACGCCGGGTTGGAGCCGGAAGAGGCCGGGGTCCCCGAAGCTTACCGGCACTGTCACTGGACCGAACGTGGCGCCGCCGTACTCTACCGTGATTGTTGTCATCGAACCTGGAACCAACTCGAATGGCGCCAAAGCGTTTATCTGCCTCGACTGGACATAGATCACTGGAGCCGGCTGGCCGTCGAAAAGTACTCTGACGCCGGACAATTCCAGCGGAGCTTGTCCTTGCCCGTCCGGCTGATACGTCACGCCCACCTGCGGTCCGATTCCGAATCCAGTCAAAGAGACGAATTCGCCAGGCGATACGGAGCCGTTGGAGTAAAACGCCGCGGCGTTAAGCACATCCGGCGAGATGCAGGGCGGGGCGTTCCATCCCGCACCGCCAAAGCGAATTTGCGAAAAAGCTAAGTCGGAAGCCACCAGGATAGACCCGTCTCCGGGGAAAGAGAGTCCATTCGCAGCGCCAGATTTGCCGACATAGGTGGCGTCCAGCAGTGAGCCTTCCGAATCAAGATGCGCCACAAAAGCGTCCGTGCGTGCGCCAAAGCACGGTAGCGGCGCCGATTGGGTCACCGGAAAACCGGCGCCCGTGGAGCCGGCTAGGTACGCTTCGCCCGAGGCGCTCACAGCGAGCGCGGCGACGCCTGCCGGAACATAGCTCGAAAAGGTCAGCGTGCGGCCGTCCGGCGTCAGCTTCGAAATGAATCCACCGGGAGTAGTGTTCCACAACTGGACCATGGGAGCGGATTGGAAACTGCCAGGGGTAGTCGGAAAATCAGTTGAGTTTGTTTGCCCGGCAACGAGTATGTTGCCTGCGGAATCAGTTCGAACGGCCTTGGCTTGATCCCCTCCAGGTCCCCCCAGATAAGTTGAAAATATGATGTTGCCTGCCGAATCCAGTCTTGTAACAAATACGTTGCCATATACACCTTGGAGACCTGTGAATTGCGGTTGCACGACGCCCGCGGAGACCGGAAAATCCGACGAAGTAGTTAAGCCGGTCACGATCGCATTTCCGGTTGGATCGACCGTAACCGCAAGGGCCACGTCCTGACTCGTTCCGGCCAGCACCGTGGAGTAAAGCGAAGTGGAGCCATCAGCGCTCAGTTTCGTCACGTAGGCGTGAGATGTCGATGTCGTTCCTACCACGTAAGCGTTGCCTTGCGCATCGACCGCGATGGCGGATGGGTCGCTGCGGAACCGGAATTAGCCGTCGAATTCGGCAGATAAGTGGAGTAAATAAACCGGCTTCCATCGGCGCTCAGTTTTGCGGCGAATAACGCACTGGACGTGCTGACCGGAATTGCGGCATTTGAAGTGGTCGGGAAAGAACCTCCGGTCGTGCCTGTAAAGTAGACGGCTCCGGCGGAATCTACTGCCAGGGCCGTGCCGATGTCATTGGTGGGGCCTCCCAGTAAGGTCCCGAAAACCGTGTTGCCCGCAGGATCAACCTTTACTACTTAGCGTCAGGGCAAGGTACAGGGATGGGTCCGACAGGAAAGGCATTTATCGTACAAGTGCCGCCGCCGGGCTGCGTCTGCGCTGCGCCGGGCGTCACCGGCTCGCTATTCCCGACTGCGTACGTTCCTGTGGTATAAGCATTCCCCGCGGAGTCGAATATGGAAGGGCCAAAAGCAGGCAGGCTGTGGGTTACAATACTCCCCGCAGACGGCTGAGCGAGCAGACTCGTCGCGCCGAAACACATTGCGAGAAGCAGAATAAACATCGCTCTCCGCCAATCCTTCAACCCTCGGCCAGCGAGGCAAGGTGAATACGTACAGTGTATCGCCGCCTCCTACCACCAGGTACTGGCGCTTCCGGCCCGCGTCCCGTGGACGAATCCGCGTTGGCGCGCCGCGCGGCTGATCGCAACGCAGGGCACGGCCAACGAGCCCGAAATTAGCGTCAGCAAATTCCGCACCAACATCGGCCGAACTGTCGACGTGTATCGCACCGAAGGGCTGTCGCGCCGGAACGATCTGGCTCTTATCGACGACACCGAGATCAATCGCCCCCCGTCTCGCGCGAGCACGCCAACATCCTGATTCACAAGGCGGTCGACCCTTCCAACTCCGCTTTAGCGGCTTCCGTCGCGGAATCACTACAGTCGTTGAGCGTATACTAAGTGACGATCGGGACCAAGACGGAAATCCCGCTCAGGAGAAAAGCCATGAAGAAAAACCTGTGTGCTCTTGCCTGCCTGTTTACGCTGCCGGTAATCACATTCGCACAGACCCAGACATACCCGACCCCGGTACCGGCGGGATCTCCGCCGAACTATGCTTTCGATATCACGAGCAAGGATATTGAGATGGTTCTGAAAACTCCACCGGGTGGTGACCGGCAGCTTCGCGTGGTCGATATGGGCAAATACAACCTCGGCGTCGGGATTATCCATCGAGGTCCCACCAATGATAAACCTGGCGACCCGATCCACGTGCTCTATCATGACTACACGCCCGAGGTCTATATCATCAAGTCCGGAGGCGGCATTCTCACCACCGGAGGCATCATCGAACAGAAAAAAGAGAGCCCGGGTGTGCCCGTGGTGATGAATGGTCCTAGCGGAAACGGCATCGCGGGCAGAGGCGCATATAGCCGCAAAGTTGTGCCCGGGGATATCATCATCATCCCTACCGGCGTAGCGCATGGCTGGAGCCAGATTACGGATCACGTAGACTACTTAAGCGTGCGTCCGGATCCCGACCGTGTGTTGCCGTCAGGCTGGGTTCATCCGCTGCTGCTAAAGAACCTTCCGGACGAAGTTAAGTCGAAATAAAACACGAACGGCGCGGGGTGTCACTTAGGGGCTCCTGCTGCAGCGCCTCGCGCCAATCCTTTTTGCGCCAGCCTGGCGATGTCCCAGTCATTTGGGCTTGTGATTCGGCCTTGACCATCCGGAGGTTTTAGCTCCTCAATACGGAACACCACCTCCTGGCCGCGCACATCCGCACGCGTGTGCCCGAAGAACCAACCGTCCTCGTATTTCTCCGAACCCCGCAGGTGTCCTCCGGAACTTCCTACCGATAAATAGCTGACTCCGTCGAGATCACTGTGGAGCGCCTCATGCAGGTGGCCGGCGATCACATACCGGACCCCGTACTTCTTCGCCAGTTGATGCAAGGTGAATTTCGAGTTTTTGAACAGGACGTCGAACAGCCACGAGGGCCGATGGGACACGATGAATTTCACGGGCTGCGCCTTGTGCGCCTCCAGGTCGCTTTCCAAGAATGCCAACTCGGCAGCCGAAAACTGCTCCGAGCGGCTGTTGTCGAGGATCGTGAAGTGCGCTGGACCGTAGTCAAAACTGAAATGCGGAGCACGCCCGGTATGCTTGCGAAACGCGCCCTCGGAATACTCGGACCAGATGTCGTGGTTTCCAGGGGCAAGATACAAAGGATAACGGCGGTACAGCGCCAGGATCTGTTCCACCTGCCGCCACTCCGAATCCGCAGACGTGTCATCCCCGCCCTGGATCGTGTCTCCGACGCTGACCACGAACGCCGGATCTTCCGCTGCGACCTCGCGCCAGACCTGCTCGTAAACGCCCGGCTGGGCTTCGCCAGTGCGGTCGCCCAGGATGGCGAAATGAAACGCGCTCGTTTGCGGATCCGGTGCGCTCCCGGCCGGCATGATCAGCCAGATCGCAGCCAGGACAACAAACCATCGAACGTCGGTCAACGCTTTGGCTGTCACGCGAATCGATCTCATCTTCTAGTATCCGTGATGTATAATTCCGACATCGTTCCGACCTAAGGCACGGGCGCGGTTTCAGGAGATGAATGATGAAAAGGCTTGTAGGTTGCATCGCTGTGGTCTTGCTGGGCGCGACTGCTTCGCCCGCTCAGTCTCAGGCAGTAGTTTATGAAAGAGCCCGCTTGATCGTCGGCGACGGGAGCGCGCCCATCGAGAACGGGACGTTCGTCGTCCAGAACGGGCATATCACCGCGATCGGCAGCCAGGGTTCAGTCACGGTGCCTGCCAGGGCCACGCGCGTGAATCTTGCCGGCAAGACCGTGATGCCCGCGATGATCAACGTGCACGTTCATATTGGATACGAGGGGTACAGCACGTGGGGCGCACAGAACTACACGCCGCAAAACGTGCTGGATCATCTGCAGCGGGAAGCGTTTTACGGCACGGCGGCTACACAGTCGGTGGGCACCAGCCCGGTAGACGCCTCAATTCAGTTCCAGCGCGACCAGAAGGCCGGTAAGTTTCCCCAGGCGTCGCGGTTCTTCTTCATGCCGGGTTACGCGCCGCCGAACGGCGGTCCGGATCAGGTTCTGCGCGTCGCGACGAACGCTTTACACGTGATCAACGAAGTCTCGACCGCGGAAGAGGCGCGCGCCTCGGTTCAAAAGATGGCTGGCAAGGGTATCAAAAACGTCAAGATCTGGGTAGACGACCGCGGCGGCACATATCCCAAGATGACGCCCGAAGTTTACAACGCGATTATCGACGAGGCGCACAAACGCGGAATGATGGTTCACGCCCACGCGACCACGCTGCCGGATCAGAAGGCAGTGGTGCGGGCGGGGGTTGACGTCGTGGTGCATATGGTCCAGAACGCCAAGTTGGATGACGAGTATCTCGCGCTGCTCGCGCAAAAGAAGCCGTACTGGGCCACCGTGATCACGCTCGGGGATCCGACCGCGGTGTGTGAACACGATCCATTTTTCGAGCAGGCGATGCCATCTAAAGTGATCGCCCAGATTCGTGCGACCACGGAGCGGCGGCCGCTGGCGCCAAGCTGCGGGCCGCCTTCTCCCAACGCCGCGAGGCGCGAGGAAATTCTGGCTTACAATTTTCCGAAAATGATCGCGGCGGGAGCGCGTATCGTGCTTGGCACGGATACCGGGATCGAACCGGGGCACACATTTGGGTCCGGCGAGCACGTTGAGATGGCGCGATGGGTCCAGCTCGGGCTCACGCCGATGCAGGCGATCGTAGCCGCTACCCAGCGGCCGGCGGAACTGATGGGGCTCAAGGACGAGGGGACGCTCGCCGTCGGCAAACGCGCCGATTTCATCGTGCTCGATGCGAACCCGCTGGACGACATCCATAATACGCGGAAAATCTCGGATGTTTATCTGGACGGCGCTAAATTTGATCGCGAAGCCATGCTCGCCCGCTGGAAGACGGCGGATGCGTCGCAATAAGTCAAGACACGAGCGCTAAGTCTGCATGGCTACGTTTGGTGCTTTCGTCCGGCCTGAACGAACTGACCCAGGGCTGCCTTGAATGCTTCTGCGGCTTGGTCTAGCTGTAGATTGGCATTGTGCAACGCCAATGTACCGTCAGGATGGCCACTCGGCAAGCTCAAGTATATCTCGCTTGCCTCCTCGTGCACCGCCAGCGCGTACCGCCATGCAGCTCTCGCGCGCACTAGTGTTTTTCCAACCTCTCCTGGGCTAGGTTTCTTGGCTGGCGGATCGGCGCAATTCTGGCAAATGGGGACCTCGCTGATGAACAGCTCGGTTTCGGCTCCGCAGTGGACGCATTGAGCCATAAAGCAATCCTACTGGGAATTGTATGCCATCTGTGGCTGTAGGAAACTACCGTCGACGTGGTATTTTTTCAAATCCCAATTCGGGTATGAAAGATCTAGCGAAAGTAGGCAAGACCTGCGCCTGTGTAGTCCCCCAAGGTTGCGATGCGCTACGTTTGGGGTGTGACCCTCGGGGAAGTGACCCTAGAAAGAGCCGCCGCGCTCCCGCTTCATTCGCGTACACCCATAGCGTGGGGGCATGCGGTACTCGCCGATCCGATCGCTTTGCTGGTGGATCATGCCTTCCTGGAGAAAAAGGCGGCCAACAACGCGATGGAGCTGATGACCCACTGGCCGAACGATTGGTTCCCGGGCTGGGTGGAGGCCATGACGGGGGTGGCGCGCGACGAGGCGGCTCACCTTGCACAAGTGATCCGGCTGCTGATCCGGCGCGGGGGGAGACTGGGGCGAATCCACAAAAACCCGTATGCCAACGCGCTGCGGATTCTGACGCGGAAAGGCGAGGCGGCCGAGATCGTGGACCGGCTAATTGTGTCGGCGCTGATCGAACTGCGGTCGTGCGAGCGCTTCGCCGTACTGTCGACGGCCTCGGATGACACAGAGTTGGCCGCTTTCTACCGCGCACTGTTCGCGTCTGAAATGGGGCACTACAAGATGTTTTTGAAGTTGGCGCTCAAGATCGGACCGAAGGTGGCGGTGGAAGCACGGTGGGAACAACTGCTGGCGGCGGAGGCTCGAATTCTGGACGAACAGCCACCCGGGCCGCGGATTCATTCGGGATACGCGTCACTCTCCTGAAACGCCCACAAGCCGGGCTACGTAGTCATTCCAGAGGGTTTTCACTGGGTTCGCGAAGGAAGCCATGGCTCGAGCTGTTACTGTTCTGCTGTTCGCGTGTGTCCTCGAAACCGCACTCCTGGGGGACGACGAAGCCGTTTTTCGCAGTGATGTGTCTCTGGTTCGGATCGACGCCCAGGTAGTCGACTCCAGCAATCGCGCCATCACTCACTTGACTGCTGGGGACTTCATTCTCCGCGAGGATGGCCGCGAGGTGCCCATTCGCAGCTTCGCCAGCGAAAACATGCCCGTGGATGTACTCTTTTTGCTGGATGTGAGCGCCAGCATGCGGCCGCACGTGCAGCGCATTGCCGATGCGTCCGGGCAGGCGTTGACTGTGCTCGGCAAAGAAGACCGGATGGGCATCATGGTCTTCGATCGATCCACGCGTGTGCGACTGCCTTTCAACAGCAGCCCGCAGGCGGTGCGGCAAGAATTTGACCGCTTGCTTCGCCAGGAGCGCTTCAATGGCGGAACAGATATCACCCGCGCCATGCTCGACGCCGCGGACTATATCCAACGCGAAGGCCGTCGCGAAGCTCGCCGCGCCATTGTCATCCTGACCGACGATCAGACCGAATTCGACCGTGACGATCGGGCCGTCGGACGGGCCTTGGCGCGCGCCGATACGGTGATGTGCGCGCTGATCGCTCCCGATGCCATGCAGTACGGAGGTAATCGAGGCGGCGGTGGACAAAGCCCCGGAGGATGGGGCACTGGTCCCAGCCTGGGCGGACCGCTGGGTGGCATCATCTTCGGCCCGCGCGGCGGTGGGCCTCCAGGCAGCCGCTACCCGCGTGGAGGAGGAACGGGAGGACCGCTCACCCAATCCGCAGGTACGGCGGAGATCGCGCGCGATTCCGGCGGCGATAGTATGTCTGTCAACGACGCCTCGGCGCTGGAGGATACGTTGACGCGCATTCGCCAGCGCTATACGCTCTATTTCAATCTTCCTGAAGGTATACAGCCCGGCCAGGAGCGCAATATCGCGGTGGATCTCACTCCGGAAGCCCGCCGGCGTTACCGCGATGCCGAAGTTCGATACCGCCGCGCTTACATGTCGTCCACGGGCGGCCGCGACAGCGCGCCGGTTCAAGTCACGCACGCGCCGAGCGATACCGGCTACTCGACGCCACCCGCTTCGGGCACCGACTCAAGCACTCCGGCCGTCCCGCGCCGCCGCGTCGCAGTCAACGAAGACGGTTCGCCAATCACAGTGCCCGCGGCTCCGGCGCAGCAATAGCCCCGCGTATGCGGCGATTACTGGGTTGCGCTGGTTCCCGCGCCTTCTTCCTCGGTTACAAAGATTTCGGCGATGATGCTCACCCGCGCGCTCATCAGGTGACCTCCCCGTGTGCTCCCATCCCCAAGCGCGACTACCGTGTGAGCGTGTACAGCCGGCTTTCCGTCCTTGTCCATCGCGATGCTGCCGACTAGTGAAACCACCTCGGCTTCTTCATTGATCTCGGTCTTCTTCGATCCCTTATTAACGGGATCGGACCATCGCAGGGTCGCCTTGTCAATGGCGCCGAGTCCGCTGAAGTGGCCGTTCTTAATGTGATTCTTCTCGGCAAATTCCATCAGGCCGGATATGATCTCATCGCCTTTGACCATATTGAGGCGATAAGTTCGGGAGGAAGAACGGCCCAGGTCGGTCACCTTCAGTCCAGGCGCAGTCCCCGGCCGAAAGCTACGGCTTTCGGCGTCCGCTGGCGCGGCCGATTTCGCCATCGATGTTGATTGTTGAGCGCTCAGGCGATACGCGGTGGTGAATGCGACTCCGCCGACCAGCAGCAGGGAAAGCACGGGGACCATCTTAACTCTGCGATTCATTTCATGCACCTCAGCCATCAAGTTTACTCCAGAGGGTGCGTTGAGATGGGCACCCCTGGTTCAGAGTCGACGCGCTATGGCGTTGGGCGAAACAGTTCCGGGGGAACGTAGACTTCCATCGGCGGAGCAACTGGTCACCAGACCAGGTATTACGTTGTCGATCGCGATGAGAGCCTGGTCGACGCTTACGAGCGGCTGGGAGGAAACCTTCGTTTGACACACCTTCGTTTGCGCGGCCGGGCAGCTCTACAGACTTTGACGGCCCGGCCGTTTTTGTCGAGATCCAGTGCGTGTTAGAAACGGTATCCGAATCCGACCGACGGCTCTGCTCGATGGCTGATGCGGTCCAGGCCACTCAGCCCGGGGATGTCATAGGTCGGGGAATTGTAGACGAAGCCCCGATACTCGGCCCGCATGAAGACGTGCTTGGAGAGGTTAAAGTCCGCACCGGCTCCGTAGACGAACGCCGCGCGTCCCTGCGAGCTCGCCCCCACGAAATCCTTCGGATCGAAAATCAGGCCGCCCACACCGGCCAACACGAACGGCGACCAAGGTTTCTGAGGAAAACGCAGCACATAATCGCCGCTGATCTCATGCGAGTTCGTCTTCACCCCGACAGATCCGCCGGTGAGCCCGTAGCTCTGAGTGTTGAGGGCGTAGCCATAACGCTTCCACGCCTTGATGCTGAGTGAAAAAGAATCGATAACTGGCAAGGACACCGCCGCTGTTGGTCGCGCTTTCGTCGTCGCCGTTGCTGGTCGTAGTCTTCACAAAGCTCCCGAACGCTTGAACGCTCGCTTCATTCTTATAGACCGAAGTCTCTTCTTGGGAGAAGGCCGGTAATGACATCGCGACCGTTCCGGCAACCAGGGAGAGTGCAACTTTCTTAGCAAACATTGAATTGCTCCTTCTATTGACGTCTAAACTGTTGTTACTTGGCTTGTCTGGTTTGAAATAGGCATTCCCACTGCCACTTGTCGAGTCGCGTCGCTCCAGCAAGATATGGACTTGACTCTCGGCCATCCCGCTGGCACCTGCCATCCCGCCAGCGGCAGCGCGCGGCGGGCGCCCTGCGTTGGCCTCTGAGTTTTCAACCATATTGACGACTAACAACGTGGCCTGCGGCATGCCTTTGTCTTAGCGGAGTTTCTCAATGATGAGAATCGAGACCGAGCAAACTGACGACCAGTTAACGCTAAGAGTCGCCGGACGGCTGTGTGGGGCCTGCGTCGCCGCGCTCGAAGAGTGTTGGAAGACAGGGCGCTTGCGTTCTCCGGCGGGGAGGCGGTCCGTCGATCTCAGCGAAGTCACGTCGATCGACAAAGCCGGTTGGTGTCTGCTGCGGCGGATGCATCGTGAGGGAGTCGAGGTTTCCGCGAAGGGCCTGGCGATCCTGACCATCATGGACGAGCTTGCAGACAAGGAGCATTCATGAACACTGGAGCTGAGTGCCAACAGGCAGGCAGGTGCCGTGCTTCCGGCGCACGGAATCCGGCCCTCACCATCCTTTGCTCTGCCAACCCACAACTGTTTTCAATCGCTTCGAAACTTCAACCCGTTGGCGGATGAATTGCGTATCTCTTAGCATGCTGCGTTATTACATGCACGACGGACCGTCGGCGTTTCGTTTTGAGCTCGCCGGTCAATTGGATTCAAACGACGCCGCGAGGCTCGAGCAGGACTGGCACACCGCGTCCTCAACGATCGGGGACCGGACGCTGTACTGACCTTCGCGTTGTTGATTTACAGCATTTACAGCAATAACA